>DASRVB010000061.1:0-2543 GCA_035687725.1 Gemmatimonadota bacterium
GTCTTCTCGTCAGTGGCGAGCGGCAGCCTCGACGTCCGGATCCATGCGCGCTACCCGCTGGCCCGAGCCGACGAGGCGCATCGAGCCCTCCAGAGCCGAACGACGGCGGGCAAGCTCATCCTCATCACCGACCTGGGGACGAGCGGATGATCATCCTTCGACCAAGGGAAGAGCAACCGTGAGAGCCGCGCTGCTGCTCGGACCCGCGGCACTCGAGCTGCGCGACCGGGACGCTCCCCGTCCCGACCCCGACGAGGTCGTGGTGCGGGTCGAGTCGGTCGGCATCTGCGGCACCGATCTCAGCATCCACGCCGGGAAGATCCCGGTGGCCTACCCCAGGGTGATGGGGCACGAGATCGTCGGGACGCTCGCATCCGGGGCCCGATCGGGCGAACGGGTCCTCGTCGACCCGGGGATCGCGTGCGGGCGATGCCCACAGTGCCGGGAGAACCGCACCAACATCTGCACACGGGGCTGGTTGATCGGTCGCGATCGGGACGGCGGGCTGTGCGAGTTCGTGGCCGTCCCGTCGTCGAACGTCCACCCCCTCCCGGACGGCCTCGATCCCACGACCGCCCCTCTCCTGCAGGTGCTCGCGACGTGCGCTCATGCGCAGCGCCGCATCGGGATCACTCCCGGAGAGAGCGTCGTTGTGCTCGGATTGGGAGTCACGGGGCTCCTGCACCTCCAGCTGGCCAGGCTCCGGGGAGCCGGGCCCGTAATCGGGGTCACGAGGTCGGCGCCGAAGCTCGCGATCGCCCGCGGGTTGGGGGCGGACGACACCGCGGCGGCGGACGGAACGGAGGCCGAGGCCGTGGCGGAGGCGCTCCCGGGCGGCGCCGACGTCGTGATCGAATGCGTCGGCACCGTCGCGGCGCTGGCACGGGCGATGGAGATGGTGCGCACGGGCGGGCGGATCCTCGCGTACGGCACGATGACCGAGACGACCGGATCCCTCCCCTTCTACGAGCTGTACCACAAGGAGATCGCGATCATCGGCGCGCGATCGGCGCGCGTCGAGGACTTCCCGTTCGCGATCGACGCGGTCGCCTCGGGCCGTATCGCGCTGGACCCACTCGTCTCCGCGCATCATCCGCTCGACGACGTCGCAGGCGCGATCGAGGCCGCGGGCGCGCCGGGAGCGCTGAAGGTGTTCGTCGATGCCTGAACGGTGCCGATGAGCGTGAACGCGAGCGGGACCGAGGACCGGACGGCGTCGCCCGCTGCGGTCGAGCTGCGACAGGCGTCGGTGCGGATCGAGGGACGGAACGTGCTCGGCCCGGTCGACCTGCGGGTTCGTCGAGGAGAACGGTGGGTGCTCCTGGGGCCGAACGGGGGCGGGAAGACCACCCTCCTCGCGCTCGCGGGCGCACGACGGCAGCCGTCGTCGGGTCGGGTCGAGGTCCTCGGCGCCGCCCTGGGACGTGCGGACGTGCGCGCGATCCACCCGAGGATCAGCCACACGAGTCACGTGCTCGCAGAGCGGATGGCGCCGGGACTGCCGGTCCGTACCGTCGTGCTGACCGGGAAGCGAGCGGCCCTGTCGCCCTGGTTCCAGGAGTTCGACGAGGAGGATGAGCGCCGCGCGGTGACGCTCCTCGATCGCGTGGGCTGCGCGCACCTCGCCGCACGGCGCTTCGACACGTGCAGCCAGGGGGAACGGCAGCGGGTCCTCCTCGCCCGCGCCCTATATCCGGACCCGGAGCTGTTGATCCTCGATGAGCCCGCCTCGGGGTTGGATCTTCCGGCGCGGGAGATGCTGATCGAGGCCCTCGAGGCCGTGCTCGCCGAGCCGTCGGCCCCCACGACGATCCTCGCGACGCACCACCTGGAGGAGATCCCACCGTCCTCGAGCCATGCCGCGCTGTTGCGCGACGGGCTGCTCGTGGGGAGCGGGGCGATCGAAGGTGTGCTGACGCGGGGCTCGCTCGAGGCGTGCTTCGGTATCGCCGTGGACGTCGGACGGCGCGGCGCGCGTTGGTGGGCCGTGGCCCGCTCCGGGCCCTAGCTCCCCGCGACGGCGTCGGCGTTCACCGCGTACGGAGGGATCCGGCCGGCCAGCGCCTCGATCACCTGCTCCACGGCCTTGCGCTGGAGCTCGCGGAGCGACTCCTCGCTGTAGAAGGCCGCGTGCGGCGTGACGATCACGTCGTCGCGGTGGAGGAGCGGGTCGTCGGGCGACGGGGGCTCCACCTCGAGGACGTCCAGGCCCACTCCGCCGAGCCGGTCCTCTGCGAGCGCGGCGCGAAGCGCGTGGAGGTCGACCAAGGGGCCGCGGGACGTGTTCACGAGGATCGTGCCGGGCCGCAGCAGCGCGAGCTCCGCCGCGCCGATCAGATGGTGGCTGTCCGCGGTGAGCGGCGCGTGCACGGAAACGACATCCGCGGCGGCGAGGAGCTCCTCGAGGGTCATCGGCTCCGCTCCCGCCTCGCGGACCGCCTCGTCCGGGACGAACGGATCGGTGGTCACGATCCGATAGCCGAGGGGCGCCATCTTGGCGGCGAGCGCCCGCGCGATACGGCCGAACCCGACGAGGCCCAGCG
>DASRVB010000062.1:0-2604 GCA_035687725.1 Gemmatimonadota bacterium
ACCTCGGCGCGCCGGTCCCGCGGCAGCCGCCTGACCACTTCGTGCACGTACCTGTCGATCCACTCATGCCACTCGACGATCATCCCACTCCTCTGGCCCGGGTCGTATCCCGAAACTAGTTATGTGCCGTCTCTCCATATAGCCGCGTACCGGAGGATAGACATGATAGAGGTAGAGGCTCTCCGCAAGGAATATGACGAACTCGTGGCCGTCGACGACGTCACGTTCGTCGCCCGGCCGAGCGAGATCTTCGGCCTCCTCGGCCCCAACGGCGCCGGCAAGTCGACGACGATCGGGTGCATCTCGGGACTATTGTTCCCGACGAGCGGCCGCGTCCGGGTGCAGGGCCACGACATGGCCCGCGAGCCCCGCGCCGCCAAGGCGCGGATGGGCATCGTGCCACAGGAGGTCGCGCTCTACGAGGATCTCGCTGCCGAGGAGAACCTCCGCTTCTGGGGGGAGGCCTACGGCCTGCGGGGGGCGCGGCTCGCCGAGCGGGTGCGGGCCGTCCTCGAGACCGTGGGGCTGCTGGACCGCGCCGAGGACCGGGTCGAGACGTTCAGCGGTGGAATGAAGCGGCGGCTCAACTTCGGCTGCGGGATCGTCCACGAGCCCGAGGTGCTGCTCCTCGACGAGCCCACGGTGGGCGTCGATCCCCAGAGCCGCGTGCGCCTCCTCGATCTAGTGCGTGACCAGGCGGCGGCGGGAGTCTGCGTGTTATACACCACGCACTACATGGAAGAGGCCGAGGCGCTCTGCGATCGCCTCGCGATCCTCGACCACGGCAGGATCATCGCCTCCGGGACGCTCGAGGAGCTCCGCGGGTCGATGGGCGAGCGAGATCTCGTGCGCCTCGCCGGCGCCCTCGATCCGGCCGCCGTGCGGGAGGCCGTGGGGTCGCTCGACGGAGTGGAGGTCGTGGCGGCGGGCGATGATCAGATCGCGCTCGCCGTGCCCGAGGCCTCGCGCCGGCTTCCCGAGATCCTGAGCACCGTGGCGGGGACCGGAGCGGCGGTGCGGGAGACGACGGTCACCCGGCCGAGCCTCGAGAGCCTCTTCATCCGCCTGACCGGCAAGGAGCTCCGCGAGTAGTGCCGTTCCTGCTCTCCGCCGCGCGCAAGGATCTGCTCCGGATCAGGAACGACTGGCCCGCGCTGCTCCTCTGGATCGGCATCCCGCTCATGGTCGGCGGGCTCCTCGTGCTCGTGTTCGGCGGCGACGCCTCCCCGCAGGCGAAGCTCCTGGTCGCCGACGACGACGGCACGCTCGCCGGCCGGCTCCTGACGGGGGGATTCCAGCAGGGCGCCCTCGCCGATCTCGTGGTGGTCGAGCCGGTCGAGGCGGCGGAAGGCCGCGAGCGGATGGAAGACGGCGAAGCTTCCGGACTGCTCGTGATCCCCGAAGGCTTCGGCGGCGCGGTACTGAACGGCGAGCCCGCGGCGCTCGAGCTGGTGACCAACCCGAGCCAGACCGTGCTGCCGGAGATCCTAGAGGAGACGCTCGACATCGAGCTCGAGGCCGCCGAGGTGCTGCGCCGGCTCTTCGACGATCCCATCGACCGGATCGTGTCGGACGGAGATGTCGACGCCGTTCCTGCCGACACTGCCGACGGCTTTCCCGCCGACACCACCGTGGCGGCCATCGCCACGGCGTTCAACCGGAGCGGCGAGGAGGCGCGCCCCTGGCTTCTGCCGCCCGCGATCGAGCTCGAAACGGTGGCCGAAACGGGCGAGGAGTTCGACTTCGCGCGCGCCTTCTTTCCCGGGATGCTCATCCTCGCGATCCTGTTCATGGCATCCGGCCTCTCGATCGACCTGTGGAACGAGAAGCGGCAGGGAACCCTCGAGCGCGCGCTCGCCGCGCCGCGGAGCGCAGGCTGGCTGGTGGCGGGGAAGTGGCTGGCCGGGTCCGCCGCGCTCGCGGTCGTGTCCGCGATCGGCTTAGTCGCGGGACGCTGGCTCTTCGGGATCGAGGTCGAGAACCTGCCTCTCGCCTTCCTCTGGCTGACGCTCGTGGGCCTCGCGCTGCTCGCGCTGTTCACGGTCGTCCAGGTCCTGGCGCAGAGCGAGCGCGCGGGCAACGTGCTGGTCAGCGCCGTGACTCTGCCACTGGCGATGCTCGGTGGCAGCTTCTTCCCCTTCGAGGCGATGCCCGACTGGATGGCCTCCCTGGGGCGGCTGACCCCGAACGGCTGGGCCCTCCTCCGGCTGCGGGCGGTCATGGACGGCGCTCCCGAGCCGGCCGTCCTCGCGGTGTCGATGGCGGCCGCTGCCGGTCTCGCGCTGGCGCTCGGCTGGCTGGTTTCCCTGCGCCTCCGGGGTTGGGCCACGTGAGCTTCCTGAGATCGGCCCTGTTCGTGACGCGGAAGGACCTGTGGTATCTGCTACGGCAGAGGGAGACGCTGCTGTGGACGTTCGCCATGCCCCCCGTCTTCTTCTTCTTCATCGGCACGGTGACGGGCGGCATGCGGGGCGGCATGGACGACAAGCCCGCGCTCGACCTGGTCGCTCCCGCACCCGCCGGGTTCCTGGCGGACGGACTGGCGGAGCGGCTCGAGGCGGAGGGATTCGACGTCCGGCGCGCGGCCGCGCCGCCCGCCGACTC
>DASRVB010000063.1:0-5899 GCA_035687725.1 Gemmatimonadota bacterium
TTCCGTTTGCCGACGGCGCGTTCGACCTCGTGATCTCGAATTCGCTCCTCCACCACGTGGGCGACCCCACCCCCGTGCTGGACGAGATCGCGCGCGTGGCGGGCGCTTCCGGCCGCGTCCTCCTCAGGGATCTTCGCCGGCCGCCGCGCGGTCTCATGCCGACGTGGGTCGCCTGGCACGGTCGCCACTACGGCGGCGAGATGCGCCGGCTCTACGAGGACTCGGTGGCCGCCGCCTTCACCCCGGACGAGATGGCGATCGTCGTCCGCAACTCGCGCCTGGCCGGGGCCACCGTTTCCACCGCCGGCCCCTACCTCATCGTTGCCCGGACCTGACGTCTGGGGGTCTTGATCTTGCAGCGAACAGGGATTCCCGATATCCCACTCCTCCCCCAGAGGAGCGCCCATGATCGGACTACCCCGCAACGCCGCGAAACTCTTCCTGGCCTTGCAGATTCCATTCGCGTTCGCCTGTTCCGGTGCCGGCCCGGCCGGCTCCGGCGATCCGGCGGAAGCCAGTTTTTCGGGACTGTTGACCTTCGCCTCGGATGCCGCTGCAGGCGACGCATTCCGAGCAGGAACCGCACTGGCCGACGCCCGAATCGACCTCGTCCGGGACGGCCGGGCGATCCGCTCGGTTCGCACCGGCCCCAGCGGGGCCTTCTCGTCTGCGCTGCCCCCCGGAGCGTACGCCGTCCGGATCGCATTGGTCGACGGGGCGCCGATGGAGTTCGGCCTGACCGTCGCCGCGGGCGACGCGCTGTTCGCGGAAGGGCGCGTGGACCAGAGCCCGGGCGGCGCCTTCGCGCTGAACGTCCAGGTCTTCCGCGACGCGAACGCGGATGCCCAGCCGGACGACGAGTTCCGCCTCCAGGTCCTCGATCGCGTGCAGGGCGACGAGGAGAGCGGCTTCGAGGACGTGGTCGCGAGCGTGGAGGACGCCAAGGCCTCGGTCACCCTCTGCCACGTTCCGCCCGGCAATCCCGACGCGGCGCACACGGTCGACGTCGGAGCCCTCTCCGTCGGCGCCCACATGGCGCACGGGGACACCGAAGGCGCCTGCGCGGACGACGCCGGAGAGGAGGATCCCGAGGATACCGGCGATGATCCGGAAGGCGAGGATGGCGAGGGGACGGAAGAAGAGGAGACCAAGGTCGCCGTCTGTCACGTTCCGCCGGGCAACCTCGAGAATCCCCACACGATCGAAGTCGGCGAATCCGCGGTGCCGGACCATCTCGCCCACGGCGATACCGAAGGCGCGTGCGCGGAGGACGAAGGTTAGCCCGTCTCCGATCGCCGGTCGCTCCACCTCTTCTCGCGGAACGGCAGCGCGAGGAGGTGGAAGCCGGCGAGGCCGATCGCACCGGCGGCGACGAGGTAGACGGGCCAGGGCCCCAGCCAGTCGAGGACCGTCGGCTGGACCGGCTTCGCGCGGAGCCACAGGAAGTTCGCGCCGGTGAGGAGATCGACGATCGCGACGATCCCGGCGTAGAGGACGGTCCAGCCGAATGCCCGCCAGGCGGCGCCTCGTCGCGGTTGGATGCCGCAGCCGAGGACGAGGACCGCAGCCGCGGCGATCACGCCACCGTGCATGGCGAAATAGAGAAGCCAGCGCCAATCGGGGAAACTCCCGCTCACCGCCGGCGTCAGCACCGCGAGCACGGTGCCGGTGAGCGCCCAGAACCAGAGGAGCTCGACCGCCCCGGGCCGGCGCGTCACCAGCGCAAATGCCGCCACGAAGATCGCGAAGTCGCAGAGGTGGAGCGGCAGGAAATCCCAGACGGAAAGGACTCCCAGCCGCCACTCCGCGACCACGTAGCCGATCGCGCCCGCGAGCAGGAAGCCCGCGAGCCCGGCGCGCACCACGGGACCGCTCTCGGGCTCTGCGCGTGCGAGCATCGCGAGTCCGACGGACACCACCGCCGTCAGCGTGAGCACTCCCACGTGCGCAGGGCTCATCGGAATCGGAACCCGCGCGCCTATTCCACCGGCTTGCCGGCGCTATCCCTCGCTCAGCGTTCGCGCGAGGTATGCCTTCAGCCGTGTCCACGCGTCGAGCGCGGGCCCGCTCCGGGTCTCGAAGTCCTGGTCCACCCAGAGCCAGAAGCCGTGATCGACCTCATCGTAGACGTGGACATCGTTGGCCACGCCCGCAGCCCGCAGGGCCTCCGCGAACTGCGCGACCTGATCGGGCGGGATGCCGTCGTCCTCGGCGGCGAACGTCCCGTAGATCTCGTGGTCGAGGGCGGCCAGCGAGTCCGGGTCGGTGACGAGCGAGCCGTAGAACATGGCCGTCGCGTCGTGGTGCTCACCGCCGAGCGCGAAGGAGAGCGCGACGCCCCCGCCGAAGCACCAGCCCATCGTCCCCACCTTGCCGGTCACGTCGTCGCGGGCGCGGAGGAAGTCGACGGCCGCATCCAGGTTCGCGATCATCGCGCCGGGGTTGGCGCGCGCTTCCTGCATGAGCGACCTGTTCTCCTCGGGAGTCGATCCGACGCGGCCGGAGTAGAGGTCCGCCGCCAGCGCGACGTATCCCTCGTCGGCCAGCGCGTCGGCGACCTGGCGGATGCGGTCGTTCAAGCCGTCCCATTCGTGGATCAGGATCACGGCCGGATGCGGGCCCTCCCCCGCCGGCGTCACTAGGTATCCCGCGGCCGCCGCATCGGCGGCGTAGTAGTTGACGGTCTCGCCGCGCGGAGGCGGCGCGGTGCCCAGTAGCGCGGCGGGCAGCGAGTCGGCTGCGCTCTCGATCCCGGCGCTCGGCGGTTCGGCGGACGGCTCGCCCTCGTCCGCGTTCGCCCCGTTTCCACTCTGCGTGCAGGCCGCGGCCGTCGCGAGCATCAGCAGCACCACCATCCTTCGGTTCGTCCTCATGTTCCCTCCTTTTCGATCCCCGGAAGAAGCTCGCCCTTCCACACCGTGACCGCGCGGCCGCCGAGAGCGACGCGGTCGCCGTCGACCCGCGTGCGGACGATCCCGCCGCGGGCGCTGACCTGCCAGCCGACGAGCTCCGTTCGCCCGAGCCTCGCGGCCCAGAACGGCGCCAGCGCGCAATGCGCCGACCCGGTCACCGGGTCCTCGTCGATTCCGACGCGCGGCGCGAAGAAACGGCTGACGAAGTCGTGGCCCACGTCGAAGCGCCGCTCGGCGGCTGCCGTCGCGATCACGCCGCGCGCCGGCACCTTGCCGAGGCCGACGAAATCGGGCTCGAGGTTCCGCACCGCCGTATCGTCCGGCATCTCGACCAGAAGATCCCCCAGCGCATTCTCCCCGGTCCAGACGAACGGCGCGCCGAGCGCTTCGGCGAGGCCGGCCGGCGGCGGGGTCTCGCGCGGAGGCGCGGACGGGAAGTCGAGCTCGATGTCCGCGCCGGCGTGCGTCGCGGTCAGGATCGCGCTGCGCGTGTGGAAGCGGATCGGGCCGTCGTCAGCCAGACCCTCCTCCCAGAGCCTATGCGCGGAGGCCAGCGTCGCGTGCCCGCAGAGATCCACTTCTACGAGCGGCGTGAACCAGCGCAGGTCGTACTCGCCACTCGAGCGGGGAAACAGGAACGCGGTTTCGGCCAGGTTCACCTCCGCGGCCACCGCCTGCATCCACCCCGGCTCGGCGTCTCGCGGCGGCAGGCAGACGCCCGCGGGGTTGCCGCGGAACGGCGTCTCCGAGAACGCGTCGACGACCGAGATCGGGATCCCCATTCGGGCTACGATACCATGCGCGCCCGCGTGCGGCCCGGCCGCGGCGCGCGGGTCACTGCACGCGGCGGCGGGCAAGTCCGCTACACCTCGCGATTGACGCTGACCACCACCTCCGGCAGATTCGAACACCTCATGATCGCCCAGCCTCTTCCCGAGATCACCCCTCCGATCGAGGATTACCTCAAGGTCATCTACACGCTCGTTCGCGAACGCGGCGAGGAGCGCGCCTCGACGTCGGCGATCTCCGAGCGCATGGACGTGTCGGCGGCGAGCGCGACGAACATGATGCAGAAGCTGGCCGATATGCGGCTGGTCGAGTACGTGCCGTACCGAGGAGTCTCGCTCACCGACGCCGGCGAGAAGATCGCGCTCGAGGTCATCCGGCATCACAGGCTGATCGAGCTCTACCTGGCGGAGGCGCTCGGCTACTCCTGGGACACCGTCCACGACGAGGCCGAGCGACTGGAGCACGTGATCAGCGAAGAGTTCGAGGACCGGATCGACGCCATGCTCGGGCATCCGACGACCGACCCGCACGGCGACCCCATCCCGCCGAAGATCGGCCGGCCTCCCGCGCGGGCGACGCGCCGGCTGAGCGAGGTGGAGATCGGTGGGTGCGTGGTCGTGCGCAGCGTCTCCGACCGCGAGGCCGAGTTCCTCCGCCAGCTCGCCTCGCTGGAGCTCGTGCCTGGAACGCGCATCACCGTGATCGCGCGCCAGCCCGGCGGGGCGATGACCATCGAGCGCAACGGTCTGCCGCTGTCGATCGATCAGGACCTGGCTCGCCGCGTGTTCGTCGAAGAGTCCGCCGTGAGAACCGCATCCAAGGAGGAGTGACGCCCCGTCTCGCGCTCGCTCGGCGGTTGTCGGTCGCGCTGCTCGCCTTCCTCGCAGGATGCGGCGGGGCGACGGAGGACGACGAGGCTTCCAGTCCCGACTCGGTGCCGGCGGGAGCCGAGGTGGCAGGGGCGACCGATCCCTGCGAAGTCCTCAGCGCATCGGACATCCGCGAGGTCACGGGCTCCGAGCCCGGCTCGCCGGAGCTGATCACTCCCGTCGCGGGCGGCGTGTCGTACTGCGATTGGCCCATGGCCTTCGACACCTCGCAGACGATCGTCACCGTCATGGCGTTCCCCGCGCCCGCGATGACGTACCAGGAGTACCTGGATCAGACCCGGTCGGTGCTCGAGGAAGGCTTCAACGAGGCCGACTACGAGCCGGTGGACGGCCTGGGATCGGCCGCGGTCTGGTCGTACGGATCGACGCTGCAGACGTGGGGCGAGGGCCACATGGTGCAGATCCAGAGCGGCGTCGGCGGTCCCGCCCTCGACCGCGACGCCAGCGCGGAGCTCGCGCGCCGTGCGCTGGCCCGGCTCTGACGCTCCTTCGCCGGCGACACACCTGAGCAGATCCCTTCTCGCCGATTGACTCCTCGCTGCTCCAGCCGTATGCTGGACAGGAATGATTATCATCCAGGAGCGAGCGTGACCGTCGAGTTCCCCCTCCACTTCATGCAGAAGGGCGAGCGCGGCCGGGTCGTCGGGATCCGCTGGAACGAGGACGACGTGGCCAGCCGGCTGGTCGCGATGGGATTCGAGAAGGGCGTGCCGTTCGAGGTGGTGCGCTACGACGCCGAGTGCGGGATCACGGTGCGGATCGGCGACCGCGAGATCCCCATCGTGCCGTGGGTCGCGCCGCTCATCTACGCGACGGAGGACACGCCGGAGTAGCCCGCCGAATCGGGGCCGGCGACGCCCCAGACTTACTCGCGCCGGAGCGGAGCCATCCCGGCCACTGCCTGGCGCACCCGGCCCACGGTCGGCGCCATCTCGGGCTCCGCGTCCCGCCACGCGGTCAGGAACCGCTCGTACGCTTCGCGCGCCCGCTCGGTCTCGCCCAGCTCCGTGTACAGATCCCCTCGCCGCTTGTCCGCCATCGTGTGCGGGCCCATCGAGGCGAAGTACCGCTCGGCCTCGTGCGGCTTCCCCTGCTCGACGAGGATCTCCGCCAGCCACCAGCGGATCGCGTCGTTGACAGACCAGTGCGGTCCGTGGCCCGTCGCCTCGACCCGAGCCTCCTCGAGAAACTCCTCGGCGAGGTCCAGGTTCCCGCGCTTCCATGTCACGAGGCCGTCGAGCGCCAGGCCCGCGCCGTCGGCGAACCGCGCGAGGGCCGAATCCCCCTCGACGCGCGCCCGCGCGGCCA
>DASRVB010000064.1:0-3472 GCA_035687725.1 Gemmatimonadota bacterium
CTCGTGGCGGGCTCGCCGTGGGCGGGGCCGCTGGACGCGCACGGGCTCCGGATCGCCGCGGCGGCGATGGCAGGGGTGGCGGGCGCCCGCGCGTTGGGTCTCGGCCGGAGGCGAAAGCTCTCGCTGGTCTTCGGCGCAGCCGCCGGGGTCGCGCTGGTCGCTCTGGGAGCCGCGCGGTGAAGCAGGAGAGGGGGCTCTCGGGCCGGCTTCGGCGCGAGCGGCGCCGGGTCGCGCTCAGGTCCGCCCTCGTCCAGGCCGTCTGGAACTACGACTCCCTTCAGGGGATCGGCTTCGGCTGGGCCCTCCTTCCGGGTCTCGAGCGGATTCGCCCCGATCGCGGCGAGCGCGCGGAACGCCTCCTCGCCCACCTCGGCACGTTCAATGCCAACCCGTACCTGGCGCCGATCGCGATGGGGGTGGCGCTCCGCGTCGAAGAGGAGATCGCCCGCGGCGCGGCGGGCGCGGAGCAGCGTCTCGCCCGGCTTCTCCACGCGCTCAGGGGAAGCCTGGGGGCGATCGGGGACGAGCTGTTCTGGAGCGCGTTGCGGCCGGCGCTCGGGCTCGCGGCCGCGGTCGCGGCGCTGGCGACAGGCAGCGTATGGCCGGCGATCGCCTACCTCGTCGTGTGGAATGCGCTCGCACAGGGAGTCCGCCTGGCCGGGGTCCGGGCCGGATTCGCCGCCGGTGCCGCGGTGGTGCGCGTGCTCCAGGATCCCTTCTGGGCGAACGCTTCGCGCGTGGCGCGGGCGGTCGGAATGCTCGCGGCCGGTGCCGGCCTCGGGATGGGCGCCGGGCTCGCCGTGCTCGGTGGCGGGGGTCTCGCGGGAGGCGCGATATTCCTCGCGCTCGTCGGCCTGCTCTGGCTGGCCGGCACGCAGATCGGCGCGCGGGATCCCGCGCTTTCTCCGGCGCTCGCATTTCTCGCAGTCGCGGCCCTCCTGGGCGCGATCTTCCATCTCTCCCAGGGAGACTTGCCGTGATGTCCGCGAGCTGCCGAGCCAGAGTGCGGATCGCCAACCGGCTGGGACTCCACGCCCGCCCGGCCGCGCACTTCGTGCGCCTGGCGGCGCGATTCGTCTGCGACATCTACGTGGCCCGCGATTCCATGGAAGTCAACGGCAAGAGCATCATGGGCGTGATGATGCTGGCCGCCGAACAGGGAGCCGAGATCGAGATCCGGGCCGAAGGGGAAGACGCGCAGATGGCCATCGAAGAGCTCGTGGCGCTCGTCGAGCGCGGGTTCGACGAGGACGACGAGGGACGACCGATCGCTGCCGGAGAAGATCAGGATGGATGAGTTCGCCTCGCAGGAGATCTACCATCACGGCCAGGGTGTCTCGCCCGGCGTGGCGTACGGGCCGGTCTACCTGATCACGCCCGACGCTCTCCGCGTCCCGCGCCGCGAGATCTCCGGCGACGAGGTGGAGATCGAGCTCGCGCGGCTGAATGACGCGCTGGAAGCGACGCGGGTGGACATCGAGCGCGTCCGGACCGCCCTCCAGCGCGCCGACAAGAGCGACGAGGCGGCGATCTTCGACTCCCATCTCCTGATCCTCGAAGACCTGACATTGATCGAATCGGCCCGCGAACGGATCCGCCGCGACCTCGTGAACGTGGAGCACGCCTTCTCGTCCCTGGTCCTCGAAGCGGTCGACCGGATAGAGAAGAGCGAGAACTCCTACCTCCGCGAACGCGTGCGGGACATCCGCGATGTCGAGCATCGGGTGATCCGCTTCCTGCTGGGCCAGCGGGAGCCCGCAGTGGGGGACCTGCTCCAGAACGCGATCCTCGTGGCCCACGACCTCCCCGCGACGCTGACGGCCGAGCTCGATCGCGACCGCATCCTGGGGTTCGCGACCGAGCTGGGGTCCGCCAACAGCCATACGGCCATCCTGGCGCGCGCACTCGAGATCCCGGCGGTGGTGGACCTGGGTCCCATCCTCCAGCGCGTGTCGCACGGAGAGTCGGTGGTCCTCGACGGACGCGAGGGGCTGCTGATCCAGAACCCTTCGCCCGACACGCTGGCCGAATACGAGCGGATCCAGGCCAAGATCGAGCGCAAGCGGGCAGAGTGGGTGTCGCTGGCGGGCGTGCCGGGCCAGACCGAGGACGGAGAGCCCCTGACTCTTCTGGCAAACATCGAGTTCAAGCGCGAGGTCGACGCAGCGCTCGCCTTCGGATCGGACGGCATCGGGCTCTACCGCACCGAGTATCTGTTCCTTCAGGGCGGCGGCGACGTCTCCGAGGAGGACCAGCTGGAGGTGTACGGCGGGATCGTGCGACGGATGGAGGGACGTCCGGTCACGATCCGGACCCTCGATCTGGGTGGCGACAAGCTGCTGGCGGGAATGGAGCCCGAGGACAACCCCTTCCTCGGATGGCGGGCAGTCCGGTATTGTCTCGACCGCCCGGAGGTCTTCGTTGGCCAGATGCGGGCCATTCTGAGGGCCGGCGCTGAAGGGAATGTGGCGATGATGATTCCCATGATCACGGCGATGGAGGAGGTCGACGCGGTGTTCGACGTGCTGGAGTCCGCGCGCCATTCGCTGCAGGCGGAAGGTCTGTCCCACGCGGAGCGCTGTCCGGTGGGAGTTCTGGTCGAGACGCCCGGCGCGGCCCTCCTGGCCGCGAGGCTTGCCGAGCGCTTCGATTTCCTCTCGCTGGGGACCAACGACCTGATCCAGTACACGCTCGCGGTCGATCGCGGCAACCGGCGCATCGCGCACCTCTACCAGCCGTTTCATCCAGCGGTCCTCAAGCTCGTGCGGGAAGTCGTCGACGCGGCCGACGTCGCGGGGAAGCAGGTGACGGTGTGCGGCGAGATGGGGTCGAACTCCCTCGCCGCGACGCTCCTCCTGGGCCTCGGAGTGCGGAGCTTCAGCATGGTGGCGGCGAGGATCCCGCGGATCAAGCAGGTGCTGGGTAGGGTGAGCGTCGCCGAGGCGCGGGAAACCGCCGCCGAAGCGCTCGAGCAATCCGACTCCGATTCCGTCAAGGCGATCCTGGAGGGCCGGTTCGGCGAGCGGTTCCACCGCGCGCCGGCCGGTTGAGCGCCCGGCCATGACTGCCCACTCACCTGCTCTGCCCACCGCGACCGAGCTCGCGCTCTGGCGTCAGCGCGAGGGCGAGCTCGACCGCTCCGGCATGCGCGCCCACGTAGCGGGGTTCGGGAGCAGGCTCGAGGCCGCTCTGGCGCCGGCCCGGGCGTTCGCACGCGGCCTGGATCCCGATCCGGTTCCCGCCGCCGTCGCGATCCTGGGGATGGGGGGCTCGGCGATAGCCGGCGACCTCGTGGCGGCGGCCGTGGGGTCGCGCGGGAAGCTCCCCATCGCGACCATCCGCTCGCCCGATCCGCCGGCGTGGGTGGACGATCGCGCGTTCGTGATCGCCTCCTCGTACTCGGGCGAGGCCGAGGAGACGATCGCCGCATACAGTGCCGCCCGTGACCGGGGGGCACGCGGCGCCGTGATCA
>DASRVB010000065.1:0-17763 GCA_035687725.1 Gemmatimonadota bacterium
CGCGCCCGCCGCGCTCGTCCGGCCCGCGCGCACGGCATCCGCCAGCGCGACCGCCGACTGCGGACGATCCGGGCTCACTCGATGACCCGCGGAACGCGGAAGAAGCCGCCGGCGAAATCGGGGGCGGCCTCGTGGAGCGGAGCCAGGTCCGTCCACTCGACCAGCGCGTCCTCGCGCAACGGCTGATCGGGCTTAGGCGGCTCGGCGGCCGAACCGGCCTCCAGTTCCTCCAGCTTCTCGACGTAAGCGAGGATCGTGGAGAGCTCGCGGCGGAACCGATCGACCTCCTCGTCGGTCAGCTCCAGCCGGGCCAGCCGTGCGATGTGGCGGACGTCCTCCGGGGATACGGTCACGGGGCGGGAAGATAGAGGGCGGCGCCCGGACGCGCAGGGTTGCGGGCCGGATACACTCCGGTCACTTGATCGGAGTATCTTTGGTCCCGATAGCGGCCCGGAACAGTCCACCGGCGGAGGCTCATTCCATGCAGGACAAGCGCTCCGCTCCTCCGGATCCCTCCCCGGGCTTTCCCGTCCGGGTCGGCGTCGTCGACATGGGCTCCAACGCGATCCGGTTCGTGATCGCGGACTTCATCGCTCCATCGACGTGGACCGCCCTCGTCAGCGAGCGGATTCCCGTCCGGCTGGCCGACCATACATCCGAATCGGGCGTGCTGTCCGCGGAGGGGATCGAGGCCGCCGTGGCGGTGATGGAGCGCTTCCGCGACGTCCTGGTCGAACACGACGTCCTCCACTACCGCGCTGTCGCCACGAGCGCCGTTCGGGAGAGCGGGAATCGCCGAGCGCTGGTGAAGCAGGTGCACGAGCGCACCGGACTCAGGCTCGAGGTGATCTCCGGCGCCGAGGAGGCCCGGCTCGTGCACCAGGCCGTGCGGACCCGCGTCCCCCTGAGCAACGAGCCCTGGCTCATGGCAGATCTCGGCGGCGGGAGCCTCGAGATCGCGATCGTCGACGGCGAGGGCATCCGCTCGCTGGAGTCCTTCCCCATCGGCACGGTCCGCCTGCTGGAGGAGTTCCGCAGCGCGGCTGCCGGCGGAAAACGCATACGGAGGCTCCTGGACGAATACGTGGCCGGACTTCGCTTCAGTTCATTCGGGGAGCGTCCCGACATCGCGGGATATGTCGCGACCGGCGGCAACATCGACGACCTCGCCCGCGTGGCAGGCGCCAGTCCCGACGACGACGGTGTCAGTGTCCTCGAGCTGGACGACCTGAAGAAGGCACTCGACACGCTGGCCGGCATGACGGCCGAGGAGCGGATCGCGGAATTCGACCTCCGCGAGAACCGCGCCGACGTGATCGTGCCGGCGGCGATGATCTACGCGCGGCTCGCCGAGCGGTTCGGCGTCTCCCGGATCCATGTCCCCAACGTGGGCGTCAAAGAGGGCACGATGATCGACCTGGTCGACGACGTGACGGGCGGCGAAGGACACGGGGAGCGGCACGCGCGGGAGGTCGTGGCCGGTGCCGTGGCGCTGGGGCGGCGCTTCCATTTCGAGGAATCCCACGGCATGCAGGTCGCCCGCCTGTCGGAGCGCCTGTTCGACACGCTCGCCGAGGACGTCGATTTCGACGGGCGGGATCGCGAAGTCCTGATCGCTGCGGCTATCCTCCACGACATCGGCCAGCGCATCGGCTACAAGCGGCACCACAAGCATTCGTATTATCTGATATCGGAATCGGAGCTTCCCGGCCTCGACCTGGACGAAGTCGAGCTGGTCGCCAACGTGGCCCGCTACCACCGACGCGCCGATCCCTCCACGAAGCATCCCTCCTTCGAGGCGCTGTCCGAGGAGGATCAGAAACGCGTCACCGGAATGGCGGCGATCCTGCGCGTCGCCGACGCCCTGGATCGCGAGCATATCCAGAACGTGGGCGACATCGCGATCCATGTCGACGACGATCACATGGAGATGGAGCTCGAGGGAGAGGGCGACTTCGAGCTCGAGCGCTGGGCGCTGGAACGCAAGAAAGGGCTGTTCGAGAAGACGTTCGGACTCGAGATCGTTGTCGCCAACGAGACGGTGCGCAGTGAATCCTCCTGAAACCCACGGCACGCCGGGCCGCCTGATCGCGGTCGAAGGGGTGGACGGATCCGGCAAGTCGACGCAGATCGACCTCCTGCACAAGTGGCTCATGGGTTTGGGGTGTCGCGTCTTCTTCAGCGAATGGAACTCGAGCCCGCTCGTCATGGAGGCCACCAAGAAGGCCAAGCGCCGCCTGCTCCTGACCCCCACGACCTTCTGCCTGATCCATGCGACAGACTTCGGCGACCGCTACGAACGTCAGATCCTGCCCATGCTGAGGGCGGGCTACATCGTCTTGTGCGATCGCTACGTCTACACGTCGTATGCGCGCGACAAAGCGCGGGGATGCGACCCCGCCTGGCTGCGGGAGGTCTACGGCTTCGCCCAGCCGCCCGACATCACGTTCTGGTATCACGTCCCCGTGGAGACCGCGCTCGACCGGCTGACGAAGTCCCGCAAGGAGCCCAACTACTTCGAAGCCGGCATGGATCTCGGCCTCTCGCTGGACCTCCGCGAGGGCTTCCGGATCTTCCAGGACCGGATCACGCGGAACTACGCAGAGATGGTCGAGGAGTTCGGGTTCGTGACGATGGACGCCACGCTTCCCATCCATCACCAGCAGCAGGCCGCGCGGAAACTCATCCAGGAACGGATCGACCTCACCGCATACCCCTCACGGATCGAGCGCGTCGTTCACGACCAGTACGGCATCCCTCCGCCCGTGTTCGAGGAGGACCTGATCGACGCCGAGGGAGAGTGGTGAGCCATCGGACGTACCGCCATACGATCCCCGGCATCGATATGGAGGAGCTGGGCGGGCTCCTGATCGTCGTCGAAGGACCGGACTCGTCCGGCCGCTCGACCCAGATCTGGCTCCTGTCGCGGTGGCTCGAGCAGCTGGGGTTCGCCGTCGAGCAGATGGGCCTCAAGCGCAGCAAGCTCGTGGCCAACGAGCTGGAGCAGGCCAAGAACGGAAACGTGATGAGCCCGCGCACGATGGCGCTCTTCTACGCGACCGACTTCTACGACCAGCTGGAAAACCGAATCCTGCCTGCGCTGCGCGCCGGTTCCGTCGTGCTCGCCGACCGCTACATCTACACGCTCATGGCGCGGGACATGGTGCGGGGCGCGCCGTTCGAGTGGCTCGAGCCCCTGTACTCCATGGCCGTCGTTCCGGACGCCGTCTACCTGCTCGACACGTCCGCCGAAAACATCCTCGACCGCACGCTCTCTTCCCGGGGCCAGCTCGACTACTGGGAGTCCGGCATGGACCTGGGCCTCGCGCGGGACTGGTACCGGAGCTTCATGGTGTACCAGGAGTCCATGCGCGGGCAGTTCGAGCCTCTGATGTCCCGCTTCTCCATCGAGCGCGTCGACGGCGATCGCTCGATCCTGGATATCCACGAAGACCTCAAGTTGCGGATCGACCGGGTCCTGGCCGGATACACGAATCTCCGTCAGGAATAGGGCCGGATCGGCTGCCGAGACCGATTTGACTTTCGGTCGCCCGGGATCGATCCTCTGGGCCTCTCAGACCGTTGCCGTTCCACCCGATCCCAGAGGATCCAGCGCATGAAGGACGACGACCGATCGCCGGGCCGCGGGGTAACCGCATCCGCTGACATCGGATCCGAAAACGAGCGCTTGAAGAAGGCCGGGAAGGATGGCAAGGACAAGAAGGACGAGGAGAAGAAGGACAAGAAGAAGGAAGAGCCGCGGACCAAGATCCGAAAGAAGGTCTACGAGCGCGAGCTCGCACGCCTCCAGCTCGAGCTCGCCAAGCTCCAGGAATGGATCCGGCACGAGGGTCTGAAAGTGGTCGTGGTCTTCGAGGGCAGGGACACCGCCGGGAAGGGAGGGGTGATCAAGCGGATTGTCGAACGCCTCAATCCCCGCATCGTGAGGGTCGTCGCTTTGCCCGCCCCCACCAAGCGGGAGCGCTCGCAATGGTACTTCCAGCGCTACGCTGCGCACCTCCCCGCTGCCGGTGAGATGGTCCTCTTCGACCGCAGCTGGTACAACCGAGCCGGTGTGGAGCGCGTCATGGGATACTGCACCGAGGAGGAGTACCAAGAGTTCCTGCGGGCCTGTCCCGAGTTCGAGCAGATGCTGATCCGCGAAGGGATCATCCTGATCAAGTACTGGTTCTCGGTGAGCGAGGACGAACAGGAGAAGCGGTTCCAGGCGCGGATGGAAGATCCTCTGAAGCGCTGGAAGCTGAGCCCGATGGACCTCGAGGCCAGGTCCAGGTGGCTGGAGTACTCGCGCGCCAAGGACGAGATGTTCAATCACACCGACATCCCGCAGGCGCCGTGGTACGTCGTGAACGCGGACGTCAAGAGGCACGCCCGGCTCAACTGCATCGCCCACCTCTTGAAGCAGATCCCCTACGAAGACCTGACGGCCATTCCCAAGACGGATCTGCCCCCCCGGCCAAAGGCCAAGAAAAAGAAGAACTACGAGCGGACCCCGTTCGAGAAGCAGACACTGGTGCCGGAGGTGTACGGCCCCGACAGCCAGTAGGTTGCTGCGCGGGACGGGGAGTCCCATCTTGGGTCTTTGTCGCGGGAATTTCCCGCATTCCCCTGAAGAGTCCGAGGCCGATGGCCGGTCTGTCGCATAGGCTCGCCGCCGTGTGGTTCGCCGACGTGGTCGGCTACAGCCGCCTGATGTCCGAGAACGAGCGCGAGGCGGTCGCCGTCGTGCGCCTCCTGCAGGCCGTCTGCCGCGAGATCGTCCCCAAGGCAGGCGGCCGGGTCATCAAGTTCCTGGGCGACGGAGCGCTGGCCGAGTTCTCGAGCACCGACGCCGCGGTGCGTGCCGCGATCGCGGTCCGGCGAGAGTTCGCCGATCGCAGCGCCACTGGCGGCTACGAACCGCGCGACCTGCGGATCGGCGTCCACGTCGGGGACATCGTGGCGGGCGAGGACGGCGATCTCTACGGCGACGGCGTCAACGTCGCCTCGCGGCTCCAGGCCGCCGCCGAACCTGGCCAGGTTCTGGTCAGCGGTGAGGTGTGGCGGCAGCTCAAACCCCGGCCCGAGTTCTCGTTCGAGCCCCTGGGCTCGCGGACGCTCAAGGGGATCGACGGCCCGGTCGACGCCTACGCAGCGACGTTGGACCCGTCCGCGGTCGAGGAATGGCCGGCCGAGGAGTGGTCGGCCGACGGAGCGACCTCGGCATCCCCGCCGATCCGCAAGCGAACCGTGGCGGGCGTCGCGATCGGGCTCGCGCTCCTCTTCGGCGTGGCCGGCCTCTACATCGTCATCAAGGATCGCGGCAGGACGTTCGCGCCCGGCGACGCGGTAGCCGAGGCCGCGCCGGGTCTCGCCGTGCTCCCCTTCTCGGTCCAAGGGGCGGGGCTCGACGAGTGGAGGGAGGGCATGGTCGATCTCCTGTCGACGAACCTCGACGGTGCCGGAGGCCTGCGGGCGATCGACAGCCGGACCGTCCTCGCCCGCTGGCGCGAGGCCGCGGGAGGCGAGGATCCCGACCTCGAGACCGCGCTCGCCGTCGGCCGCAAAGCCGGCGCGCGCTACGCACTCCTGGGAAGCGTGGTCTCGATCGGGGAGGGCGTGCGGTTGACCGCCGACGTGTACGACGTGGATGGAGGCCGCAAGCTCGGCTCGGGGACCGTGGAAGGCGCGCAGGACAGCGTGTTCATGCTCGTCGACCGGCTCTCGATCGAGATCCTGCGCGCGATCGGGAGCGATCCGGCCACCGTCGGCGGCGTCAATCTCGCGCGGGCGACCACGACCTCGCTCCCCGCCCTCAAGGCGTTCATGGAGGGCGAGGTTCTCTACCGGCGGGGCAACTTCGACGCCGCGGTGCCGGCCTACGAGCGCGCGGTAGAGGCGGACTCGACCTTCGCGCTCGCGCTCTTCCGGCTCTCGTCCGCCTACGGCTGGGCGGAGTCGATCACCAGCGATCTCGCGGCTGGCGCCATCGAGCGCTCGGCGCGCTATGCCGACCGGCTGCCCGAGCGGGAAGCGCTGCTCGTCCGGGCCGACCTCGCGCTCCAGCGCGCGGACCTCGACGGCTTCGAGCTCTCCCGGCTCGCCACTCGCCGTTACCCCGACGATCCCGAGGCGTGGTACATGCTGGGCGAGATGATCTTCCACTACAACGATCAGGCGAACGTGAAGCGGGAGGAGGCCGACGCGGCATTCGCTCGCGCGCTCCAGCTCGATCCCGGTTTTGGGCCGGCCTGGATCCACCGATCGGACCTGGCCTTCAGCGCGTACGGCGACAGCGCGCGGGCGCGGGCGTTCACGGACTCGCTGGCGCTTCTGGCTCCGCAGAGCGACTACGTCACCAAGGGCCGGCTGGCTTGGCAGGTCGCCTACGGCGACTCGGCGGCCGCGGAGCGGGCCCTGGCCACGCTCGATACGACGTCGACATTCCCCCCGTTCATCATCTTCGTGTCCCAGCTCTGGGGCCCGCGCTTCCTTCCGGTCCAGGAGCGGCTCGCGGCGATTCAGGGGCGGCGTCAAAGGGCCGCGAACTGGGGGCCGGTCATCGCGGCCTGGTCGCGGATGGGTCGCGGTCGAATGCATGCCGGGATCGAGTCGATCGAGGGTCCCGACATCCGGCCTCATTGGGCGGCCTACGCCGCGTACTGGTGGCGCGTGCAGGGGATGCCGCTTCCCCCGGAGGTCATGGACCGCGTCTTGGCGCCGAGCGCCGTCGACTCGACCGATGCGTCTTCCCTGTTCCTGGCCGCGGTCTGGTCGATAGACAGGGACCGCTCGCCTGAGGGCGTAGCGCTGGCCCGCCGGATGGAGGCGCTCGGTGCGCGCCAACTAGGGGCCGGCGACTCGACTCTGGCCGGCATGACCGACGCGATGGTCGAGGCGCTCGATGGATACCGCGATCTGCGCGCCGGTCGTCGGGAGGAGGCGTTGCGGAAGCTCGAGGCCGCCCGTCCGGGAATCGCGGGCCAGTACGGCGAGTGGATCGTCAACATGACGATCGGGTGGTGGACGGCAGATCTCCTCGTCGACCTGGGACGCCCGGCCGAAGCGGCGCCCTATTTCGAGTCCATCACGAACACCCCACTAGCACAGCTGGAGCTCGGGAAGGTCTACGAAGCGCTCGGCGATCGCGAGAAGGCGCTGGCGGCGTACGAGGAGTTCGTGAACGCGTTCGATTCCCCCGACCCGGAGGTCCTGGCTCTCGCCGAGGAGGGGCGGCAGGGGGCCATCCGCATGCGGGGACTCAGGCGGGAATAGAGATCAGCCGATCCAGGAATCTGCGGGAGTGGCGATCAAGCGGGAGAAGGGATCGGCTCCACCGTCAGCTTCCTGTTCTCCAGCCGATAGCCCCGCTCCTCCGCGGCCACCGACACCGTCACCGCCGATCCGTCCCGCTTGGCGAGCGCTTCCGCGAGAATCTGGTCCAGCTCCGTGTCCTCGCGAACCGGGTCGTGGTGGAAGAGCACGACGTGCTTGGCGCCCGCCATCCCGGCGAAGGCCAGCACCTGGTCGATCGAGCTGTGCCCCCACCCCACGTGGCTGGAGTACTCCCGGGCCGTGTACTGGGCGTCGTGGATCAGGAGGTCCGCGTCGCGGGCGATCGAGTACCCCGACGTCCATTCCGGGTCCCCGGGGAAGTTCTTCATGCCGAGCGCGGGCTCGTGGTCAGGCAGGTAGGCGATCACCCCGTCCGGGCTCTCGATCCGGAACCCTACAGTGGCCCCCGGATGGCAGACGAAGGCCGCGGTCACGTGGAAGTTCCCCACCGTCAGGTCCTCACGCGGCACGTCGTGCAGCACGATCCGGCTCGGCAGGCTCCTGAGATGCACCGGAAACAGCGGCGGCGACAGGTATCGGGATAGCCGCTGGCGTAGCGGACGCGCGGTGCTCGCCGGGCCCCAGATGTGGATCTCCATGTCCGCGTCGTAGAGCGGAGTGAAGAAGCCCAGACCCTGGATGTGGTCCATGTGGAGGTGTGTAAGGAGGATGTCGATCCGATTGGCGAGCCCGTTCTCGCATGGCGAGCCGCTCTTGAGCGCGGCGCCCAGGCGGCGGATCCCCGTCCCCGCGTCGAGCACGAGCAGGGCGCCGGAGTCGCAGCGCACCTCCACGCAGGAGGTGTTCCCGCCGTAGCGCCGGCTCTCGGGGCCGGGCGCCGGTAGCGAGCCGCGGGTCCCCCACGGAGTGACGGTGACGCCTATTCGACCTCCCAGAAGATCGCCAGGCCGCCCAAGTGCTTCCCGGCGAGCCCGATGACCGGGATCCCGATCACTTCGATGTGGCGCGTGCTCTCGTCGAGGCCGTGGATGTACATCTCCGACCAGGCGGGACGTCCCTTCTCCAGGGCGATCACGAGCGGCAGATCGGGGGAATCGATCGGGTTGCCGGTGGCGTCGGTCGGGCTGAATACGTGGGACCACTCCTCGCGGAGCATCCTGCCGGTCTCCTCGAAGCGGATCCCCAGGACGGCTTCCGCCGCCTCGTTGTAGTACAGGAGATCGCCCCGGGGGTCGACCAGGAACATGGGAACGCCGAGATAGCTGATCAGCTGGCGGGCGAGGATCAGCTCGATCGCCATCTGCGGGTTCAGCCGCGGCTCGGCTTCGGAATTTCTCTCGGGGATCGTCATGGGGCGCCTAGGAGGATAATGGCAAGAATCGCGCCCGGAAAGATGGTTCTCACCATTCGCGCTCCAGGCGGGCGAAGCGCGCCACCAGGCGCTTCTCCCCCGCCCGGTCGAACCGCACGGTCACCTTCAGGTCCCTGCCGGTCCCGCTGACCGCCTTGATCGTGCCCGGGCCGAACTCGCGGTGGGCGACCCGCTCGCCCGGGCGGTAGGCCGGGGCCAGGTCCGAGACCTCGTCGGGCTCGACCGAGTCGCCCGCCGGGTCGTCGACCGCGATCGTGTTGTCCCAGGCGGTCGCGCGGGCGGCCTCACCGGACCCCGAGCCGCCCCCGAACCCGAATGAAGTGCGCCGGCCGTGCCAGCCTCCCCAGCGGCTCAAGGGCTCCTCCTCCCACTCCACCAGGTCTTCGGGCAGCTCGCCCAGGAACGGCGACGGGCCGGCGATCGTGTTCTGCCCCCAGCGATAGCGCTCGTGCGCGTAGCTCAGGTAGACGCGGTCCTTGGCGCGCGTCAGTCCCACGTAGAACAGGCGCCGCTCCTCCTCGTACTCCCGGGGCGACTCGAGCGCCCGCGCCAGCGGGAAGAGGTTCTCCTCGCATCCCGCGAGGAACACGACGGGAAACTCCAGCCCCTTGGCGTTGTGGAGCGTCATGAGCGTCACGACCCCGCCCCCGAGCGCGGCGTTGTCGAGATCGGTCAGGAGGCTCACCTCCTCGAGGAAGGCCGCCAGGTCGCCCTCACCGGGTGCGGACGGCCGCTCGTCGCTGAAGGTCTGTACGCCGGCCACGAGCTCGTAGAGGTTCTCGAGCCGGTCCTCCCGCCGCGGATCCTTGAGCGCCCGGTAGTGAGCGAAGAGCCCGGCCTTCTCGAAGTACTCCGTGACCCAGCCGCCGGCGGGCTCGACCACCGCCCGGGCCCGGAATTGCCCCAGCAGCTCCGCCAGCTCCTTGAGCCCCGCCTGTGTCGGCGCGTTCACCTGCAGGAGGATCGCCGGATCGGCGAGCGCCCCGGACAGGCCGGTCCCGCGCTGCTCGGCGACCGCCTCCAGCGCCTGGACCGTCACCGATCCGATCCCCCGCCTGGGGACCCCCAACACGCGGTTCATCGACCAGTCGTCGAGGGGATTGGCGAGGATTCGCAGGTACGCGACCGCGTCCTTGACCTCCTGCCGCTCGTAGAACCGGGTCCCCCCGACGATCACGTACGGCAGCCCGCGGCGGCGCATCCCCTCCTCGAGCGCGCGGGACTGGGAGTTCGTGCGGTAGAGGACCGCCACGTCGCTGGCCGAGCGTCCTTCCCGCTGGAGGGACTGGATCGTCCGTGCGACCCACTCGGCCTCGCTCTCGGCGTCGGCGGCACCGTGCACGATCAGGGGCTCCCCGGCCTCGCGTTCGGTCCACAGCTTCTTGGGCTTCCGCTCGCGATTCTTTTCCACGATCGCGTGGGCGGCGTCGAGGATCCGCGACGTCGAGCGGTAGTTCTGTTCGAGCCGGATCGAGACGGACTCGGGGAAGTCGTCCTCGAACGACAGGATGTTCCGGATGTCGGCGCCCCTCCAGCCGTAGATCGACTGGTCGTCGTCGCCGACCACCGTGATCGAGCGGTGTTCCTCGGTCAGCATCTTGATGAACTGGTACTGCGCGTGGTTGGTGTCCTGGTACTCGTCGACGAGCACGTGGCGGAACTTGCGCCGGAACGACGCCAGCAGCGCCTCGTCCTCGCGGAGCTTGACGACCGTCTGCATGAGGAGGTCGTCGAAGTCGAACGCGCGGTTCGAGCGCAGGACCGCCTGGTAGCGACGATACGCCTCGCCGACCGCCTCCTCGACGTGGCCGTGGTGGAGCGCAGCGTACTGTTCCGGCGAGAGGAGCCGGTTCTTGGCGTCCGAGATCCGCCCCCGCACGCCGTAGGCGTCGAGCGATCCGATCGACCAGCTCATGGCGTCCATGACCTGCTTGAGGATCTGGAGCGTGTCGTCACCGTCGTAGATCGTGAACGAGCGCGGGTAGTCGAAGCGCTCCGCGATCTGGCGCAGGATCCGCGCGCAGACGGAGTGGAAGGTGCCGATCCACAACCCCTGGATCCCGTCGACCCGATCCGCCAGGAGCGTCAGAACGCGCTCCTTCATCTCGCCGGCGGCCTTGTTCGTGAAGGTGACCGCGAGGATGTGCCGCGGCGCCACGCTGTGGTGGAGGATCATCCACGCGATCCGGTGGGTGAGGACGCGGGTCTTGCCGCTCCCCGCGCCCGCCAGCACGAGCAGCGGTCCGGGTCCGTGCATCACCGCCTCGCGCTGGGCCGGGTTCAGGTGCTGGAGAGGCCCGCTCATGAAAGAGGGCCGCTCATGGAAGCGCCGCCTCGTCCCGGTCGCTGGCGGCGAGCGTGACGCGGAAGGTCGTGCCGGTGCCCGGTTCGGACGCGACCAGCTCGAGCGAGCCCCCATGGTTCTCCTCGACGATCCGCCTGGCGAGCGAGAGGCCGACGCCCCATCCCTGGGGCTTGGTCGACACCCCGGTCTCGAAGATGCGCTTTCTGAGCGCCCACGGGACGCCGGGGCCGTTGTCGGAGATCTCCACCATGGCGGTGCCCGGGACCGGACCGCGCGCGACCCTGAGCGAGATCTCGCCGCCGGTCGCCTGGAGCGCGTCGACCGCGTTCTTGACGAGGTTCTCGAGCGCCCATTCGAGCAGCGTGCGGTTGGCCTCGACGACGGGGGCCGGTTCGTAAGCGGTCGTCAGGCGGATCGTGCGGCCGCGGCGCGGGAGCCGGGCGCGGCAGTATTCCTCCAGATCGCGCACGACGGCGTGGAGGTCGAGCGGCGCGAGCTGCGGGTTCCTCCCGATCAGCTCGAACCGGTTGGCGACCTTCGTCAGCCGGTCGAGATCCTGCTCCATCGCCGCCAGCGCGGCATCGGTGTCGACTTCGTGGCGGTCGTCGTCGGCGCCGGCCCCCGCCGGGACCGCGGCCGTGCGCTCGGCCTTCAGGAGCTCGACCCAGCCGTACAGCGACGAGATCGGGGTGCCGAGCTGGTGCGCGCTCTCGCGGGCCATCGCCACCCAGATCTGGCCGCGCTGGACGCGCAGGTTGTAGCGGATCAGCCAGAACGCGATCACCCCGATCGCGGCCAGCCCCAGCGCCTGGATGTATGGGAGGTAGCGGAGCAGCGTGATCGTGCCCGCCTCCGCGACGTGGATCCGCTGGATCACGGCCCCGCTCTCGTCGAGCACCGGGTAAGGGTCGGCGATCCGGTCCATGCGCGCGGCCTCCTGCCGGAGCGCCAGCCGATCGGCGGGGCTCCACGGGCCGGTCTGGTTCTCGATGTCGAGGTCCAGGTTCTTGAAGGCGGTGGGGTTGCCGAGCTCGTCGGTCAGGATGACCGGGTAGGGGAAGCTCTGGATCACCTCTTCGAACAGGAGAAGCTGCGCGTCCTCCGCGGATGTGACGCGCAGCGCCCGCGCGTAGAGCGTCGCGAGGCGCTCGGTGTCCTCGCGGATATCCCCCACCAGGGCGCGCGTGAACCACGCGTACCCGATGAACAGCGCCAGGTACGCCACCACCGCGACGATCGGCCAGACGCGCGGCCATGCGTGCGGCGGCGTTATCGCTGTGCGCGTCGTGCTTCCCCCCTGACCTGTCAGGGCGCGCCCGGCTCCAGGACTTCGCGGCCCCCCATGTACGGGCGCAGCGCCGCGGGGAGCGTGACCGTGCCGTCGGCGTTCTGCCCATTTTCGAGCAGCGCGATGATCGTCCGCGGGAGCGCTACTCCCGACCCGTTCAGGGTGTGGGGGTGGCGCGTTCCGCTCGCGCCCTCGGCGCGCATGCGCAAGTCCGCCCGCCGGGACTGGTACGCCTCGCAGTTCGAGCACGACGAAACCTCGAGCCACATCCCGACGCCGGGCGCCCAGGCCTCGATGTCGTAGGTCTTGGCGGCGGCGTTTCCCATGTCGCCGGCAGCGAGGAGTAGCACGCGGTAGGGAACCTCGAGGGCCTGAAGCACCCCTTCGGCGTCCGTGGTCAGCGCCTCGAGCATGTCGTAGGACGTCTCGGGGGTCGTGATCGCGACCATCTCGACCTTGTCGAACTGGTGAACGCGGATCATGCCGCGGGTCTCCCGCCCCGCCGCGCCGGCCTCGCGGCGGAAGCATGGCGTGTGCGCGCAGTAGCGGAGCGGCAGCGCGGCGGCATCCAGGATCTCCTCCCGATGCCAGCCCATGATCGGCACCTCGGCGGTCGGGATCAGGTACAGCTCGTCCTTGTCGCACGCGTAGAGCTGATCCTCGAATTTGGGCAGATGGCCCGTGGCCGTGGCCGTCGCCGGGTTCACCAGGTACGGCGGCGCGATCTCGCGATAGCCGTTCGCGCGGTGACGGTCGAGCATGAACGCGATCAGCGCGCGGGAAAGCGCCGCTCCGGCTCCCGTCAGACCGATGAATCCGGAGCCCGCGATCTTGGTCGCCCGCTCGAGATCGAGGATTCCCAACCGCTCACCGAGCTCCCAGTGGGACTTCGGCTCGAAGTCGAACTCGCGCGGACGTCCCCACTCCCGCACCTGCACGTTGGCCTCCGGGCCTCCGGCAGGCACCGACGCATGCGGCAGGTTCGGGATCTCGAGGAGGAGCGAGTCGAGCGTCTCCTTGTGGGCGCTCGTCTGGTCGTCCAGCGACTTGATCCGGTCGGAGACCGCGCGCATCTCGGACTTGAGCTCCGCGGCTTCCTCCGCCCGGCCGTCCTGCACCATGACACCGATGTCCTTCGAGCGCGCGTTCCGCTCGGCCTTGAGCCGTTCGCTTTCCGCCAGGAGCCGCCGGTATTCCTCGTCGAGGCGGACGAGCCGATCGACGTCGGCCGAGTCGCCGCGCCTGGCGAGCCCCTCGCGGAGCTGGTCGCGGTCGTCTCGCAGGATGCGGACGTCGAGCATCACTCGACGACGCGGCGGTTCAGAGGCTGGACCTGATACGCCCAGCGGAAGCGGGCGAAGCGCGACGCGGGCTGGCCGGGGAACTCGGTCCCGACCTCGAGCACGGCGAGCTTGGCGTAGTTGATCGGCACGATCCCGCCCTGCGTGCGGGAGATGCGGAAGGCGTAGACGTGGCCAGTCTCGACCGCCACGCCGGCCGCGTCGTCGACATCGCTGTAGCCGTCCTCGGGCACCTCCTCCACCGACTCGAACGGGACGGCGCCGAGGTCCTGGATGCCCGTCCGCACACCCGACAGCCCCGGCGCCAGGAACGTGGAGAAGGCCCGGAATACGAGCGTCCCGTTCGGCCGCGCGTCGAGGAGAAACGCGCCGGTCGATCCGCCGATCTCGTCCGTCCCCACGAAGATCCGCTGCCCCGACGCGAAGTCCCAACCCGAGGGAAAGGCCGGCAGGCCGAGCTCCCACAGCTGGCTCTCGCCCTCGAAGACCTGCGGGGTGGTGTTCCGGAATGGGTTCTCGTCGTCGCAGGCCGCTAGCAGCGTCGCGCCGAGCACGAGCAGCCGTCCCACGATGTGCCGATGTCTTCTCATGAACCGCTTTCGCTCTCCTGTGTGGCCGGAACTTCCGGTTCGCTCTGCACCCGCTCGCGCCAGTGCTCGAGCAGGTCGCGCGCGGTCTCCTCCCAGCCACGCGTGGCGACCCATCCGATCGTCTCCCGCGCCAGCCGGGGATCGCCGACCATCCATGGGACCTCGGCCGGGCGCAAGCGCGAGGGATCGACCGCGAACCCGATCCTCGCCTCCGACAGCGAGGCCAGGATCTCGAGCGCCTCGCCGATCGTCCGCCCGACGCCGCTGCACACGTTGTAGGCCCCGCCCGGCGCACCCTGGCGCAGGAGCATCGCGTACGCCTCGACGACGTCGCGGACGTCCGATACGTCGCGGGTCGGATCGAGGTTCCCGATCTCGATCACCTCCGGTCCGCGGCCTGCTTCCGCGTGCGCGATCCGTCGCGCCACCGAGGGGAACACGAAGCGCGCGTCCTGTCCCGGGCCCGTGTGCGGGAATGCCCGGACACGGACGACCTCGAGCCCGTACCCGCGCCAGTACTGAGCGCCGATCAGGTCTTGCGCTGCCTTGCTCGTCCCGTACGGGCTGACCGGCTCGAGCGGCGCGCTCTCCGGCACCGGTCCGTCCTCCGCCGCCCGCCGCCCGTACGCCTCGCTCGAGGTGACGACGAGCGCGCGCCCGACCTTCGCCCTGCGGCATGCCTCCAAAACGTGCAGCGTGCCGAGCGCGTTGACCGCGAACGTCTCGCCCGGCCGGCGGAAAGCCGCCGCCACGCTGGTCTGTCCGGCGAGATGGACGAGGGCGTCGGGGACGGCCTCGGCGATCGCGGACTCGACGAGGTCCTGGTCGCGCACGTCGCAGGTCCAGATCCGCTCGACCCCAGCGATCGGGACCGGCTCCAGCGAGGAGCCCACAACGGCGTGCCCCTCCGCCGCCAGCAGAGCCGCCAGGTGCCGGCCCGCGAACCCGTCGATGCCGGTCAGGAAGATGCGCATTTGAGCGTTGGGTCGCGGGTCGTGACGGCGCCGGCCCCACCGGGCCGTTCAGCGCTTCGACGACCTGTCAGGACGGCGATGGGTGTTCAAGATACTGGAGCCGGCTCCACAGCGCCCGCTCGCCCTCGGTGGGCGATTGGCCGCGCCGCAGCATGGCCGTCTCGGCCGTCGAGAGGAAGGCGTCGAGCCGGACGCGCGTCCGCTCGGCGCCATCGTCCCAGGTGAAGTCGGAAAGCCAGACGGGCGACACTCCGCCGCCGAAGAGATGGCTTCCGGCGCCGATCCGGGCGCCCGTCGTCAGCCGGGTCCCGATCCCCGTCTTCACGTGGTCGCCGAGGAACGCCCCGACCTTGAGGAGCCCGGTGTCGACCCGGCCCTCGGGGCCGCCGACCCGCACCGGTCCGTAGGTGTTCTTGAGGTCGCTCGTCACCGTCGATGCGCCGATGTTCGCCCATTCGCCGACGAACGAGTGCCCGACGAACCCGTCGTGGGCCTTGTTGCAGAAGCCCTGGAAAACGGCCTGCTCGACCTCGCCCCGCACCTTGCAGCGCGGACCGATCGAGGTCCCGTGCCCCACCTCACCCCCCAGGACCTTGCTCTCCTGCCCGACGTAGATCGGGCCCCGCAGGACCGCATGCGGCTCGACGGCCGAGCCGCGATCGAGGACGATCGGGCCCTCGCGCGCGTCGAGGACGACGAACGGACCGATCGCCACATCCGTGCCGACCTTGAGGTCGTCGCCGAGGAGCACGAAGGGATCGACACCGGAGAACGTGTCGTTGCCCTCGAAGTCCTCGGCGTCGTAGGCGACGAGCTCGGGGTTGGCGGCCATCGTTCCCCAGATCGAATCGCAGAGCGCGCCGCCGGCCTCGATGTGCGGAAGGCCCAGGTCGATCAGGGCGTCGAAGCAGGAGCCTCCCCAGGCCGGTCCGCCGATCCGCGCGGCGATCTCCTTCGCGCGCGAGACGTCGAGCCGCCAGGCGACGGGCTCGCCGCCCGAGCGGTACTCGGCCGGCTCGTCGCCGAAGGACCAGCGGCGCGGCGGAACCCACGTCGCGACCGCCACGCGCCAGCCCGCTCCCGGGCCGGGCAGCTCGTTGACGGGGGGCGGATGCCCGGATCGGAACGCGCAGCCCGCGACATCCTCGTCGCAGAGGAGCGTCCCCAACGGGCCGTGCCGTTCGCTCCAGCGTGCGCGGAACGTGCGCGTGCCGGCCAGGAGATCGCCGGCCGGGCGAGTCGCCGCCAGCGGCCAGAAGAGCTCCCGCGGCGGGTCGACGAGAAGGAGGGGAACGCTCAAGGCAGAGTGCGGATCGTGGTCCGGACCGCCCACGCGTCCGGCCAGCCGAGGCCGGCGAGCTGCTGCCGCAGCTCCTCGGCGCCCGCGCGGTCGGCGAAGTCCCCGACCCGCACCTTGAACCAGGGGTCGTCGCGCTCGACGTACACGGGAGCTCCGTCACCCAGCGCTTGCTGAACCCGCGTGGCGGTGGCGGCGGACTCGGCTTGGGAGCGCGAGGCGAAGACCTGTACGCGCCACCCGGTGGCGAGCGCCTCGCCCCGGGGCTCGGCGACGGTAGGGGCCGCGGTTTCGAGCTCGGCCGCCGGGCGGACCTCGCCGGTCACGACGGTCTCGCGCTCGACTCGCGTGGTGTCGGGAACCGGCGCGGCAAGCGTGTCGACGATCAGAGTGCCGTCCGGCGTCACGCGGCCGACGATGGTGGCGCCGGACGCGCCGGCGTCACCGCGTGGCGTGGCGCCCGCCGCCGCCCCGGAACGGCCCGTCGAGTCACGCGTCTCGGGAGGCAACTCCTCCCGGTACCGCGGAGGCATGCAGGAAACCGCGAGGAGCGCCGCGATCCCCAGGATTCGAACGCTCACCGGCGGACGCGCGCTTCGGCGAGCGACTGGACGAACGGCTTGAGGTCGTCCAGGCGGTCGCGTGGCACGACCAGCGTCTCCTCGCCGCTCCGGACGATCACGCAGTCCTCGATGCCGAGCGCGGAGAGGCGCCCCTGCGGGCACCAGGCGATCACGTTGCGGCACTCCTCCAGCACGATGTCGCCGACCCGCACGTTCCCGTCGGTGTCCGGCTCGAGCCAGCGCGCCAGCGCCTCCCACGATCCGACGTCGTCCCATTCCCAGCCGCGGGCCGGCATGACGACGGCGCGCGCCGTCTGCTGCATGATCCCGTAGTCGATCGACGTCGACTCCACCGCCGCGTAGTAGCCCTGGAGAGCGGTGGCCGGATTTTCGCGCCAGGCCGCCACCGCCGACTCGATCGTCCGGCGCATGAGCGGGAGGTGCTCGGCGTACTCCTCGAGGAAGATCTTCGCTCTCCCGCAGAAGAGCCCGCTGTTCCAGGTGTGGAGGCCGTCCTGGACGAGCGCCCTCGCGGTCGGCGCGTCGGGCTTCTCCTCGAACGCCTCGACCTCGAACGCCTCGATCGTCCGCGTTCGAATCGGATCGCCGCGCCGCACGTAGCCGTAGCCCGTCTCCGGGCGATCCGGGACGACACCGAACAGGACGATGACCGGCTCTTCGGCGGCCAGCTGGAGTCCCTCCTCGACGGTGGCGCGGAACGCCTTCGGGTCCCCGATCGCGTGGTCGGCGGGCAGGACCAGGAGGATGGCCTCGGGG
>DASRVB010000066.1:0-2399 GCA_035687725.1 Gemmatimonadota bacterium
GCGCGGAGCCGCAGCACGAGGCCGCGGTTAACCAGGTTCCGTCGTCATCCGTATGAAATGCCGATTCGTCCCGCATTGGCCATCGTCCCGATCCCGAACCCGAGGACATCCCATGCCCAGGCTCGCTCCCCTCGTCGCCACTCTCGCCGCGCTGTCGCCCGCCCCCGCCTTCTCGCAAGCGATCGACACCGCGTGGCGCGAGCACGTAGCCCGTTTCGCGCAGGAGGTGGTGGATCTCGGCATCACGCCCGGTCTGGGCGTCGCGGTATCGGTCGGCGATCGCGTGGAATACGCGGCGGGCTTCGGGATCGCGGACGCCGCCGCGGGCCGGGCGGTCGACGAACGGACGGCGTTCTACATCGCCTCCAGCACGAAGGCGCTGACCGCCACGGCCGTGGTTCTCCAGGCGGCGCGGGGCGAGATCGACCTCGAGGCACCGATCGACCGCTACATCCCGGGCCTCGAGTTCGAGCCGCCGCTCGACGCGGGCCGCGTCACGGTCGCCGATCTCCTCTCGATGACCGACGGGATCGAGAGCGGCGGGCCGGTCGTCTTCCGGACCGCGTATTCGGGGGAGTTCACGCCGGAGCTCCTGGTCGAGCTCCTCGGCGGCTACGGCCCGGACGAGGGCGGTCGGGCCTTCGAGTACGACAACCTGCCCTTCAACATCCTCGGCCTGGCGCTCGATCCCGCGGACGGCCACGGCTGGAAGGCGGTCGTCGCGCGCGAGGTGCTGGAGCCGCTGGGGATGACGGAGACGAGCGCGACGATCTCGACCATGGACACGACGCGGGTCGCGATGCCGCACGCGATCGTGCCCGGCGGCGGATGGGAGCGGATCCGGCTCGGCAAGGCGGACGCCAACCTCCACGCCGCGGGCGGCCACTTCGCCACGCCGCGGGACCTCGCGCGCTTCGTCGCCGCGCACGCGAGCGGCGGCATGCTGGACGGCGCGCGCGTATTCCCCGAGGGCGCGATCCGCTCGACCCACGAGCTCCATGCCGAGCAGGACCGCGAATTCGGCCCCTTCCACCGCCACGGCTGGGGCTACGGCTGGGACCTGGGGACGTGGGAGGGCAGGACGATCGTCCACCGCTTCGGCTCCTTCGCCGGCTATCGCTCGCACATGTCGTTCGATCCGGAGTCGGGAGTGGGTGTGGTCGTCCTCGTCAACGGCGGTGGCCCCGCGTCGCCCGCGTCGGACCTCGTCGCGACGTACATCTATGATCGGCTCTCAGCCGGCGAGGACGCCGTCTCCCTCGCGGAGATCCAGGCGGAGTATGCGGGCAAGCTGGATCAGCTCGAGCTGCGCCGGGCGGAGAACGACCGCATGGCCGCGGAGGCCCTCGCGACGCGCCGCGCGCGGCAGGCATCCCTCCCCCGCCCGCCCGAGGCCTACGCGGGGACGTACGAGAGCCCGACCCTCGGCACGATGATCTGGCGCGCGGCCGACGAGGGGCTCGTGGTCGAGATGGGGGTGGCGCGGAGCGCGGCCGAGGTCCACGACGCCGCGAAGGACGAGCTCCGGGTCGAGCTGACCGGCGGCGGCAGCGTCGTGGCCTTCGAGTTTCCGCCGGACGGCGGGGTCGCCACAGCGCTCGTGATCCAGGGCGAGCGGTTCGAGCGGGTCGGCAGCTGAGCGCCGGACCTCCCCGAAACCAGCGCGAGCCTCCGCCCGTAGACAAGGGTATGACGATCCTGCCGCTCATCCTCGGCGCGTGTACTCCATGGGCCGCCACCGGTCCCGCGCTCGCGCTGGCCCCCGCCGACACGCTCGTCGACACCGGCGACTACCGCATCCACGTCGAGGTGATCCGCGGGGAGCGTCCGGTCGCGTTCGTGCTGGAGTCGGGCGGCGGCGCCGAGCTGTCCACGTGGGAGGCCGTGCCGGAGTCGATCGCCGCGCGGACGGGCGCCACCGTCGTCACGTACGACCGGGCCGGGTTCGGCGGTAGCGATCTCGGTCCCGAAGATCTCGCGCCCGACGAGCAGGTCCAGGATCTCCGCGAGGCGCTGAATGCCCTCGGGATCCCGCGGCCGCGTGTCCTGGTGGGGCACTCCTACGGAGGCCTCATGGCGATGCGTCACGCCGCGCGCCACCCCGACGAGGTGGCGGGCGTCATCCTCGTAGACGCGATGAACCGCCGGTTCGTCGAGGCCACGGGGGACTTCATCCACGGAACCGTGCCGTCCATCCCCGATCCCCGGACCGACCGCGAGCGCGCGCTGGCGCGCCTCGTCGCTACGTTCGACACCTTCCTGGAGCTGGTCGACGACGCCGCGGTTGCGCAGCCGATGGCGGTCATCACGGCGCACGCCTGGTGGGGCCGGGACGGCGTCGAGGATCCCGAGATCGAGGCGGCGTGGCGCGCGAGTCACGAGGCGATCGCGGCCGCCGC
>DASRVB010000067.1:0-6312 GCA_035687725.1 Gemmatimonadota bacterium
GCGAGGAGGTCGCCGCGCGGATCGCCGCGCTCGAGGCCGAGGTCGCCGAGCTCCGCTCCGCCACGCCCTGAAGGCCACGCCAGCTCATCCTCGAGCCCCTATGTAGGAGATCGGACGGACCCCGAGGGATCCTCTCCGGTAGGATGGATTAGAGGGTATTCGATAGGAGAAATCCGTCTCGGGGGGGGAATGATGAGCATCCGAACGAGCTGGCTGGGCGGGCTGGGACTGGGCGCAGCCCTCATGTACCTGCTGGACCCGGAGCGCGGCCGCAGGCGTAGGGCCATGGTCCGCGACCGCGTCGCTTCCCGGGCCTGCGATACCGAAGTCTTTCTCAAGAAGTCGAAGCGGGATCTCGCGAACCGGACTCGAGGCTTCGCGGCAGAGGCCCGGAGCCGATTCGTTCGCGAGGGGCCGGTCGAGGACGACGTCCTCGCCGAGCGCGTCCGCTCCAAGATGGGGCGATTCGTGTCGCACCCCGGCGCGATCGAGGTTACGGCGAACGAGGGCTGGATCCGCCTCGAGGGGCAAGTCCTGGCCGACGAGGTCGACCATCTCGTCTCCGCCGTCCGGTCCGTTCGCGGCGTAGAGGGCGTCGACAACAAGCTCGAAATCCACTGGGATTCCGGCGCGGTGCCGGGGCTCCAGGGAGGCGCGGAGCGTACCGGGGAACGGGCGGAGTTCCGGCAGCAGAACTGGTCGCCGGCGGCCCGCCTCGCGGCCGGGAGCGCCGGCAGCGCGCTCGTCCTTCTGGGCCTCAAGCGTCGCGGCCCGCTCGGGGTGGCCGCGAGCGCGATCGGGACCGGGATCCTGGCGCGAAGCGTCACGAACAAGTCCGCGCGACGGCTCGCCGGCATCGGGAACGGACACGGACCCGAAGAGTACCGAAGCTCGATCTCGTTCGATGCGCCGCCGGGCGATTTCGTGGAGAACCCGGGAGACGCTCCGTTCGGAGAGAGCCCGGAGCCCACCGTCTAGCATACCGCCGACGAGCGACTCCGGGTGGCCGGGAACGCTGGCGGACCGCCGACCGACGGGATACCGTTTCGTCGGTCTGCCAGCCCCGTCCCCTGCGTGCTCCCGGAGGTCGATCCATGAAGCGCTTGTCCGTCTCCGTCTCCCTCGTCCTCGTGGCGGCGACTCCCACGCTTGCGCAGGAGGTCGAAACCCCCGCCGTCTCCCGCATCGAGATCACGCCGGCGAGCGTCGACGTGGCGATCGGCGACACCGTCCGGCTCTCCGCCGTCGCCTACGATGCCGCGGGGAACCGGGTGGAGGCTCCGATCCAGTGGCTGACGTCCTACGAGGTCGGGCGGATCGACTCGTCCGGCGCCTTCGTCGGCCTGGCGATCGGCGAGCGCGTGATCATCGCGAACGCCGGGAACGCCAGCGCTACGGTGCCGGTATCGGTGCGGCCGCTTCCGCCGGCGGAGATCGAGCTCGGGCTGGCCGCGACGACCCTGGCCGCGACGTCCTGGCTCCCACTCGAGGCGCACGCCTTCGACGCCGGTGGAAGGCGCGCGTTCACGGCGGACATCCGGTGGACCTCGAGCGATCCCTCGGTGGCCGAGGTGGTCGGGGGCTATCTCGCGGCGCGCGCGCCGGGCACGACGACGCTGACCACGCGCGCGGGGGAGGCGACGGCCACCGCGGAGATCACCGTCACGGCCGCGCCCTCGGGTGAGCTCGCGCTCGACGCGCCGGGCGGCGCGATCCGCGCGGGAGACGTCCATCGCCTGGAGCCCACGCTCGACGGCCGCCCGCTTCCCGCGGGCGCCTTCCCGCGCTACGGCGTCGCCGGTCCCGCGGGCCGCGTGTTCGCCGACGGGGCGTTCGTGGCGGAGGAGCCAGGTGACTACCTCGTCACAGCCGAGCTCGGCGGAGCGAGCGCGGAGGTCGCGATCCACGTCGAGACGCGCGAGCACGATATGGAGTTCGAGCTGGTCGGCCACGGCGGGGTCGCCACCGCGCACACGGCGGACCTGTGGGTCTGGGGCGAGGTCGCGTACCTCGGGACCTTCATGGACGACAAGCTCCGGGTCTTCGACATCTCCGATCCCGCCAATCCGGTCCTGACGGATTCGATCCAGGTCGACGCGCGCCGCATCAACGACGTCACGGCGAATCCCGAGGAAGGATTCGCGATCATGACCCGCGAGGGCGCATCCAATCGCGTGAACGGCATCGTGGTCCTCGACATCAGCGATCCGCTCCACCCCACGATCGCGAGCGAGTACACCGAGACCGTGCCAGGCGGGGTCCACACCACCTGGATCGTCGGCGAGCTCGTCTACCTGACCCATAACGGCACCGGCGACATGCGGATCATCGACGTCTCCGACCGCGCCAACCCGCGGGAGGTCGGCCGCTGGGGGATCGACAACCCCAACCGGGTGCTCCACGACATCTTCGTCAAGGACGGGGTCGCGTACCTCTCGTACTGGGACGACGGATTGGTGATCCTCGATCTGGGAGGCGCGGGCAAGGGCGGGACGCCGACCGAGCCGGTCTTCGTCTCGCGCATCTATTACCCCGAGGGGAACACGCACACCGCGTGGCGCTGGAAGGACTACGTCTTCGTGGGCGACGAGATCTTCCCCGAGGACTGGGACATGGACCGCCCGATCGCCGCACGCGGCTACATCCACGTCATCGACGTCAGCGACATCGAAAACCCCGTCGAGGTCGCCAGGTACGAGGTGCCCGAAGCCGGGGCCCACAACATCTGGATCGAAGACGACGACGAGACGCTGTACCTAGCCTACTACCAGGCGGGACTCAGGGCGCTCGACGTCTCCGGGGAGCTCCGCGGCGACCTCTACGCCCAGGGACGCGAGATCGATCGCTTCGACACGTCGGCGAGCGAGGGCGTCGCGCTCCCCAACGTCCCGTTCGCGGCCACCGTCATGGTCAAGGACGGCGAGATCTACACCGTCGACTTGAACTCAGGGCTCTGGATCCACCGAATGGTCCCGACGGGCGACCGCCCGATCTCGTAGAGCGGGTCTATCGCCGTGCGCTCGAGGAGTACCTCGCCCGGCAAGAGCCCAATCGGACTGATCTTCGCGGGTGTCGACATCGTCCTGGGGCGTTCCCGGACTCCCTGAAAACCTCCCCTTTCGTTTCACCGCTGGGGAGGCAGGATTCGAACCTGCAACCACCGCGTTAACAGCGCGGCGCTCTGCCAGTTGAGCTACTCCCCAGCGGACGGTCGACTACTCGCGAGCGGACGATCGAGCTACTCCCGCCCGGATCTCGAGCTACTCCCGGAGCGACGGGCCAGTCCGCATCGGCTATACCCCGCTGATCAGCGCGGCAACCGGCGATCGCATTCCACCACATCCCACCCCGGCGCCCCGCGCGCCAGCCGGCAGTCGTAGGCGCCGCGAAGCCCGGGCCGCTCCAGATACTCGGCCCACACGCGCGCCTGGTCCGTGCCGGTCCATTCGGGGAGGTCCACGAACAGCGCCAGCGCGGGCGCTTCCGACAACTCGTCGACCACCCGGCGACCGGTCACGAAGTCGCGCGCCCATGCGCAGCGCGAGATCGGCTGCACGGGCGGCAGCGTGCCGCGGAGCGCCCGGATCAGCGCGAGCGGCGGCTCGGTTACGACGAGACCCGAGCCACTGCCCACGCAATACGCGGTCGCCGACGACCGGAGCGCGCTGTCGTTGTTCTGTATCAGCCAGCGGATCGTCGCCGCCTGGGCGGCGACCTCATCCGACGGGGGCGCCCCACCCTCCCCCTCGCCGCCGCTCGCGCAGGCGGCGACGATCAGCAGCACCAGCGCAGCCCGTCCCCAGCTTTCCATTCTCCCCTCCTCGCCCTTCGGATCGGCGACCCTTCCTCATCGTACACCATCGATGCAGCGTGCGCTTCCGGGAACGGTTCACCCCGCCCGGAGTGCGTAGTGGAATTCGTGGACGCGGTCCGGCCGCCGGGCTATCGTTTCGCCATGTGCAGGAACATCAAGGCCCTCTACAACTTCGATCCGCCCGTCACCGACGAGGAGATCCAGGCCTCGGCGCTCCAGTACGTGCGAAAGGTCAGCGGATTCACGCGAGCTTCGAAGGCGAACCAGGCCGCGTTCGAACGCGCGGTCCTCGAAGTGAGCCGCGTAACGCGCGAGCTGGTGGACGCGCTGGAGACCAAGGCGCCCCCGCGCGACCGCGAGATCGAGGCGGCGCGCGCCCGCGCCCGCGGCCTCGCCCGCAGGGAGATCCGGACCGCCTGACGACGGCGTGACGTCGCGGGCGCGGAGCGTAGCTTTCGCGGCCGATCGCGCGTCCTTCCCGTCTCGCGGAGGTTCGATCCCGTGCTCCCGGTCGCGCTCCGCTCCCTCCGGCACCGCAATTTCCGCCTCTTCGCCGCGGGGCAACTCGTCTCGATGACCGGCACGTGGATCCAGCTCGTGGCGCAGTCCTGGCTCGTCTACCGGCTGACCGGCCGCGCCACTCTGCTCGGCCTCGTGGGGTTCGCCGGAAACTTCCCCATCTTCCTCCTCGCGCCGATCGGCGGCGCGCTCGCCGACCGTTTCGAGCGCCGCAAGATCATCGTCGTCACCCAGGCGATCTCGATGGTGCTGGCGTTCGTGCTCGCGGCGCTGACGCTCGGCGGCATCGTTCGTGAATGGCACATCGTCGCGCTCGCGGCCGGGCTGGGGATAATCCACGCCTTCGACATCCCGGCCCGCCAGTCGTTCCTCGTCGAGATGGTCGGGCGCGAGGATCTCATCAACGCGATCGGGCTCAATTCCTCGCTCTTCAACGGAGCGCGCATGGCCGGCCCGGCCGTGGCCGGCCTGCTCGTCGCGTTGATCGGCGAGGGATGGTGCTTCCTCATCAACGCGCTCAGCTTCGCGGCCGTGCTCGTCGCTCTGCTCGCGATCCGCGTGCCGCCGTTCCAGGCGCCGGCGAAGTCCTCGACGCTCAGCAGGATACGGGAGGGGTTCGCCTTCTCGGCCCGCGAGCGGCCGGTGCGGGCGCTCCTCGTCATGCTCGCCATCCTCAGCCTGACGGGCATGCCGTACATCGTGCTGATGCCGGTGTTCGCCGAACGCGTTCTCTTCGGCGGGCCGGCCGCGTACGGCATCCTGATGAGCGCGGCGGGCATGGGCGCTCTGACCGGCGCGATCGTGCTGGCCTCCAAGCGCGACGTCCGGGGCCTCGGCGGCTGGGTCGCGCGGGCCGCGATCGGGTTCGGATCGCTGCTCGCCGTCTTCTCGCTCTCGCGCTCGATGTGGCTCTCGGTCCTGCTGCTGCTCCCGATCGGCTTCACGATGATGGTCCAGATCTCCTCGTCGAACACCCTCATCCAGACGATGGTCCCCGACGCGCTCCGCGGCCGCGTGATGTCCGTCTATTCCATGATGTTCATGGGAATGGCGCCCCTCGGAGCGCTCCTCGCCGGCTGGTCCGCGGATCGGATCGGTGCGCCGACGACCGTCCTGATCGGCGGCGCGGCGTGCGTGGCCGCGGCGGCGATCTTCCGCTGGAGCCTCCCGCGGCTTCGCGCCGACGCGCGGCGCCTCATCGTCGCGCAGCAGGCGGTGGGCGGCGAGCCTCCGGCGGGAGTCAGCGCCATCTGATGCGCGCCGCATCCGCCGGGCTCGTCCTGTTCGTCCTGCTCGTCCCCACGGCCGCGCGCGCGCAGCCGCCCGTCCGGCCGACGGCGGACTGGCGCACGGTCGAGACGGCCCACTTCGTCGTCCACTACCCCGCCGAGCTGGCGGCCTGGACCGAGCCCATGGTCCGGCGCCTCGAGGCGATCCACGACGCGGTCAGCGGGGCGGTCGGCTTCGAGCCCGGCGGGCGGACGACCATGATCGTGGACGATCCGACCGGGCAGGCCAACGGCATCTCCTTCGGCCCCGTCATCTACCTGTGGCCCACCCCCCCGGGACCCACTTCGGAGATCGGCGAGAATCGCGGCTGGAGCGAGATGCTGACCGTCCACGAGTACGCGCACTCCGCACACCTCACGCGGCCGACGCGCAACCCGCTGGACCGCGTCCTCTACTCGCTCTTCCCCTTTCCCGTCCAGCCCCTCGCCGTGCGGACTCCGCGCTGGGCGATCGAGGGATACGCCACCTACCTCGAGGGGAAGCTGACCGGAAGCGGCCGGCCGCACGGGACATGGCGTCCGGCGGTCCTCCGCAAGTGGGCGCTCGAAGGCAGGCTCCCGCGCTACGACGAGCTCAATCGCACGGGCGCCGAATGGGAGGGCTCGATGGCCTATCTCGCGGGGTCGGCCTTCGTGGAGTGGCTCGTCGATCGGAAGGGCGAGGACGCGCTGCGCGACCTGTGGGCGCGG
>DASRVB010000068.1:0-3161 GCA_035687725.1 Gemmatimonadota bacterium
GGCCCGCAGCCATTCGCCGATCCACGCGATCCCGCGGGCGGCGGCGGTCACCACGTCGCCCAGGCTCGGGATCGTGATCGGAGCCAGGCGAAGGAGCGGCAGAAGCCCGACGGCGATGCCGGCCAACCCGACGGCGGCGGCGAGCGCCACCTTCCAGAGCAGGTAGCCGTGGCCCGTCTCGGGCTCGCGGAGAGACTCGCGGTGGGCCATGACCACCCGCTCGGAGAAACCTGCGCGCGGAGCCAGGCGCGGGAGCGCTTCGAACAGCGCACCGAACGCCTCTTCGGCGGCGAGGTCATCGCCGGCGGCCTCCGCGGCCAGCCAGCGCTCGAGTTCCGTATGCGGGTTGCGGTTCATGGTCTCCTCCTGGGCCGTCCTACGAGAGCGGCCGCGCACGGGTTTCGCCCGCCGCGGCACCCGCCGGGCCCCAGCCGGCGTGGGCCAGCAGCCCGGCCAGGTCCTTGCGCGCGCGATGGATGTACGTCTTCACCGTTCCGAGCGGAAGCCCGGCGATCTCCGCGATTTCCTCGTACGCGAGCCCCTCCTGGTGACGCAGCACGATCACCTCGCGGTACTCCGGCCGGAGTCGCTCCACGGCCGCGGCCAGCGCCTCGGCGAGGTCCCCGCGCTCCGCGTGATCGAGTGGCGAGGAAGCGTCGGGATCGGACAGGATCGCGTGGAGATCGGCTCCTTGTGGCTCGCTGGAATCGAGCGGCACCACGTCGAGCGCGGAGCGTCGCAAGTGGTCGATCGCTGTGTTGTGGGCGATCTTGAACAGCCAGTTCGAGAACTTGCCTTGCGCGGGCTGGTAGCTGTCGAGACGGCCGAAGGCCTTCACGAAGGCGTCCTGGGTCAGGTCCTCGGCCAGCGTCCGGTCGCGCACCATGCGGGCGACGAGGTTGAATACCGGACGCTCGAAGCGGTGGACCAGCTCCCGGTAGGCGCGCTGGGAACCGCCCAGCGCCTCCTGGACGAGCTGTTCGTCGGCCGCCTTCACTGGTCCTCCCAACGACGATGCCATCCGACGGGTTTCACGACAGCGGCGCGACCGGCCAGGCCGAGAAGGCCGCGCGCGTGCGCGAGATGTTCGACGCGATGGCGCCGCGCTACGACCTGTTCAACGACGTGCTCTCGGCCGGGGTCCACCGCCGCTGGCGTACGGACGCCGTCGATCTGCTGGCTCCTGCTGCCGGTTCCGCCTATCTCGACCTCTGCGCCGGAACGCTCGACCTGGCGCGCCTCGTCGCGGCGCGCGCTCCCGGCGCGCGTGTCGTGGCCGCCGACTTCTCCCTCCCCATGCTGGCCCAGGGACGTGCCAAGCTCGCCGCGCCCAAGATACCCGTCCTGCCCGTGGCCGCCGATGCGCTCCGCCTGCCGTTCCCCGATGGCGCCTTCCGAGGATTGATCATCGGCTTCGGTCTGCGGAACCTGGCGGACTTCGATGCCGGCCTCCGCGAGATGGTGCGCGTCCTGGAGCCAGGTGGCCGTCTCGTCGTGCTCGAGTTCACGATCCCTCCCGGCCGGGTGTTCCGCGGACTCTATCACGCGTACTTTCACCACGTTCTGCCGCGCGTGGGCGCGTGGCTCTCCGGACAGGCCCCGGCGGCCCGCTATCTGCCCGACTCCGTCTCGCGATTTCCGCGCGCCGGCGAGCTCGCCGAGCTCCTGGCGGCGATCGGCTTCGAGCGCGTCCGCTGGCGCTACCTGACCCGCGGGATCGCCGCGCTGCACGTCGGCTACAAGGTTTAGCGCACGAGGACCGATGCCGCGACCCTATCCCGAGGACATCCACGTGATCGGCGTCCCGCTCGACCTGGGCGCCGGGCGCCGCGGAGTCGACATGGGGCCGTCGGCGGTCCGGATCGCGGGGGTTCGCGAGCGCCTGGGCAGGCTCGGATACAACGTCACCGACACCGGCGACGTCCCCGTGCCCATCCCGGAGTCCGCCGACCCGGGGGACCCGAAGGCGCACTACCTGCCACAGATCGCGCAGGTGGCCACGGAGCTCGCCGACCGCGTGACGGCGGCGATGCGGGCCGGCGCGGTGCCGCTCGTTCTGGGCGGCGACCACTCGCTCTCGATCGGCTCGATCGCGGGCGCGGCGCGCTGGGCGCGGGAGAACGACGCCGAGCTGGGGCTCCTCTGGTTCGACGCCCACGCGGACATGAACACACCGGACACGACGCCCAGCGGGAACATCCACGGCATGCCGCTCGCCGCCTCGCTCGGCTACGGCCCCGCCGAACTCACGGAGATCGCCGGCTTCTCGCCCAAGGTGCGCTGGGACAAAACGGTCCTGATCGGCGCGCGCGACGTCGACCGCGGCGAGCGCGCGCTCATCCGCGAGGCGGGGATCCGCACGTTCACGATGCGGGAGATCGACGAGGACGGGATCGTGCCCGTGCTGGAGGAGGCGCTGGCGATCGTCAACGAGGGGACGGCCGGGTTCCTCGTCTCGTGGGACATGGACTTCGTCGACCCCAACTTCGCGCCCGGCGTCGGCACCGCGGTCAAGGGCGGCGTCGACTACCGGGAGGGGCACCTCGCGCTCGAGATCGTCAGCGACACCGACGGCATGATCGCGCTGGACATGGTCGAGACCAACCCGATCCTCGACGAGCACAATCGCACCGGGCGACTCGGCATGGAGCTGATCCTGTCCGCCTTCGGAAAGACGATTCTGTAGGTCCCGCCGTCTCCCCGAGTCCGCGCAGGACGCGTCTCCGCGGAGACGCCGGGTCGACTGCCGACGAGGCTCCGTTCCTCTGAGGCCGGCGAGACTTCGAGTTCACGATCAGGCATCTCGATCTCGGCCACTGTTCCTAGAGGGAATTGCCCCGTTCTGCGATAGTGCTTATACTCCATAGTCACTAAAGAGCATACCTGGCACGGGGGCGATGGCGTACAGTTCCGGATTCGAGCAGGTGCTGGAGGCGGCGGCCCGACTCCAGGAGATCGTCCCCGACACCGTGCTCGTCGGCGGATCCGCCGCGGCGCACCATGCCGGGCACCGGGTCTCGCTGGACGACGATCACACGTTGGGCGATCTGAAGCGCCGGTTCGACGAAGTCCTGGAAGCCCTCGAGCGCACGGAGGGGTGGGTGACCTCGCGGATCCGCCGCCCCGTCCTGATCCTGGGGAGCTTGGACGGCGTCGAAACC
>DASRVB010000069.1:0-34001 GCA_035687725.1 Gemmatimonadota bacterium
CCCCGCGGCGCCTCGCGCCCGGCTGGGCCGTGCCCCAGCAGATGGCCGCGGCGCCCAGCGCGCCGGAGAGGCGGCCCGCGAAGGCCTCGGCCCCCGACCTCTACCGCCTGGCATCGCAGCAGATGCTGGGTCAGGCCGAGGCGCTCCTCGTCCAGTACCGCACCGACGTGGCCGCTGAGCGCATGGATCCCGCCATCGGGCGGTGGGCGCGCGACGTCCTGACGTCGACCCGGCTCCTTCTCGACTCGCCGGCAGCGGAGGACCGGGGCATGCGCGACCTGCTGGAGGACCTGGAGCTCGTCCTCGCGCAGATCGTCCAGCGGACCGGACAACCCGATTCTCTGGACGACGAGATGATCGACCGGACGATCGAAGACCGTGACCTCCTGCCGCGCCTGCGCGGGGCGATCCCCGTGGGCGTCGGCGCCATCTGAAATGCATTCGCCACTGCGACGACTTCGCACAGGAGTGAACCCATGAGCCCCGCAAGGAACTGGACCCTGGGAATCGCGCTGATCGTGCCCCTGATGGGCGGCCTGGCCACCTCGGACCACTGGCCGGCCGCGACTCCGGCGATCGCGACGACGCCACCGGCCGTTCGCCACTACGGCGATCCCGCCGACACGCTCTACCAGCAGGCCCGCGCCGCCCTCAACCGCGGCGACAACCGGCAGGCCGCGCGGCTGTTCCATCGCATCGTCGAGGAGGAGCCGGATTCGGAGTACGCGCCGGACGCCCTGTACTGGCAGGCGTTCGCGCTCTATCGAGTGGGCGGGAACGACGCCCTGCGCGAAGCGCTCTCGGCGCTCGACCAGCAGCGCGAGGAATACCCCGACGCCGCGACCCGCGGCGACGCCGATGCACTCGCCGTCCGGATCCGCGGCGCCCTCGCCCAGGGCGGGGACGCAGACGCTGCCCAGCGGCTCTACGAAGTGGCCGGCGAAGCGGAGTCCGGCTACGACGTGGAGGCCGGAGACTGTCCGGACGAAGATTCGGATGTCCGCGTGGCCGCGCTCAACGCGCTCATGGAGATGGACCCCGAGCGCGCGCTGCCGGTCCTCGAGAAGGTGCTGGCGCGGCGCGACGCGTGCTCGGAGACGCTGCGCGAGAAGGCCATCTTCATCGTCGCCGAGGGAGAGTCCCCGCGCGCGACCGACATCCTGCTGGAGGTGGCGCGGACGGATCCCCATCCGGAGGTCCGCGGCCAGGCCGTGTTCTGGCTCTCCGAGGTAGAGGACGAGCGCGCCGTCGACGCCCTCGAGCAGATCCTCCTGGAATCGCAGGACAACGAGCTCCGCGAGAAGGCGCTCTTCGCGCTCTCCGAGAACGACAGCGAGCGCGCCGGTCAGATCCTGCGGAGCTACGCACTGGACCCGGGCCAACCCGAGGAGGTCCGGGAGAAGGCCCTGTTCTGGTACGCCGAGAGCCAGAGCGGAGGGGACGTCGCGTTCCTGCGCGAGCTGTACGGCCGCGTGGAGAGCGAGTCCCTGAAGGAGAAGGTGCTGTTCGCCGCTTCGGAGTCCGGCGATCCGGAGGCGGTGGAATGGCTCCTGGAGATCGCCGGGGACGGAAGCCAGTCGATCGAGCTCAGAAAGCAGGCGCTCTTCTGGGCGGGGGAGTCGAGCGAGGAGACCGGGGACACACGCCTCCTGGCGCTCTACGACCGCACCTCCGAGCCCGAGCTCAAGCACCAGCTCCTGTTCGTCTACTCCGAGCTCGATACCCCTGATTCGATCGACAAGCTGTTCCAGATCGCGAGGACGGAGACCGACCCCGAGCTTCGGAAGCAGGCCCTCTTCTGGCTGGGCGAGAGCGGCGACCCGCGGGTCCCCCAGTTCCTCGAGGAGCTGATCAGCCAGTGAGCGCGCCACGGCGGATCTCGATGCCGGCGCGCACGGCGGCCGCGCGCTTGGCGCTATCCCTCGCGACTGTGATGGGCTGTACCGCCGACGGGGCCCACGCGCAATCGCTGACCGATCGGGCCAGAGGGATCGGGGACGGAGTGATCCTGATGTCGTTCGCAGCGCGCGACGGCGTGTGCGGCGACGGCCACGGCAACATCCGGACCGGGGGCGACGACCACTCGTTCCGAGGGCAGCGGGTGTGGTCGTCGGACTGCGAGCCGGGTCCGGTCCGCGTGGCGATCGAGGTGCAGGGCGGTCGCGCCAACGATCTGGAGACGTTCGTGGGCGGCCGCTGGGTGCCGCGAGCGGACGCTCTCGACCTGGGGACCCTTGAGCCCGCGGCCGCAGCGCGGCTCCTCCTGGACCTCGCGCGCACCGACCGCGGCGAGGCCGGCGAGGACGCGATCTTTCCGGCCACGCTCGCCCGCGGCGTCGTCGTCTGGCCCGAGCTCCTGGAGATCGCGCGCGACGACGGCATGCCGACGGAGACGCGCGAGGACGCCACGTTCTGGCTGGGCGACATGGCCGGCGACGCGGTGGCCGGCGACCTGGAGGAGCTCACGGCCGACGAGCGCGTCGATCTCGAGGTGCGAGAGTCCGCGGTCTTCGCTCTGTCGCAGATCGACGGCGACGCCGGCTTCGACGCGCTCATGCGAATCGCGCGGGGCGACGGCGACCCGCGGATCCGCGAGAAAGCCTTCTTCTGGCTCGGCGACTCCGGTGACCCCCGCGCGCTCACGCTGTTCGAGGAGATCCTCACCAGACGCTGACCCGGCCGGTTTGACTGCCCATCCGGAGCGTGCTAGAATTCTAGCATATCCTCGATGGAATCCGTTCGCACGCACACGAGTCCGATGCGCGTCTCCAATCCCCTAGCCCGCCTCTGCGTCCTCTTTCTGTTGACGCCTGCCGCGGCGCTCGGCCAGACCTCCGACACGAGCCCGCGAGTCGCGTCGCTCGCGGCCCGCATGCCGGCCCTCATCGATAGCGCGGGGATTCCGGGGCTCTCGATGGCGGTGCTCCATGGGGGAGGTACGGTCTGGACGGAGGAATACGGTGTTCGGAACGCGGTCGATCGCCGACCCGTCGGGCCCGAGACCGTGTTCGAGGCAGCGTCGCTCAGCAAGCCCGTCTTCGCATACGGTCTCCTGCGGCTCGTCGATCGCGGCGGGTTCGATCTCGATCGACCGCTCTCGGAGTACGTCGCCATGGCGCAGTTCGGCGACGATCCGCGAATGGACGCGGTCACCGCCAGGATGATCCTCACCCACACGTCGGGGATATCCGGCTTCGCCGAAGGCGGCAAGGTCACGATGGGATCCGACCCGGGCACCCGGTTCCGGTACTTCGGCGACGCCTGGCTACCGCTCCAGCGGGCGGTCGAGGCGGTGACGGGCGAGCCGGTGCACGAGTTCCTCCAGCGCGAGGTGTTGGAGCCGTTCGGGATGGATCACAGCTCGTTCGTCTGGGACGATCTGGAAGGGGATCACGCCACACCCCACGATGAGCACGGGAACCCGATGGAGAAGCGGACCTTCGCCGAGGCGCACATCGCGGCGACGCTGCACACGACGGCAGCGGATTACGCGCGATTCATGGCGGCGGCGATGAAGGGAACCGGGCTGACCGCCGAGTCGGCCGGGGCGTTCATGACCCCTCAGGTCGAGGTCGTGCGCGGGGTGAGCTGGGGTCTTGGCGTAGGGCTTCAGGACGACGCGCGCGGGCAAGCCTTCTGGCAATGGGGGCACTGGTTCGGGAGCAGGGCATACATGATCGGGTATCCGGAGACCGGAGACGGGCTCGTGTTTCTCGCCAACGGCGACGCGGGCCTCTCGATCCTGGATGCGGTCCTCGGAACCGTGCTCGGGCCCGACCAGCCCGGGGCCGCCTGGCAGGGATACGAGCAATTCGACTCGCCCGCGCGGCGCGCGCGCCTCGAGCTCGTTCGAATCTTCACGGATGCAGGCGTAGATGCTGGAATGGCGCGGATGCTGGAGCTCGAGCGCCAGGCGCCCGCCGCGTTGACCGAGGAAGGGGTCAACGCGCTCGGCTACGACCTTCTGGGGGAGGGGCATTTCGAGGCTGCCATCGCCGTCTTCCGGCGGAACGTCGAGCGTTTCCCCGGATCCTCGAACGTGTACGACAGCCTGGGCGAGGCATATCTCGAGAGCGGACAGCTCGAGACCGCACTCGAGAACTACGAGCGCTCGGTCGAGCTCGATCCGGCGAGCGAGCACGGCAAGGCCGCGATCGAGCGGATCCGCCAGCAGCTGGCCGGCAAACCCTGAGGCCTCGGCGGCCTGGGCCCCGCGCGCTCGACGACGCGCGACGGGACCCGCCGCCCATGCGACCCCTCAGGAGGCCTACGGTCGCACGTCGATGTTTCCGCTCACCGGGTGTGGCCCGAAGTTCGGGTTCGGCACGGTGGCGGCATTGCAGAACGCCTCGTTCGCGGCCTCGTCCCCGAAGCCCGAGATCGTGCTCAGGTCCGGCGGCGCGCCCGCTCCCTCCCCGTTGTCGATCGACTGGAACCAGATGAAGCCGCCAGCCGGCAGGGTCGGGTCGTTGCTGAACTCGATCAGCCCGCCCCACTTCGCACGGTTGCCTGACATCGCCGGGATGTCGGGCCAGTCCTGAAGTACCGGCGTGTCGTAGATCTCGAAGCAGGTGACGCTTCCGCGAAAGATGAACCGCTCCCCGAAAGCCCCCTGCTCGTAGTTGTAGCGCCCGGTGATCGAGCCGTCGACGTGGCGCTTGGCGGTGAAGGTGAGCCGGTTGTCGACGGGAATGCCGAAGAAGCGGGGGTCGGTGGTGAAGTGGTACCCGCCGGAGGCGGACTCGACGACCGGGCTGCCGGAGAGGTTCAGGCCCGTTGGTTCCACCGGGTCGCCGGCCGGGGAGTCGGTGCCGCACGCGACCAGCAGGGAGGCGCCGAGGATCAGGATCGGATGAACGAAGCGCATGCGCGAGCCTCCTTCGAGGATTTGGTTCGGCTGGACCACGTTGCGGGGTGGCGATCGCGGCGCCCGAAGTCCAGCCTAGCCCACGGGACCGCCCTGAGTCTTGAAGCGAAGCGGGATTTTGGAACGTGGACAACCCGCCAGGGGCGGGCCGGGTTTGAATCCCATGAGGAGCGTCCCGGTACCGGTCACGATGGGAAGCGCGACCGCACGCATCCGCGTGGCGGGAAGCGTCGACGTCACCGAGGCGCGGTTTCCGGCGGGGTCCGTACTGGAGCGACACGTGCACGAGCGGCCGATCGTGTGCGTCATGCTCGAAGGCTCCTTCGACCACGTCGGGGACCGGCGAAGCCGCGAGTGCACTCCCGGAACGGTTCTGATAGAGCCCGCCGGCGATCCGCACGGCAACGCGATCCGACGCGCTGGCGCGCGCGTCCTCGTCGTCGAGCCCGAGCCGAGCGACGAGCTGCTACGCTCGGTCGAGGGATTGCTCGATGAGAGCGCCTACTTCCAGCACCCGGGGGTCGTGGCCCGCGCGCATTCGCTCGTGCGGGAGCTGTGGGCGCGGGACGCCGCCGCCCCGCTCGCACTCGAGGCGGGAGCGCTGGACATGCTCGCGGTCGCCGCGCGGCTCAGGACCCACGCACGGGGCGCCGAGCCGGCATGGCTGCGCAGGGTGCGCGAGCTGGTGGAAGACCGCTTCCGCGACCCGCTACGGCTGTCGGATCTGGCCCACGAGGCCGGCGTTCACCCGGCCCACCTGTCCCGCGAGTTCCGAGAGCGGTACCACGAGACCATTCAGGCGCGTCTCCGCAGGCTTCGGCTGGAGTGGGCCGCGCGGAGGCTCGCCGAGTCCGACGACCCCATCGCCGCGATCGCGCTGGCCGCCGGGTTCGCCGACCAGAGCCACCTCACGCGTGCGCTCAAGGCGCGCACCGGCCTGACCCCGGCCGCCTACCGCCGCGAGCGGGAGCACTGAGGGCCGCGGCCGCGGCGCACGCCTCGGCCAATGTCGACCTCGCCGGTCGGAGCGATCGCAGCGATGCGCTCGTCGATTACCACGACGTCTCGATCCATTAGAATCGAGTTGCTCTCCATCGAGACGAGCTGAACTCCGACGACTGCGAGCGGCGGATGATCCTGAAGAATGTCATGGAATTTGCGGGAGAGTCGAGGGAGAGTTCCCGCAGTGTTCATCACACAGGCGGCGATGCCGAACCGCGAGAGATACATCCGACCGACCTTGCTCGTGACTACCGCGGTCGTCGCGGTCTTGCTCGTGGCGCATGCGACCCACTCGCTGATCGGGAACGCCGGCTCTGCGCGATCGGGCTGATCGCCGTGTCGGGGTACTTCGGCTGGCGGGAGACGCGCACTGTCGGCGAGCTCACGCAACTCATCGAGCCGGTGCCGGATATCGCGGACGTGACCTATGTCCCGACGGCCGCCGAGATGCTGGTCGTGCAGGCGGCCGTGTCGCCCGAGTCGGCGGATGAGCGGCCGCCAGGGAACGAGCCCGCGACCCAGCGGTTCTGGCTCCTCAAGACGAAGCTCTCCGTGCCGGAAGCGTTCGCCTTCTGCAAGGCGGCTGCCCGCCGCGCGGGATGGACCGTCGAGCCCCAGGACGAGGGGATGCTCATTCTCCGTCGGGGCGAGGAGCGGATGCTCATCGTCGTCGCCCAGGACTGGCCCCTGCCGGAAACGAAGGTCTCCTACGTCTATCGCGGCCCGTAAAGTCTCGGCGTTTCAGAAGTCGATCCGCACCACGACCTCGGGGTAGCCTCGCGTCGAGGCGCCCAGTAGATCCGCCGACGAGCGTAGATGGAGCAGGTCCTCGCGCTCGCCGTCGATCCGAATGACGTACCGGTCGAAGAAGGCACGTAGGAAATCGCTCGTGATGCGGAGCGCGCGCGCGGGATCGAGGTCGTACCGGTGCCGCGCATGCCAGTCCGGATCCGCCTTGAAGGCGTGCAGGTAGATGAGATCGCTGAACGTGCTGTGGAAGGCGCCCTGCACGAGCACCTCGTACAGGGGAGCGTCGTCGGGCTCGAACTCCGTGGCGACGAGCTCGGCTTCGTTGTACCCGCCCACTACATGGAGGAGCGGCTCGCTGACCCGGAAGGGAAGGCTGTCGGGACCATAGGCGCCCCCATCCAGGTTTGCGGCTGCCACCACCCGCGGATCGACCTGCATGAGACGGACGGCTGCGCCTCCACCGTAGGAATGGCCGAAGGCACCCACCCGGTCGACCGCGATCGACTCGAAGAAGGGCTCGCCGTTCCGCGTGCGGCGCTCGATCTCGTCGAGCGCGGTTTCGAGATCGTCGACCCAGGTGGGCATGTGGGCCGCGAGCCGCGCGCGCCGCTCCGCATCCGTCGTCGGTTGCTCCGTCCAGGCAGTGAAGCCGACCAGACGCCCGTCCGGAAAGACGATGGCGTCGGAGTAGCCCGTGTGATCTATCGCCGCGACCACGTAGCCGTGGCTCGCCATCTCCTCGAGAAACGTCTGGTACATCGCGGCCGGCCAGCTCATGCCGTGGCTGAAGAGGACTAGCGGCCAGGCAGAATCGCTGGCGGCGAGCGGAGCGTCCTCGCGCGCGTGGATGCCGACGCGCTCCTCGAACCCCGGTGGGAAGTCGTGTCGCTCGACCCAGGTGGCGGCCGTCGGCGGGTCCATGTAGCGATCGTTGGGTCCCGCGGTCTCCGCGGCGGGGTACCATAGCCGGACCCGCAGGACCCGCGGCCCCCCGGAGTCCGGCTGCACCCGCTCGACCCGGCTCGAGTCCACGATCACGAGCGTACGCCTGCCGATCGCATGTGGTCCGGTCGGCGGCGGAAGCGAAACCTCGGGGAACACTTGGGCGAGCGCGGAGTCGAGGGCGAGACTCGGCGCAGCGCCGGCGAAGGCGAGGAGCGCAGTGGTGATCGCGACCGGCGTCCTCACTCGACCCCGGGGATCCGGACCGACAAGCCGCTGGTGCCGCAACCGGAGCGGGGTGTCAACTCGACGCGCATATCCCGGCCGTCACGACGAATCCACAACCGGACGGGCACCCCGGGCTCGAGCCGCGCCAAGCGGCGACCCGCGGCGGCGGTCGTGATGAGGCGCTCATCGACCGCGACCAGCACGTCACCGGTCTCCAGGAGTCCGGCCGCGGAGCCTTCGGGATCCATCCTGTCGATCCGGGGCTCAGTCGAGAACGAGTGCGCCAGCCCGTCCGGAAGGCGGATCCAGATCTCGCAAGCGCCGCCGACGCACAGATAGCGCTCGATCCCGAGGTCCCCGGTGATCGGTCGTCCCTCGGGGCAGGTCACCTGGGCGCGGGCGATTCCGGCGAGCGCCAGCATGGCGGTCGAAACCGCCAACAGAACCCGCCAACGTCTCATGGGGAAGCTCCATCGGACGACTCGCCGCGCCGCCCTTCGCCGACGAGCGAGACGATCTGCTCCGCGGTCGCGTCGTCGCGCCTCATCCGGGTGAGCTCCCACGCCGCGCCGTGGACAGCGGCCAGCGTGACATCCCGGGCCTGCTCGACGACCGGCTCCGGAGACCGCTCGGCGATCACGCGGAAGCGCGCGATCGCGGCGACGTACGCGGTCCCCGCGCGCTGGACCTCGGCGGCGGCGGCGAGAGGCTCGTCTGGGATCGCGGCCTCGCGGCTGGCCTCCGACGGCTCGAGCGCGCGTCCGGCCGCGGCGCCGAGGACGAAGATCGCCACGGCGGCGGCGGCCCGCACCGCATGGTGCATCCAGCCGGGCCATCCGATGACCGCGCGCAATTCGGGCCACAGGTCCCGCGGTGGATCCGTCTCGCGGGGAAGCCCGGAGAGGAGGGCCGTCAGCGGCCGTTCCGCCTCGATGCGCCGCCGGCATTCCGGGCAGGCCTCGATGTGGTCGCGCATGCGCGGCTCGGGCTCGGCGCCCGGTGCGAGAAGGTCGAGGATCTCCTCGTCGGTAAGATGTCCATTCATGAATCCAGCACCTCCTTCAGCTTCCTACGGGCACGGAAGACCTGGGACTGCACGGTCCCGACGGAGACTCCCATCCGCTCGGCGATCTCACGGCAGCGGTACCCCTCGATCGCATGGAGGACGAGCATGCGGCGCTGTCCGTCCGGCAGCGACGCGATCGCGCGCTCGAGATCCACGTTCGATCCGGACGCGGCGCCTATGAGGGTCGAATCGGGCGTGCCGGCGGCTTGCTCGCGGCCGGCGCGGCGTTCCTCGGACCGAGCGCGCTCGATCGCGGTTCTGAGGGCGATCGTGTGGATCCAGGTAGACAGCGCGCTGTCGCCGCGAAAGCCGGGCAGGGCGCGCCATACCTGGACGAACGTCTCCTGCAGGAGGTCGGATGCGCGGTCCGGATCCGCTTCCCAGCGAGACGCCAGCGCCCACACCCGACGATGGTGCTCGCGGTAGATGGCCTCGAACGCTCGCGGATCCCCGGATCGGGCGCGTCGAATCGTCTCGTCGCTCGTCAGTCGGCGTCTCCGGTTTGGATTCCATCGTTCATGCCATGAGTCTCCGCCATGGAAGGGATTGTTGCACGGCGGATGGAACCGGAGGGGAGAAACGCGCGCGTTCGCTCAGTGCGGGACGATGGGGCGGACGACGACCGTGCCGCCATACGCGAGATGCGGCATTGTCCGAGCGATCGCTATCGCCGCGGCGGCATCCGACGCTTCGATGAGGAAGTAGCCGGCCAGGGCCCCGGCGGCATCGGCGGGCGCGCCCGGCGTCTCCACGATCTCGCCACCGCTTCCGTCCAGGGTGCGCGATTCCGCGACCGCCGCCAGCTCCTCGCCTTCGATCGCGATCCCCTGCGCGTGCACATTGGCGGCCCAGGCGGAATACTCCGCCACGCGCGCCTCGACCTCGTCGGATGTCGACGGAGCGCGATAGGCCGCATCCTCATAGAGGAGCACGAGATAGCGGCCCGGCGCGGCGACTGCGGAGGGAGGCTCGGTATCGGCGCCCATCCGTCCAGCGCCGCGCTCGGAGACCGAGAGCCCGGCATAGAACGCGGCGAGGGAGGCGGCCAGGGCGAACCCGGCCCAGGCCCATCCGCGGAGGGCGGGGACACGCGGCACCATGGGAGGGCGCATGGGCTCTGCGCCCGGCTCGCCCGGGGAGACGAACCCGTGCGTGCTCAGCGCGGACACGACCGAGTCCTCGAGGTCGGCAGGCGGCGCCGCCTGACCCAGGCGCGCGAGCGCGGCGCGCTCGGCGGCGCTCAAATCGACAAGCGATCCCCCGCCCTGCCGCTCGTCGGTCATCATCCGCCTCCTTCCATCGTCGCGAGTCGCCCCCGCACCCACGCGCGGGCCCGGTGCAGCTGGCTCTTGGATGTTCCCGGCTCGATTCCGAGCGCCCGGCCGATCTCGGCGTGCGTATAGCCTTCGATGTCGTGGAGCACGAGCACGCTCCTGTATCCCTCGGGCAGCGCGTCGATCGCGCGCGCGAGGTCGACCGGATCGACCGATGCCGGACCGCCGGTGGTCTCCGACTCCACCGACGATCCGCCTGCCATGACCGATTCGACGTCTTCGACGGGCGTCCACCGCCCCGCGCTGCGTCTGTGCTCGTGTGCGCAGTTGAGCGCGATCGACACCAGCCAGGTCCGCAGGGTCGACTCCCAGCGGAAGGCGGGCAGACGCCTCACCGCGCGGAGCCACGTCTCCTGCACCACGTCCCGCGCCTCCTCCTCGGCGCCACGCGCCATCCGGAGCGCCACGCGCCAGAGCGACGGTGTGTGGCGCTGGTAGAGATCGCGGAAGGCGTCCTCGTCGAGCGCGGCGAGGTAGGCGACGACGAGCTCCTCGTCGCTGGGCGTCAATCCGCCGAGGCCATCGCGGGCTCCACGAATTCCGGGTACACGATGATCAGGCACGCCTCATTCGTTCCTTCGTCCACCAGCATCATCGAATCGCTCAGGAGCGGGCCCTCGCCGGTTCCGCCCAGGTCCGCCTTTGTCAGCCCCGGCCAGTAGATCATGAGGTGCGGCTTCCAGGCGCCGACCGCCTGTCCCTCGTCACTCACCAGCTTCTGGGCCGACGATAGCATGTACGACATGGCGGGGCGTGAAGGGTAGCGGAAGCGGCCGGCGGCGACCCCGGCTGCGATGTCCTGCTCGATCTCCTCCTCGCTCGCGCCGGCGTGGCCCATCTCGAGGGTCCTCAGGTGGATCGGCAGGATCGTCTTCGACCCCTCCGCGTCGAAGCAGTGGGGCTCGAGGCTACCCGGCCAGGTTCGACTGACGTAGCAGGTAGCGCCGGTCGTGCCGTCCTCGGCCACGATCCAGCGCTCCGCGTCCTCCTCGAGCACGAGCACTGTCGCCTCGGCCGAAACGGCGGCGGGCGCGGCGCTCCTGGCGAGCGCGATCTCCTCGGCGCGGGACAATCGGGCCGGCTCGCCGTAGCGGATCGCGGCATCGGCACTTTGTCCGGAAGCCGGAGAGGAGCCCAGGAGCGCGATGACGGCAGTGCAGGCCGGGGCAAAGCGGGCGATCGAGGCGGGTATGGGGAGCATCGTGGTCTCCTTCGACTGGTGGTGAGGCTGGCTCGGGTCACCCCATCCGTGATCCGAGGATGCCAGAAGGTTGCGTGGCAGGCCGGGGATCGCGGAGGCGCTTCCCGCGTACCGAGGGGCTGCTCCGGTTCAAGCCAGCGCGCGTCGGGCTCCCTAGATTCCGGTTCCTCCACACTGCCTCGTCCACGCTCGGAGGTCCGGTGCTCTCTTTCCGTCTCGTCTTCCTCTTTCTCCTGGCGGCCGCGCGGCTTGCCAGCGCACAGGAGCCATCCTGGACCCCGACCCTCGCGGCCGCCGCGGATTCGCTCATCGCCGCGCAAATGGAGGAGGACCAGATCCCGGGCGCCGCGCTCGTCGTCGTCGAGGATGGGGTCGTCGCCCATCGGAAAGCGTACGGCCTCGCCGACCTGGACCGCGGGCTTCCGGTCGACGTCGACCGCACGCTGTTCCGAATCGGCTCGGTCACGAAGGCGCTGACCGCGCTCGCGCTCCTCGGACTGGCCGAGCGCGACCGAATCGTTCCGCTCGTCGCGCTCGTGCGGCGCGCGAACGAGCAGTGGGAGGCCGCCGCCGCCGACTACGCCTCGCTCTCAGCGCGCGACCCCGGGAACGGGGCCTACGCCTACTGGGAGGGATATGCCGCGCTGAGCGGCGGCGACCCCGAGCGTGCCATCGACGCGTTCGAACGCGCCCGCGCGGCGGGGAAGTGGCCGGCCTGGAGCCGCTACTACGTGGCCGCGTCCCACGCCGCGATGCGGCATCCAGACATCGCGCTCGAGATCCTGGAACAGGCGCTCGACGAGGGGTTCAGCGACCCCGGCCTACTCGCCTCCGAACCGTGGTGGGATTCGCTGCGCGGCCATCCCCGGTTTTCGGAGCTCGAGAGTCGGCTCGACTCGTGAGGGAGAGTCGCCCCCAGCCATGACGCTGACGCGACTTCTTCCAGCTCTTCTGCTTCTTCTCGCGCTTCTCCCCGGTTGCTCGTCTGGTCGTCGGATTCCACCGGGGCAGTCCGACCCTTTCCATCCGATCGCCCTGCAAGCCGAGGGCTTCGGTGACCTGGAGTTCCTGAGACCGCTGCTCGAAGGGAAGCGGGTCGTTCAGCTTGGAGAGAACGCGCACGGGATACGGGAATACAACCTCATCAAGACGCGGATCGTCCGCTTCCTCCATCAGGAGCTGGGGTACGACGTGCTCGCCTTCGAGAGCGCGCTCTACCAGTGCTACGATGCCGACCTCACCGCCGCCGAGGCCTCCGCCCGATCCACGCTGACGAGCTGCGCGTTCGGTGTCTGGCATACCGAGGAGGTCCTTCCCCTCTTCGAATACCTGCGCACGAGCAGAGGCGGAGACCGGCCCCTTCGCCTGGCCGGCATCGATGTGCAGCCGATCGGCAACAACAAAGAGGGGCGGCCGGGTTTCCTCGCGGCCGCGGTGGCGAGCGGCGACCCGGAGTACGCGGCGGAGGTGTTCGCGCTGGACTCGCTGTTCCTCGACGTGTACGCCACGGGCGGTCGAGAGCGGCGGGAATACTTTCGGTCAGAGAATGGGCAGCGCATGGCCGAAGCGTACGACCGCCTCGCGTCGTTCCTGGCCGATGCTCCGCCCCCGAATCGGACAGATCTGGCGGAGCACGGCACGAACGCGGCTGGCGTCGCCCGCCAGACGGCCCGCTCCATGGCGTGGTACATCCGACAGCAGGCGGCGCCGACTACCCGGGAGTATGTCGAGCGTCGCGACCAGGGGATGGCCGAGAACCTGACGTTTCTCCTCGACGAGCTCTACACGGACCGGAAGGTGATCGTGTGGGGGCACAACTTTCACCTGCGCCACGACAACCTGGCGATCCCGCCGGACACGACCATGTTCCCCGATGTGGCCGCCCGCACGATGGGGAGTTGGATCCGGGAGCGCTACGGCGCTGCGGTGTACACGATCGGATTGTATGCGTATCAAGGGCAGGCCGTGGACAACGGCGGGGAGGTCTACGCGATCGAGCCCGCAGCGCCCGGAAGCCTCGAGGCGCTGCTTCACGGTGTCGGAGGCGACGCCCTGTTCGTCGATTTGTCGCAGGCGCCGGAAACGCCCGAGACCGCCTGGATGGACGCACCCATCACGGCGCGCTACAACGGGACGACCGCGCTCTCGATGATCCTTCGCGACCAGTACGACGGAATCCTCTTCCTGGAACATGTGACTCCGCGCGTGATGCTCTACTGATGCGCGCAGTTGCACCAACCCTCACGATATCCTGTCCGGCCTGTTGCAGCGACAATAGAACTCCGGCTGAGGAATATCCCGGTGCCGACGATCGACCCGAGTCCCATGAGAATGGCGCCGGGTACGCCCACGACGCGCGCGAGCCTTTCGCCGGGGCTCATCGGGGGTGGAGCCTAGCGCGGCGGTCCCTCGCAATGCGACAGCGACGGCCCGGGACATGGTGCGGTTGACATCCCGGCGGAAGCGCGCTATCACGACAGGGTTCACCCTAAACCAGCGGAGGACACATGCGACTGATCAAGTTCCTCGTGTTGCTTTCTATCGCTCTTCCGGTTGGCGCCCTCGCTCAGGAGGCCGCCCCCGCGGCACCCAGCGAGAGCGGGCAGCACGATTTCAAGGCGAACGATGCCATAGGCTTCACCCCCTTCGAGCTCCCGGGCTTCGACACGGGCATCCAGCTGGCGGTCGTTCACGGCGACCCGATGGCCGCGTCAGGCGATTACACCATCCGCCTGCTGTTCCCGGACGGCTACCGCTTCCCGGCGCACCACCATCCGAAGGCGGAGCATCTGACCGTGCTCACGGGGACGTTCCTGATCGGGATGGGCACCGACGAGAACCCGGACGCGCTCGAGGAGTACTCGCCCGGCTCGTTCCTGTACTTCCCGCCGAACGAGGACCACTACGGCGGCGTGACCGGCCAGACGGTGATCCAGCTGCACGGCCAGGCGCCGTTCGAGGTCGTGCTGGCCAACGCGGGTACCTAAGACGCCGGGAGTCGTAGGCGCGGATGATGAAGGGGGGGGAAGCGACTGCCCGGACGGGAGCCGGCGACGCGTCGAGCTTGAAGCGCTGAGTCGATACGCGTCGCCGGCGACTTCTGCCTCCGTGCTGAGGAGTCAGCTCTTGCGGCCGCTCCCGCCCTTCTTGCCGCCGCCCGACTCCTTGTTCACCGTCCGCCAGGCGCGCTCTTCGGCCTCGTCCTGCGAGACGCCCTTCTCCTTGTAGCTCTCCTCGATGTGCTCCGCCTGCCGCTTCTGCTTGTCGGTGTAGGATGATTTATCGCCTCTCGGCATGCTACTCCTCCTGTCGTCAGACTGGCGTCCCCGCCAACGGGAATCTGAAGCGAGGATAGACCGGGCGGTGCCGCTCTCGCTGTTCGCGGTCTGACGACGGTAGCGCTCAGTGCGGAAGGATCACGCTGATGTGACCGTTCCGCTCGAGAAACGCCTCGAGGACGTCGTCGATGGACGACGTACGGCCGTCCAGCCGCGCGGCCTCACGCAGGTCCTCCTCGCCGATGGAGGATCGCCGCATCTCGGTCCATAGGATCTCCCCGTCCCGGACGAGCTGCCGCGAGCTGCCCTTGACGAACTTCGAGAAGCCCTTCCAGCGGAAGCCGAGCGCCGCGAAGCCCCGATGCGCGAGAACGAGGGCGAATGAGGCGCAGATCGAGGGCAGGAAGGGAGCGCTTCCCGAGATCGCGCGGCTCAGGATCGATCCGATGATGATCCCCAGCAGGAAGTCGAGGGCGGCGATGCCGCCGAGGAACCGCTTGTCTCCGACGTGCGTCATGACGATGCCGAGGGGATAGACGATCAGCGCCCTCAAAGTCATCTGGAGAATATCGAGATCCTGCTGGCCGATCCCCAGCAGATAGGTCAGCAGCTCCTTCAGCTCCGTCATCGCTCCTCCTCGCCCGAGTTGGTCCCATCCCTGACCACTCCGAATACACCATTGCGGAGTGCAGGATGCGCCGATCTCCTTCCCGGGCGCGGCCGCCGGTTTCGCGATCACGTACTATCCCCCGCATGGCAGCCCCGTCCACAGCCGGGCGCGATCAGGCGGACCGCTTCGAGGCCGACGACCGGGCCCGCCGTCAGGCCGAGTGGCGCTTGACGTGGGCGATCACGGGCATCGTCATGGCCATCAGCTTCGTCTTCGGCTGGATCATCGCGACCAGGGAGCCCTGGATGGGCGGCGTGCAGGGGATCATCAATTCCGCGCTGATCTCCGTTCCGGTCTGCCGATACGAGCTCGCCGGCCGCCGCTGGCCCATCGTGCGGGTCATTCGCGACTGGCCCTTCTGGGCGCTGCTGCTCGCCAAGATCGTCCTCTACCTGGTCCTGATCGTCGCAGCCACGCAGCTCACCCGCCTGTTGATGCGCCCCCTGGATCCCCAGCCGCTGGGGTTCGACCGGACCTTCTATCAGATCCTGGTCTTTGCGGGCATCATGTCGATCCTGGTGAACGCGGTCATCGAGGTGGGCCGGCTGCTCGGGTTCAGCGTGCTGCGCGATCTCGTGACCGGGCGCTACCACCGCCCGCGCCGGGAGGAGCGCGTCTTCCTGCTGATCGACATGAAGAGCTCGACCGTCGCGGCCGAGCGGCTCGACGACCTCGAGTACCACAGGCTGTTGAACGCGTTCTTCCGCGACGTCACGAGTGCCGCGCTCGATCACGGCGCGGTCATCCACAAGTACGTCGGAGACGAGGCGATCCTGACGTGGCGAGCGGAGGACGCGCTCACCCAGGCCCGCTGCGTGCTCTGCGCCTTCTCCGTCCGCAAGCGGATCCTGTCGAAGGCGGCGGATTACGAGCGGCGATTCGGCATGGTGCCCGAGTATCGTGCGGCGCTCCACATCGGCACGGTCGTCGCGGGGGAGATGGGCGATCTGAAGCGGGAGATCGCTTTCGTGGGCGACACGCTGAACACGGCGGCGAGGCTGCTGTCCGCTTCGCGTGAGATCGGAAGCGACATCGTCGCCTCGATGACGCTGCTCGACCGGATGGATCTGCCGTCGTGGATGGCCCGGGAGCGCGTGGCGCCGATCCCGTTGCGCGGCAAGCAGGAAGCGGTGCCGCTGGCGGGCCTGAGGATCGCCTAGCTCTTTAGCTCTCTACGGCTCGCTTCATCGCCTTCGTGATCGACTGCCGCGCGGCGCCGAGGTCGGCCCAGGGGTTGGTACGGGTCAGGCGCTCGGCGACCGTCCGCACCGTCCAAACCGGCGTCTCCTCATGGTCCAGGAGCTCCTCCCACGCGAGCGGGACGGCGACCGGCGCACCGGGACGGGCGCGAGTCGAGTAGGGTGCGATCGCGGTGGAGTTCCGGTCGTTCCGCAGGTAGTCGATGTAGAGCCGCCCCTCGCGGTACTTCTTGGGGAGCTTGCTCGTGTACTCGTCGGGGCGCTCCTCCGCGAGGCGCTCGGCGACGGCGCGCGAGAACGCCTTGACTTCCTCCCAGCCCGCACGGCGCTCGATCGGCACGACGACGTGGAGGCCCTTTCCTCCGGTCGACTTGAGCCAGCTCTCGAGTCCGACGTCCGCGAGGAGGTCGCGGAGCGCGACGGCCGCCAGCGCGACGCGCGGCCAGACGACGTCGGGTCCCGGATCGATGTCGAAGATCATCCGGTCGGGCTTCTCCAGCCGGTCGACACGCGAGCCCCAGACGTGCACCTCCAGGACGCTCGCCTGCGCGAGACCAACGAGGGCCGACTCGCCGTCGATCATCATGTACGTGACGTCCTCGCCGTCCACGACGAGGTCGAACCGCGGGACCACGTTGGGAATCGAAACGTGAGACTGCTTCTGGAAGAAGCACTGGCCCTCGCGGCCGTCGGGGCAGCGGAGGAGCGTCAGCGGCCGACTGGCGATCTCGGCGAGCGCGCGATCGGCGACCGCCAGCCAATGGGCCGCGAGCTCCTCCTTGGTCAGTTCCTCCTCGGACCATAGCACGCGCTCGGGGTGCGTGAGCCGCACGCCGGCGACGACCGGGTCGCCGCCTTTCCGGGGCGCCTTCGCCGCACTCGTCCGGCGGGTTTTCGCCGCGGGGGTCCGGGCGGTCGCGTTCGCGGCCGCCGGCAGCGGGGACGGAACCTCGCGCACGACGTCGGCGGGCTTCTTGTCCGCGCGCAAGCCCTGGAACGACGGGTGACGGATCTTGCCGTCCGGCGTCCACTCGGTGAACTCGACCTCCGCCACCAGACCAGGCTCGAGCCAGTGGATGGCGCGGCCCTCGGCTCCGCGCGGCGGATCGACGATCGGCGCGCTGTTCCGCTCGAGCTTGGCCATCCGCTTCCGGAGCGAGCGCAGGTCCTCCTCGGTGAAGCCCGTCCCGGCCTTGCCGGCGTATCGGAGCTCGCCGGCCTCATGAACGGCGAGCACGAGCGCGCCGAAGCCGGTGCGCGCGCCCTGCGGGTTCGTGAAGCCGACGACGACGAACTCCTGCCGGTGTGTGCACTTCACCTTGAGCCAGTCCTTGGTGCGGCTCGGTGAGTAGCGGGAGGTGGCGCGCTTGGAGACGATACCCTCGACCCCCGATCCGCACGCCGTCCTGAAGAACTCCTCGCCATGCCCCACGACGTGGTCGCTGAATTGGACGACCTCGAGCGGGGCGGAGGCGGCGAGCAACGCCCGCAACGCCTCCTTGCGCTCGACGAGCGGGACGCCCGTCAAATCGTGGCCGTCCAGGTAGAGGAGATCGAAGACGAAGTAGCGGAACTTCGAGGTCGGGATCGAGGCAGCGGCCTGAAGCGCGTGGAAGCTCGTGATGCCGCGCTCGTCGAGGACGGCGACCTCGCCGTCGAGGAGCGCGGACCCGGCCGCGATGGACCGCAAGGCATTCGCGACCGGCGCGAACCGCTGCGTCCAATCGTTGCCGTTCCGACTGACGAGCCGAGCCTTGCCGCCCTCGAGGGCCGCCAGGATCCGGTAGCCGTCGAGCTTGATCTCGTGGAGCCACTCGTCGCCGGCGGGCGGCTCCTTGACCAGCGTCGCGAGCGCGGCCTGGGGCTTCTTCGGAAGATTCCCCGGTCGCGCGCCGACCAGCTCGCCCGCGTTCGGGCCGAGGCTTCGCTTTCGCGTCCCCTTGCGGCCCGTCGCCGGATCGAGTTCCCCCTGCCGGCCCCACATCCGGTCCCGTTTCTCCGCGACCTCCTCGACCGTGCGTCCGGTGAGGACGCTCTCGGGCCGGGCCTCGACGATGGGGAGATCGCCGGCGGAGGCCGCGAGGCGGTCCGTCTTCTTGATCAGGAGCCACTGCTCCTTATCACCGTCGTTCTTTCCCGACCGGACGAGCCGCCACTCGCCCTTGAGCTTCACCCCCTCGAGCCGGAACGCGAGCCGGCCCTTCCGGAACCCCTTCGCGGGATCCTCGAGCGGCACCCAGGCACCGCGGTCCCAGACGACGACGGGACCGCCGCCGTACTCGCCCTCGGGGATCACGCCCTCGAACTCGCCGTACTCGAGTGGATGGTCCTCTGTGCGGACGGCGAGCCGGCGGTCTTTGGGATACATGCTCGGACCCTTCGGCACCGCCCAGCTCTTCAAGACCCCGTCCCATTCGAGGCGGAAGTCGTAGTGGAGGCGCGTCGCGTCGTGCTTCTGGACCACGAACAAGAGAGGGCCGCCGTCCTTCGCGCGGACCTTGCCGGCCGGCTCCGGAGTCTTGCCGAAATCCCGCTTCTCGCGGTAGGTCTCGAGGCCCTGCGAGTCCTTCCGCTTCTTCTTGGCGCTCGTCTTCTTCGCGGTTTTGCTCTTCTTGGCCTTGCTCTTCTTGCTGGAGTGCGCCATCCCAGGAAACCTCCCGCGGACCGGGACGGCCGATCCGTCGTCTATCTTACGTTCCGGCCGTGATTCCTAAGGGTTCGCGGCTTCCACCTCGAGCGTACCGATCATCCCGCGCTGCTCGTGATCCTCCACGGGACAATAGATCTCGTACGTGCCGGGCCCCTCGAGCATGACCGTCAGACTGTCGGTTGCCCCTGGCTGGATCTCCGCAATCTCCTCTTCCATTCCCTGCCCCTCGACCTCGAACCCGTGCACGATGTCGGCCGCGTTGTGGATCACGAACCGGATCCTCCCGGCAGGTACGGTGATCGTCGCCGGGCTGTAGGCGTAGCTGGTTGCCTCGATCTCCACTCGCTGTGCAGTGGCTCCAGTGTCCTCGGCTGCACCTTCGCACGCTGCCAGCGCGACTACCAGAGTGGCTGTCGCACGCGTGGCTACTCTCGTCGCGATCATCTGAACCTCCCGTTGAGGTCGTCGACCCCGCACAACTTTCACTCCGGGGACGTAGCGAGCTAGTCAGGCCGGACGGCCGTCAGTAGCGAGGGTCAGCGGAAGAGGGCGGGGAGCGTGGCGAACACGGTCGCCAGCGCGAGCGCGCTCTCCGCAACCCGATCGTGACCCGGTCGCTCAGGCCGACGATCATCGCCACGCCGATCGCTCCGATGAAGATCGATGTCAGCGCGCCGAGCTCGAGGAACAATGGAACGCGATGTCGGCGGTCGCCTCCGCCCGCCTGGCGATCCAGTACCTGGCGGCCTTTGGGGAGCTTGGGGGGCGATGGCGCTCACAGCTTGCGGCATCCATGAGGGCGCCGCGTGCGGACGCCGCCGCGTGGGCGGTAATCGACGCGTTGCCCGCGCATCCCATCATCACGGCCCCCGTCGCAGCCGCTGTTACCGGGCGATCGAAGCCGTCGATATATCAGGCTCTCGATCAACTGCAACTCGCTGGTGTGCTTGCGCCGCTCAGCAAGAGATCACGGAATCGCGCCTGGGAGGCCGTCGGGCTGTTGGATCTGATTGCCGGACTCGAGGAGGGCGAGTTCCCCGGTTTGTAGCCGGGCTTGACCCGATACCCGTTCATAGGCTCTATTCCCGGCCATGTCGTCCGAATTCATGACGCGCGACTTGCTGGCCCAACGCGCCGGAATCGGACCGGAGACGATCCGGTACTACGAGCGGATCGGTCTCCTCGCCGAGCCCCGGAGAAACCGCGCCGGGAATCGCGTATACGAGCCGGGCGATCTTACGCGACTCGTCTTCATCCGCCGCGCCCAGGAGCTCGGCTTCTCGCTCGAGGACGTCCGCGAGCTGGTCTCGCTGCGTCTCAACGAGGTCGCCGAATGCTCCCACGTCGAGCGGCGTGCGACGCGCCGACTGGTCGACGTCCGCAACCGCATTCGGGATCTCGAGCGCATGGAGCAGGGATTGAGGGAGCTGATCGCCTCGTGCCGGGACAACCCCTTCAAGGCGTCCTGCCCGATCTTCGAGGTCCTGAATCGGAAGGATACATCCGTCGGGCCCGTGCCCTAGTCGCCGGAAGCCGCCTCGGTGGGGACCCGGCACGGCGAAGTTCTCGAAGTTTTCGGGAGTGTTGACGCCGGCCGCCAACGGCTCGGGCTCCGACCAGCCGCCCTCCTCGAGCCGCGGGAACCACAGGTCGCTGGGGCCCAGCCGGCGCTCGTCGTCGCGCGCGCGCACGTCGAGGATCGCAAGCGTGCCGTGGGGCGACAGCGTGGCGTTCGAGATCGTCACGTCGTCGCGCCATCCTGACCAGGCGTCGAGCAGGGGATCCGGCTCGGGCGGGCCGTAACGCGTTCCCTCCCAGCGCGTCACAAAGCGGTTGTTCCGCGACCAGTCGGGCGGCGTCGAGCCGAACTCGATCGCATCGTCGGGGCGGAAGCGCGGGTTGCTGTCGTAGTTGGCGAGTGTGCTCGCGGCCGACATGAAGACCGCCTTGCGGAAAAACCAGACCTCGCGGTCGTCGGGGGAAAAAGACCCCCGATAGACGCCGCGACGGTCCGCGACATGGGCGTCAGCTGAGCCCCTTCCAGGCGAGGAAGCCGACGACCAGCCAGCCGAGGCCCTTCAGGAGGAAAAACAGGAAGCTGACCTGAGCGATCCGCTTGACGACGCGCCGATTGCGCGAGTGAGGGGGAGAGGAGGCGCTCACGCCGCGAAACCTATCCGATCCGGTGCGTCTCGCCGAGGTCCGGCTCCTCGCTGGTCACCCATCCCTTGACGAGCTCGATCAGGACGATGGGCTGCGGCTTGTCCATCTCGAGGAACACGGCCGCATGGACGTCGACGCCGATCAGGACCATGCGCGGGTCGTCCGCGGTCCCGTGGCGCGGATCGCCTTCTTCACCGAACCACATCTTCCAGTCGGACGCGTAGAGCTCTCGGATCTTCGCGCGATCGCGGCTGACCCTTGCCAGGCCCGAGACCGACACCCACTCCCGCGTCCGGTCCTTGTAGTAGGAGAGGTTGACATGCGGGTCGGCCGCCAGGTCGCGGAGCTTGGCGGTTCCTTCCCGGGAGACGAACCAGAGGTCCGCCCCAGCGGCCCGCTTCTGGGTGGCCATCGCGCGCGATTCGAGATGCCCGTCGGGGCGTCTGGTGGTCATCATCGCGATCTCGATGTCGTCGATCTGTTCGTACAGCTTCTCCAGCGTCGAATCCACTCCCACCTCCCAGGTTGAATGATCGGCAAGGTACCCGGCGAGCGGCCTCGGTGGTCCAACCATCCAGCTTCCCCCAGGACTCCAATGGACGTAGCATGGAGTGCGACATGATCACCCTACCCGAAGGCACGTTCTTTGGAGTCGAGCGCGCGCGCCGGCAAGTCGGCGGGCTCCTGATGACCGAGACCGCTTACCGACCGGGCGACGCGCTGCCGCGGCACGACCACGCGCGAGCCTACTTCTGCCTCGTCCTGCGGGGCGGTTTCACCGAGCGCGACGGGCGCCGCGTGCGCGAGTGCGGATCGGCGACGGTGATCTTCCATCCGCCGGGCGCGGCCCATTCCGACCGCTTCGGCCCGGGGGCGAGCGGGTGCTTCAATCTGGAGTTGGAGGATCCGTGGCTCGAACGCATGCGCGAGGGTGTCGGCGGTCTGCCGAGCGACTCGGTGGTGTTCCGGCAGCAGCGGGCCAACTGGATCGCGCGCCATCTCCACGACGAGTTCGGGAGCACGGATCCGGCGGCCCGGCTGGCGATCGAGGGCCTGGCGCTCGCGCTCCTGGCCGACGTCGCGCGACCGGCGGGCCGTGCCGGGGACCGCACCCCGCGCTGGGTCGATCGCGCGGCCGAGATCGTTCGTGCCGCGTTTCCGGATATTCCGGGGCTCTCCGCGATCGCGGCGGAGATCGGCGTCCATCCGGTCCACCTCGCGCGGGTCTTCCGCAGCCGACACGGGTGCTCGATCGGCGAGTACGCGCGCCGGCTCCGCGTCGAGCGCGCGGCCGAAGCCTTGCGGGATCCCGAAGTCCCGATCGCGCGGGTCGCGCACCGGCTCGGCTACGCCGACCAGAGCCACTTCGCGCGCAGCTTCCGGCGCGCTACCGGCCTCTCGCCGTCCGAGTACCGGCGCATTCAGGGTTTCGCGCGTACCCGGGTGGCTTACCCGGATCAAGACCCGGACGGCCCGCCCCGCTAGGTTCCCCCCCCGAGACCTCGCTACGCGTGGAGCGCGCGCTCGGGGAGGGCGCGCCCCTGACGGTACGGCTCGTCCCCGGCGCCGATCATGCGCTGACGGTGAAGCCCTCCCTGGATGCCCCTTGGCTCGCCGCGCGGCCCACCGAGAGCTACGTCGACGAGGATGGTCGCCTGGGCGCTCGCCGTGGATTGAGCAACCGCCGTAGCACCCCCGAGTGCCGGCAGACCACCGAAGCAACCAATCGGCCCGTCCCGCTGTCCCATCCATGGAGAGCGATCGCCCGAACCCCGTCGAAGGAGCCCCCATGCGCCGCATCGCGTTCGTGTTTCTCGTTCCGCTCCTCCTGCCCCCCGGACCCGCCAGCCTCCGCGCCCAGGAGAGCGACGACGACGCAGAGTGGGTCGCAGGCTGCGAGCGGGACGACTACGGCGGCGAGCAGGAGATGTTCTGCGAGGTGGTGGTGGAGTCCGTCGACGCTCCGGCGGCGACGATCGCCTTCGACGGCGGCCGGAATGGCGGTGTCCTGTTCAAAGGCTGGGACGAAGAGCGGATGGAGGTCCACGCGCGGATCCAGGCGCACGCCGATACCGAAGAAGGGGCGCGCGAGATCGCCCGCGCGGTGCGGATCGAGCTCACGCCGAGCGGCGGCCGCGCGTTCGGGCCCGAGGGCGAGGAGTGGACCGTCGTCTACTACGTCTACGTGCCGCGGCAGCGGAATCTCGAGGCGACGTCGAACAACGGCCCGCTGGCGGTGCGCGGCGTGACGGGCACGATCCGGCTCGAGACCCGCAACGGCCCGATCGACCTCGCGGACGTCGGCGGGGACGTCACCGCGCGCGCCCAGAACGGACCGATCGGCGTCAAGCTCGGCGGGACGACCTGGGAAGGCGCGGGGCTCGACGCGGAGACGCGGAACGGCCCGATCTCGATCAGGATTCCAGAGGGGTACGCGGCCGTCCTCGAGACCGGCACCGAGCACGGCCCCTTCGACACCGAGATCCCGCTCCAGGTCCGGCTCGAGCCCGGCGAGGACGGCCGCCGGTTCCGCGTCGAGCTGGGCGGCGGCGGCCCGCTCGTCCGCGTCGTGACGACGAACGGCCCGGTGTCGATCGAAGCGCGCTGACGGCGCTCCCGGTCCGTTTCCTTCATGTCGTCAATCCATATGTATTGACACTCATTCGGGGCAATACGCCGCCTCCCAGAGAAGAAGCGGATGGCCGACGTTCTCGACGACTCCGGTCGGGGGGCCGTCGGCCTCGAGCACGAGCCGTGTCGTCGGCTCGGTCAGCTCGATCTGGTGGACGCGCAGACCCGCAGCCGACTGGATGCCGATCGGGATGCGCAGCCGATAGGGGTTCGGGGTCCGCTGCCGGATGGTCAGGGCGGCGGCATGGCGGCCATCCTCGCTCGCGTCCTCCCAGCCGACGTCGAGCACCGGGGCTCCCGTCCAGTCCAGCCATTGCGTCAGGAAGCCCTCCATCTCCGCGGCGTCGGGGGCCGCCGCGACAAAGAACCGGCGCAGCTCGGGGAGCGAGAGCGCCCGGTCGCCATGGACCTCCAGCACCTCGCGCAGCGCGCCGAAGAACCGCTCGTCTCCGAGCTCGCGGCGGATCATGTCGTACACCCAGTGGCCCTTGGCGTCGGCCAGGTTGTGCTGCCATCCGCCGCCGGAGAGCTCGGAGAGCGGCAGGTCCTGGCCCGCCAGCTTCATCGCCCAGAACCCCCTCGCGGACTGGATCGGGTTGTAGCCCTCGCGGCTGAAACGCAGGAACTCGACGGCCGCCTCGCGTCCCTCCATCGCCTCGATCGCGAGCACCGCGCCGTACTGGGCGAGCGCCTCGCCGACCACGAGCGCGCCGGGGTCGACCGCGCGCACCCAGTTGCCCCACCATCCGTGCGCCAGCTCGTGTGAGAGCAGAGGATTGTTGACCGGACCGTCGATCGCGTCGGCCCGCGCCATGAAGAACCCCTGCTCCGACGAGCCGGTCCATTCCGCCAGCTCGGTCGGTACTTCGGCGAGCGCGTATCCGGGATAGGGGTAGCGGCCGAAGCGCGCTTCCAACGCCGCCATCACGTCCGCGAGCGCTGCCGCGAGCTCGTCCGCGCGATCGCGATGCGACAGGAGGTACACGCCGACCTCCCGATCCCCGACCGATCGTGTCTCCACCGCGTTGGGTCCGGCCGCGAAGGAGCGGGCGAGGGGCCGCTCGCTGGTCCAGGTCTCGACGGCGCGCTCCCCGTGCTCCGACCTGTCGGTCAGCCCGCCGGACGCCACCGCCCGCCACGTGCGTGGCATCGAGATCCGGGTCGTGCCGGGTGCGCGGTAGCTTCCCGCGATCGGGTACCAGGTCCGCGCCCAGGAGGCGAAGGCCGCGGCGCCGTCGACCACCATCTGGCTGCCGCGCCCGACGCTCGCGAAGGCGACCCGGAGCTCGATCTCCTCACTTTCCGCAACCGGGTGGTCGAACCGAAGCGTGGCCTGCATCCCTGACGAATCCCTCTCGACGATGACGTCCCGGTCACCGGCCGCCGCTTCCATCTCGCCGAGGATCATGGCCTCTCCGACCTCGATCTCGATCCACGACGCGGCAGCATCCATCGGCCGCAGGATCAGCGTCGCCCCTCCCTCGAGTCGTGCCTGATCGGGGTGGAGCTCCACCTCGACGTCCATTCGAATCGTCTCCCAGGACGTTTCCTGGGAGAACAGGAGGCCGGGCGCGACCAGCGCCAGGAAGGGAAGTGTGAGGGAAGTCAGCATACGGTGGAGAATCTGCCGGTCGCGTCACGACGGGGCTTGAACGCCCGAAGCCCTGCCGGTATCCGCGCAACGCTCTCCGCGGTTCTCGCTCGGGGAGTTGCATATTGAAGCCTATGGGTAATTCCGGTCTCGCTGTTCTCATCCTCGCCGCCATCGGTGCGGTCGTCTTCTCTGTCCCGAGCTGCGCCGAAGCGGACTCCGGTGACTCCCGTCCGACTCTCGTCGAGCGACCCGATCCACAGCCGACGGCCACGATCCCCAACGGCGGACCGCTTCCAACCGTGACGATCGCGAGCGCGCGCGCCGAGCTGGACGGCGACGAAGGGCTCGAAGCCGTCGAGTTCCTGGTAGACGTAGAGCTCGGCACCGACGGCAAACCGCTCTGGGAGGACGGCCACCGCTGGGTGGTCCTGGTGCGCGACGGGGCCGGAGAGGATCGGCTCGTCGACGAGTTCGTGCCGCAGGGTCGGCTCACCGGATGGGTGGTCGAGCCGGAGCAGGGCAACCCCTTCGTGGTCGTCCTCAGGGAGTCGGGAACCGCGGGCATCGAGATGCGGACCTTCCGACATGCTGGCCAGCGCGGCTACGTCGCCGCGGGAGGCTTCGACGGCAGCGGCCGGCTCGTGGCGCGACTGGCGGAAGGCGAGATCGCGCCCCCAGAGTAGCGGACATTCACGATTCCAGTCGGCGTGTTGCCGCGCACTTCCTCACGGTGACCGCATGAGTGCCACGGCTGGCTGCAGAGCGCTGGACGATTGCCGCGCGCGAGCATCTTCTCACCTCATTCCGCCGGGACTCTTCACGGTCGAACACGTTGAACAGAGGCGCGATGCGGGCATCGTCCGGCCGAGCCCGCGCACTCCAGCACCGGCTCGCAAACCCCAATCGCTGACGCGCCGGACTCGGCGCGGAAGGGGGGAGAAGACCTTCCATGAGAAATCCCACGATTCTACGGACATCCCTGTGGCTGCCCGTCCTCCTGCTGGCGTTCCTCGCGGCCTGCGAGCGGACGTCAGACGCCCAGGCCGGCGCCGACTCCGCCCCGGCCGATGTCGCCCGCGGCGAGATTCCTGTCACCACGACGTCCGAGGAAGCGCGCGACCTCTTCCTCCAAGGTCGCCGCCTGTCGGAGAGCCTGCGGGCGCTCGATGCCCGGCCGCTCCTCGAGGAGGCGGTCGCGAAGGATCCAACGTTCGCGAGCGCGTACCTCCTCCTCGCCAACACCGCGCCTTCGCCGGAGGAGTTCTTCGAGAACATCGAGAAGGCCGTGGCCAACATGGATCATGCCTCGGAAGGCGAGCGCATCCTGATCCAGGTGGCCCAGGCGGGCGTCGACGGCGACGGGGACCGCCAGCTGGCGCTCCTGCGCGAGCTGGTCGAGAAGTATCCCGACGACGTACGCGCCCACAACGCGCTCGCCGGGCAGCTGGCCTTCGCCCGGCAGGACTGGGAAGCGGGAATCGCCGAGTACCGTAAGGCCGTCGAGATCGACCCCTCGTTCAGCCAGGCATGGAACAACCTGGGCTACGCCGCGCGCGCGGCCGGAAGGTTCGACGAGGCCGAGCAGGCCTTCCGCAAGTACATCGAGGTCCTGCCGTCCGAGCCGAACCCCTACGACTCGTACGCCGAGTTCCTCATGAAGATGGGCCGCTTCGACGAGTCGATCGTCCAGTACCGGAAGTCGCTCGATGCGGACTCGACCTTCAACGCCTCCTACATCGGGATCGCCCACAACCAGATGTTCCTCGGGCAGGGAAACGAGGCGCGGGCTACGATGGACGAGATGTTCGCCCAGGCGCCGAACGACGGCGTCCGGACGAACGCGCTCCTCTGGAAGGCAGCCGCCTGGCTTCACGAAGGGAACGAGGCACGCGCGATGGAGGTGCTCGCGGAGCGCCGCGCGATCTCGGAGAAAAAGAACGACTGGACGACGATCTCCGGCGACGACGCGCTGATCGGACGGACACTGCTCGACCTGGGGGACGTCGAAGGCGCGGCCGCGCGCTTCGCCTCGGCGGTCGAGGCGATCGAGAAGGCCGACGTCCCCGAAGGCATCAAGGAAGCGACGCGGCGGAACCACATCTACAACGAGGCGCTGGTGGCGCTGGCGGCGAACGACCTGGCGAAGGCGAAGGAGCGCGCGGCCGCGTACCACACGGCAGTCGAGGGTCCGGCCGTTCCATTCGAGCTCCGGCAGGACCACGAGCTCATGGGCCGGATCGCGCTCGCCGAGGGCAGGGGCGCGGAAGCCGTCGCCCACTTCGAGCAGGCCAACGATCAGGACCCGCGCGTCCTGCTGCTGACGGCGCGGGCGCACGACGCGGCGGGGAACGAGACGGCGGCCGCCGAGCTGATCCGCCAGGTGGCGGACTTCAACCAGCTGAGCTTCCCGCTGTCGTACGTTCGCGCCGAGGCGCGGGAGACGCTGGGCACGTAGCGCTTTTTCGGGGGCCGGCCCGGGCGCGGCCGGCCCCCCCATCAGCCAGGATCCACGCGAGCGTCAGCACCCCTTCTCGCGGCAACGTGGAAACAAACCGCAATTGCCGGCGCGACGTTTCAGCTTGTAGAGTCGCCGCGTGCGCATCGTGTCTCTGGCATACGGGTTCCTGCTCCTCGCTTCGGTCGGTTGCCGGGAAGGCCCGACCGGCCCCGACGCGACCCTCGTGGTCGTCGAGGGGTCGACCGCCACCCACGAGGGCATCGACCTCCGGTTTCAACGATTCAACCTCAGCTGGTATCCCGAAGACGATTCGCCGCATCCTTCGGACGGCGAGGTCTTCGCCACACTTCTGATAGAAGTCACGAACCACTCCGACACTCCCCGGCCGATCCGCGCCAACGAGTTCGCTTTGCGCACGCTTTCGAACGAGCTGCCGTTCCATGCCGGCCCCACCTGGACGCTTCACGATGGGGGGCGGGCTCCCCGCGTGGAAGGGGTGGTGGTCCAGCCGGGGGAATCGCTCGAGGGCTGGCTCACCTTCGAGGTTCCGCGTGGCCTGCTTCCTGAAGAGCTGCTGTGGTCGCCGACAGAGCGGGTTGCCTTCGCTCTGGAGGTCCGCTGGTGGCTGTCCACGGCCCGCACCCAGGAGTCTCGCCTCTTCGGCTACGTGCGTGATGCAGAAGGCTCACCAGTGCCGGGGGTGCCATTGACGATCACGCCGCTCGAGACAGTTCCCGGAATCCCGGGCGCAGAGACGACCGTGGGGGATTGCACGGGCGTATTGCACGAGGTCCGCGAGGCCGTCACCGATGCGTCGGGCCGATACGAGGTCATCGTGGGTTCGATTCATTCCGACGAGCTGTGCATCGACGTGCACCCGGACGGGAATACGTTGCACCGTGTGTCGGGAGACGTCAGCCCGGGGAACGCCACCGAGGTGGGCGGAAATCCCGGAGCTCAGACTCGATCTGACGATTGGAGAACCCGTCCTCGCTTCCTCTGCCTTTACAATTGCGCCGGTTGGGCACAATGGGGTGGAGACGACGGAAGAATCTGGCAAGCTCCACGGGGCCCATTTCGGGTTTCACAGCCGACAGGGCCGGATTGTCGCGGACATTTTCCCCGAGGGAATGCCCGACACCATGGGGGTCCTGGCGGACCAGGGCGCGGAGTTCCTCACGGCGCATGTCGCCGAAGAGGATCGACCGAGATCTCGCACGAGCTAGCCGAGGAGATGATCGGAGGCGGCCGCCATATCCTCGCGTACCTGCAATCGCCGAATCGGAGCATCCGGCTTCAGGCGGAGCAGTTCCTGCGCCAGATCATCGGGCAGGACTACGGAGACGACGTCGAGCGCTGGGAGGAGTGGATCGCGTCGCTGTCGGGCTGAGGAGCTCTTCCAGGACGAGCCGCGTCTTGGGACGCAGCCGCTCGTCGTCGGGCGCGGAGGCGGACCGAACAACGGCGAATCAGCCGATAGGGTGCCGGACGGCCGGCGCGGGCGCTCTCACGCCCTTGATCACGAGCCAGAGCATGATCCAGATCTCCCCGAGCTCCGGAAGGAGCAGGACCTTGTCCATGAGGTCGGCGTAGTCCGGCACGAGCAGGCGCATCACAGTCGCGATGAGGTAGGCGACGCCGTTGACGATCAGGAGGACGCCCAGGATGCGCGGCACGAACCCGGAGCGCATCACGAGCGTGCCGAACGGGAAGAGCCACAGGCCCCAGAAGATCATGACCAGCGGGATCGCCGCGGCGCCTACGCGAAGGAAGAGGAGCGCGAGCGCCTCCCGCTCCGCCGGATCGAATGCGGCCAGCACGTCGGAACTGCGAAGCACGACGAGCGCGGCGATGTCGTTGGCCGTCAGCGCGAGCCCGATCGCGACCGAGATCGCTATGAGCGCGACCATCCACACCGCCTTCTCCCGGTCGACCCCTTGGAAGAGCCGGTACAGGGCCCGCCCGAGGTAGACGAACAGGGCGGAGGAGATCAGGCCGCTGACGATCGAGAAGCGGTAGAGTGTTTCGGACGCCAGGATGTTCCGCGCGGTCACAGCCGCATCCCCGGGCGCGATCAGCTTGCCGGGGACATAGAGGATGCTGAAGGCGCCGAGCACGCCGAGGACCACGTACAGCAGGCCGGCGTCCCTGCCGGGGTTTCCGGTGAGCCGCATCAGATCGGGCCTCGCGAGCGACGCAGCCGGACCGCGGCGACGAGGAACAGGGCGGTGACGGCGAAGCCGAGCCAGAGCCCGGGGTCGATGAGGAAGCTCATCAGGGACCGCGACCCCAGCACGTCCATCGTCATGCCCTCCATCGCTCCCTCCGGGATCGGGCCGCCGAGGAAGCGATCCCGCAGCAGGTCGCGAAGGTGCGTCGTGCCGAACGCGATCTCCTCGACTGCGCCGATCGCGAAGGGCGGGAGCGTGGCCCAGAGGAAGGGGACGCGCCGCGCCCAGGCCGACACCAAGAGCAGCCACCCATAGAGCGGCGCGTACCAGAGGCCGTGCATCCCCACGATGTGGACGAAGTGGATGCCGGTGGACTCGAGCATGGGCATCCGGGCCCGCAGGACTCCCGCATCCACGTCGGCAACTGCCAGCACGACGCTGCTCAGGGCCAGCATGAGGAGCTGCGTGACGACGGTGAGCGTGAAGGTGATCAGCGGGAGCACCAGGATCGGAATGCTCGCCTTGGCGAGCACGGCCGTGCGATCGGAGACCGGCAGCGACTTCCAGAACAGGATGCTGCGGTCGCGCCGCTCCCCGTACAGCGCATCGAGCGAGTACACGACGGCGACGACGAGCGCGATCGCCATGAGCGCCATGGCCACGACCACGTAGGGCTGCTGGATCGCCTCCTGCTGCCGCATAGGGTCGAGGTCCGATACCGCGCGGAACGTCGTCGGCAGCTGGACGAGCGCGACGGCGAATCCCACCAGGGAAAGACCGGCGACGACGAGCGGGGCGAGGTACACCGAGCGGTTCTCCCAGAGCTCGCGCCGGATCGACCACGCCAGGCGCCGGGCCGGGGAAGGGGCGACCGCGACGCTCACTGCGCCTCCCTCCCGCGGCCGCTCAGAACCGCCACGAAGAGGTCGGCGACGCTCGGCGTCCGCACGTCGCCCAGCTCCGCCAGGCGCCGCCCGTCGACATCCTCGAACAGGAGGATCCTCCGGCCGAACCCCTCGCGCTCGTGCATGGGGTTCAGCGCCCGCGCTTCTGCGATCCGGTCGGGGTGCACGGCCACCTCGCGGTAGCGGATCTCCACCTCCTCCGCGCTCCGGCGGAACACGACCCGGCCGCGGTCGAGGAACACGATGTCGGTGAGGACGTGCTCGACTTCCTCCACCTGGTGGGTCGCCACGACCACGGTGCGGTCGCCCGCGAGATAATCGGAGAGGAGCGAATCGTAGAACTGCTTGCGGTAGAGGAGATCGAGCCCGAGCGTCGGCTCGTCCAGCACCAGGAGCTTCGCGTCGATCGCCATGACGATCGCCAGGTGGAGCTGGGTCACCATGCCCTTCGACAGCTCCCGGACCTTCCTGTGCGGCCCGATCGAGGTCTTTGCGAGGAACGCCTCAGCCTTCGCGCGATCGAACCGCGGATGGACCGCCGTCACGTAGTCGAGCGCCTGGTCGACCTGGATCCAGCGCGGCAGCACGGCTACGTCGGCGATGAACGAGACGTCCCGCATCAGCCGGTCGCGTGCGGCCCAGGGATCCTCACCCAGCACGCGCAGCCGGCCCTTGAAGGGGATGAGCCCGACGATCGCGTTCAGCGCAGTCGTCTTGCCGGCGCCATTGGGGCCGATCAGCCCCACGATGCGACCGGCCTCGATCTCGAGGTCGACGCCGTCCAGCGCCACGGTCGATCCGTAGCTCTTGCGGAGTCCGCGGGCCTCGATGTACGTCACCTCAGCGCTCCTCTCCCGGACGATCCCGCCGGCCGCGCAGGAGATCGTCGTCCGACATGCCGAGCCGCTGGATCCGCTCCTGGATCCGCGGCCACTCCTCCTCGAGGAACTTCCGCCGTTCGCTCACCAGCAGCGCGGCGCGCGCGCCGGGATTGACGAACATGCCGAGGCCGCGCCGCGCCTCGACCAGTCCCTCGTCGACCAGTTGCTGGTATCCCTTCAGGACCGTGAGTGGATTGACCCGATACTCCGCCGCTACCGTGCGCACCGACGGCAGCGGCTCGCCTTCCTTGAGGACCTCGTCCAGGATCATTGCGGCGACGCGGTCCCGAAGCTGGCGATAGATCGGCTGACTGTCGTTCCACTCACGCTCCATCTGGGCTTCCCGGCACCTTCATTGGCCGACGGCGCTGCTCTCGAAGTTCGTCCGCTGCAGATCGAAGCGCACCCGAACCGGCTTATCGTCCGGCATCATCCAAGTCCACTCCTCCGTGTGGTGATTGTCATCGATGAAGGTGAACACGGCATGGTGCATATGGCCGTACTGATTGCTGCCGGTCAGATCGAGAAAATCGAATTCCAGCGTCTTCCCGTCCGGCGAGAGCTTCCCGACCATGCGCGGCCGGTTGCCGGCGTCACAGTAATGCGTCAGGACGAGGCGATCCTCCTCGAGATAGAACATGGTGAGGGGATGGTCGGGTAGAGGGGAGACCGAGATTTCGTGCACGAGCGCATTGCCGCGGGACGTCACGCGGAGAGAGAACTGCGCGAAACTGCCTTCCACTTCCTCTGCCGCTGGAGACGTCGTCAAGGGACCCACCCAGGAGCCGGCCAGCGTCTTCAGCTTCTCGAACGCCTCTTGCGCGTCGGAGGGCGCGATCGCATCGGCGGGTTCGGGCGCCGTTGGCTGGGCGAAGATCGGGTCGGGAACGGAAAGCGACAGGAGGAAGAGGGCCAGGGCGAGGGGCTTCATTGGTTGTCTCCTTTGGATCGTGGGCGGTGGTGGTTGATTGTTCGTGTGTACTACTACACTATAACACCACTCCACCTAGCCTGCAAGCCCCCGAGGTCCCCATCGGCGGCACAACAGGAGTGCAAAACGTGCTGTATGAGTGACTTGTACGATTTGCGGGAGTAGCCGTCCAGTCGGATCAAGCGGTATCGAACCTGGACTCTACCCGGATCTCGCTCCTGACCGACGAAGCGATGTAGCAGGCGTGGTGCGCGGCATTGTGGATCTCATCGACGACTTCGGCTGCCGGAGCGAGGTCGGCCGCCGGCGCGAGATCGGCCGCGAACACCACGTGCGGATGCAGCGTCACAGTCGTGATCGCGAGCCGGCCCTCGGCGTTCTTCTCCATGATCCCGACCGCCTCGTCCCGGTAGGACTCGACGCGGAAACCTCGGCTCGCGGCGAGCGACAGGAACCAGAGCATGTGGCAGCTCGCGATCGAGGCCACGAAGGCCTCCTCGGGATCGACAGCGTGCGGGTCGGACATGGGCGGCCGCACTGCCTGGGGGGACGCCGAGGCGGGCACCGTCAGGCCCCCGTCGAAGCTCCACTCGTGCGCGCGGCTGTAGCGGTTGTCGACGAACGCCTCACCGTGTCTCTCCCACGACACGGTCGCGACATACTCGCTCACTCGATACCCCGGCGGGCGGCGCACGAGCTCACCACCGCAATTCGGGCACGCACGCCCCCCGGACTCCGCGCACTCCTCGCAGAACGTGCACTCGAAGCTGCAGATGTATGCGACGGCGTCGAACGGCAGGGCCGCGCCGCAGGACTCGCATTCCGAACGCAACTCCAGCGCCATCCGAGTGTGACGGTGTCGACTACGACTTCTTCTTGGAGCTCTTCTTGCGCGGCACCTTGGCGCCCTTCTTCCGGGCCTTCGACAAGCCGATGGCGATCGCCTGCTTTTTGCTCTTCACCTTCTTGCCGGACCCGCTCTTCAGGGTTCCCTTCTTCCGCTCGCGCATCGTCTTCTCGACCTCTTCGCCCGCCTTCTTGCCGTACTTGGCCATCGCCCCTCCTCTACCCGCCTGGAAT
>DASRVB010000070.1:0-9386 GCA_035687725.1 Gemmatimonadota bacterium
TCGACGAGGTCGCGGATCAGCGGATCGTCGTCCTGCATCTGGAACGGCGAGATCACGATCATCGGCTCGGAGCGCGCCTCGACCAGCCGCTCGACGTCCTGGATCGTGGTCCCGGCGCCGATCGTCGAGCCCTCGCCCATCCCGTAGGCATAGACGTCGTCCCCGGCCACGTCCAGCCGGACGCGCCTGTCGGTCGACACCTGGCCGTCGTAGAACGCCGCTACCTCGTCCACGGTCCGCGGCGATACGTACTCGATCGCGGCCAGCGTCCCCTCGGCGGCGGGCTGGGACTCGACCGCATAGCCCTCCGGCGGGCTGGGGGCGCCGGTGGCCTCGACCGTCGTAGCCGTCGTGGGCGGCGCGTCGGTCGTGGTGACGACGGCGTCCTCGGACCCGGGAACGCCGCCCCCCGGGGCGAGCTCGGTGTCCGCGGTAGTGCCTTCTTCGGAAGTCTCGCGCTCGCAGGCGGAAGCGAGCAGCAGGGTCAGGGTCAGGATCGGGATCCATCTCATCGCGGCGCTCCTCGGGGCAAGGGTGGACCGGCACCACACGAAAAATCCAATCTAGTCCCGGGCCCGGGCGCCGTTCAACGAGATCGCAAGAGCCCGGGGCGGGCCGTTCGCCACACCAGCCAGACGAGCGACGCCAGCCATGCGGCGTAGGCGGCGATTCGCACCGGGTGGGCGGAGATCGACGTGACGGGGGAGCCCGAGAGCCCGAGGCCGTGCTCGATGATCGAGCGCGAGATCTGCTCGGCCGAGAACCAGCCCCACAGCACGACCGCCCAGTACATCCCGACGAGCTTCCAGCGTGGCATCCGCAGCGGCTCGGGCAGGTAGGAGGTGTTCAGCACCGCGACGACGATCGCGAAGCAGTACATGGAAGCGATCGTGAACGGGCCGGCGATGTGGACGAGGAAGTCGGGCTGGAGCGCGCCCAGCGCCGCGCCGCCGATCCACGAGAGCACGACGATCCCCATGCTGGCAGCCACGAACACGGTGAGGAAGCCGAGGAACGACCGCTTCAGCGTGAGCGTGCGTGTCCGGCGCCCGACCCGGTGGTGGAAGATGTCGCCCGTGATGCGGGTCACGGTGTCGACGATGCCCACCTGCGTCGAGAACAGGACGAGCGCGCCGCCGAGAAGGAAGACGATCTCGAGGGCGATCCCGCCGCGCGCCCTGAGCACCTCCGCCTGGGCCAGCACCATGGCGGTCAGGTCGCCCGCGAGGTCGTCGCGTCCGGTTCCGATCGTGGCCGCGACGAGGAGGGTCGTGATGACCACGCTCACGATGATCAGGACCGCGAACGTCCAGAACAGCTCCTTCTCGGCGAGCTTCATCCAGGACTGGAAGCGCCTGAGCGCCACATCGCGCTCGGCCGAGAACGCAAAGCCGCGCTCCTCGAGCGGCTCGTCCCTGCCGCGGATCCCGGCGATCCGGCCCTGGTAGGCGCTCATCGCGAATCCCTTGTCCCGCACCCACAGGGATTGCGCCAGGAGGAGCGTCCCGCCGGAGCCGGCGTAGGCCACCGCGATCAGCAGTGTCGGAAACTGGTCGCCCGCCAGGAGACGCGGCGGCGCCGAGCCGATGGAGACCGCGCCTTTGGCGAGGACCGCCAGATCGGCGGGGACGACGCCCCCTGCGATCAGCGCCACGAACAGCAGCGGAAAGAAGATGAGAACGAGCGCGATCTCGAATCGCTCGAGCGCGTTGTACACGATCTGGGAGAGAGCGAGGGCCGCCCAGATGAAGGCCAGCATGGCCAGCGCCACGGGCTGCCAGTGGGCGATGACATCGCGGCCGGCGAGCGCGTTGATCGCCACGCGCGTGAAATCGGCCGACTCGGCGGCCCAGCCCGGCCAGGAGAAGGAGACCAGGGTCGCGACCAGGAAGAACCACGGCCAGAACGGCCGGCGGCTCATGCGACCCATGCCGGCGAAGATCGACTCTCCGGTGGCGAGGCTCCAGCGCTCGATCTCGCCGATCACGACGAACTGAGTCATCACTCCGACCCAGAACAGCCACCAGATCGAAAACCCGTTGACGGCGATCAGGTTCGGCCACAGTAGGAACTCGCCCGCGCCGAGACCCATGCCGAGCGCGATCACGGATGGGCCGACGACGTCCCTGAGGCGCGGGACGCGCGGCACCTCGTCGAAGCGATAGAAGGGCGGGCCGTGGCCGGCAGCGGGGAAGGCGGGACCCCGCGGAGCGTCGGGGAGAGTCGCGAGATCGAGCGGCCGATAGACCCCCTCGCGGAATTGCGACCCCTCCTCCGGGGGACAGTGGATTTCGCGGTCGAAGGCCATCGACCTGGACCCTATGGGCGGCATCTGGAACGGGCAAGCGGTCCCTCTACAGCTGTTCGCTCAGAGAGATCGAAGTTGACATCGATGATTCAAAGGCTAGAATTGACAATATTACACAGTAAATGATCACGTTTTTGCACGCCACACACCTTCCGGAAGTCCCTCGCCGATGCCCAGCCCACCGGCGGTTCAGGGCTTTCACAGGACGGCCGATGACAACTTGACGTGGGTGACGTTCCTTCGGGTGCCGTCCCGCTCCCGCCTTCCTTCGCCGCCACTCCTCCTTCTGGCGATCGCCGCCTGCTCGGGATGCTCCGATAACGGACCGACGGGGCCTCCCGATACGGGTTCGCCGCTGATCGAAGTTCGCTTCCCTCTAGTGAAGACGATGTTCGACCGCGATAGCAACGGTCTGATCGACCTCGAGGTCGCCTTTCGCGACTCGCTGAGCGGGGTGGATGTGGCATCGATCCGGCTGACGAGCGACGGATCCATCAAGGGGCCCGCCAGCTCGGGCGCGAACCTGATGGAGCATTGGCGAGTCGTCCGGGCGGATTCCAGCGGATTCGTGGTAGAGGAGACTCTGAACAACCTCCTGGCCCGAGGATCCGCGCGACTGACGGTCACGGTTACGGACAAGGTCGGAAACCTCGCCTCGCGGCAGATCCCTCTCGACCTGCCTCCCGCCGCGCGCCACCGGATCGTAGATCTCCAGGCGATAGCGAAGGTCAACACCGGCCAGATAACGGTCGGACCGGATGGGACGAAGGCCTATGTCACTACCGAGGAGTTCGGGGGCTCGGCCATCTCGATCGTAGATCTGGAGACGCTGGAAGTGCTCAAGGTCGTCCGGTCTCCGATTGCCGCGCTCCACGAGACGGTCGTTGATCCAGGTCGTGGTCGGCTCTACGTGACTAGCATCGACGAATCGTGGGTGGCGGTATTCGACTTGGCCAGCGAGAGCTTTCTGCCAGCGATTCCAACGACGTTCCGCGGCATCGGCGCGGCGATAAGTTTTCAGCGCGACAAGCTCTACATCGGCCTCGAGCTGGTCGATCTGGAGAGCACCGGCTTCATAAGCGTGGTCGACTTGGCGCGCGGAGTCGAGGAGGAAATCATCTCGCTCGGGATTCCCAACGAGGGCGATCCCGACAAGCGCTTGACTATGGACGAGCTGGCGTTCGGTCCTGGCGAGGACCTTCTCTATGCCACAACGAGCCCGTTCTTCGCCAACCAGGGGATTCTGGTCGTGGATCCCGAAATCGGGCAGCTCGTCGCCCAAATCGATCTCTTACCCGACGACCCGCAGCTACTTGGAGGCGCTCACGACCTGCATGTGCAGGGAGAGCACCTGATTGTCACGGCGACTGTCGAAGTCGCACTTGTCCCGCTGGCTTTCCCCGAAGCGATCCGATTCGGTTCCACGGGGCATCCCAATCTGGTCCCGAAGGAGCTTGCCATCGCGCCTCTCGGAGACGAGTGGGCGATCACCACCGGCGACCTGGGAGCGGGATACCGAGAGATCCAGCTGATGAATGCCGGTAGCCTAGCCGTGATCTGGCGGGACCGAATCCCATCCACCGCCGTCAGTCCCCAGGGCATCGCCTACCGACCCGACGGCAACGTCTTCCTGGTGGTCGGCAGCCGTGTGGACTCGCCAATAGGCGGTTTTCCCGCCGAGCTGACCGTGTACCTCTACCGGTAGAGGAGACGAACTCCAATGAAGCTAAGCGTCAGCCGTCAGGTCAGTGGTTTGATCCTAGTCGTCATAGCCCTGCATTGTGAGCAACCAATCGAGCCGGATTCCGCCGCCCCGTATCGTGGGCTCGAAACCAGCGAAACGGCCGCGGTTCAGCCCCCCGAAGAGGAGATCCTGGGGAGCGTGTTCACTGGCTCGAACGAGATCCCTTCCACGTCACGCGAGTACTCCGTCCGTCTGACCCCTATCGGCTCTGGAGCCTGCATCTTCCGTGCGAACGCTTCGTCGACCTGTCTCTCATCCAGTTCCATTCCCGTTATGCCGAATGGCTCGAGAGTGGGCAAGCCTTCTCCGATGTGGGGGTGGTTCAACAACCTGGACCCGGACAACAATGCCTGCCATCCGGGCGAGGCCGATAAGTCGGAACGACACGACCTCAACCACGACCAGATCGCAAACGACGGGGGTATTGTAGAACAGCATTGCGTCAAACTCGGTCGGTACAAAGTAGAAGTTCTTCGTAACGGCAGCGTCTACCGCACGCGGATCGTCGATCACTTTCGGGTGAGCGGGACGCTCAATCTCAAGGACATCGAGAACCCCTCCGGAAGCAGCGCCGGTGATACGTTCGTGCACGCCGAGGTTTCCACGACTGTCCCGGTTTCGAACAACGTCCTGGCGGTCGATAACCCGGAAACCTCGACCGCGTTCGGGCCCGGCGATACCGTCGTACACAGCAACATTCGGGTGCGATTCGACTCCAGGGCTACGACGACCTGGAGCGGCGATAATCGCGGGCCACTGATGAACCGCGTATACTTCCATTTGGATGCGGGTCTCACGGACCGGACCGAACACTGGAATCCGGACCGTGTGATTCGAACGAAGGCTTATACGCTTGGATCTTTAACGGAGCAGATATTCAGAACCAGAACCGAGATCGCGACGCCCTCCGATCCGACCGGAGACACGAATCGCAACTCCCCTGAGCGGCGGGTTGTCGTCCAGTCCGCCGTTTCAACGGTGACTGTTTCGCCTTCCTCTGCGATCATTACGACCCAGAACGGGACCGTCAGCCTCACGGCCACCTTGCGAGACGCGAATGGGAACATCCTGACCGGTCGCACAATCGCCTGGTCGAGCAGCAACACGACCGTCGCTACCGTATTGGGCACCGGCAACACGGCGACGGTGACTGGCAAGACGCAGGGCACGGCTACAATCACGGCCAGTTCCGAGGGAAAGAGCGGCTCGTCCTCCATCTCCGTGAACTTCGGCACGGATAACGCGGCTGCGGCCGGCAATACGCTTCCCACGTCGTTCGAGAACGGCAGTGCGGTCAGCGTGACCGTGTCGATGAACAACAATGGCCAGTCGACCTGGACGAGCGCAGCTGGATACGCGCTCGACCTCTCTCGCGACCAGAGTGTCTGGGCGGTCACCCCGCCTTCGATTGGTGCAACCGGCGTAATACCTGGGGCGACGAGGTCGTTTGCCTTCACGCTGAGGACGGACAATCCGACGCGTCGAGGTATAACGGCGTGCTTCTTCCAGATGCAGCGCAGTGCGATTTTCTTTGGTGCAGAGAATGGCAAGGACATCAATGTTACGGGGGCCAAAGATCGTCGGTGGTGCCCAGGTTCTGACCAGCGAGGGCAACGCGTCCCTCGGGTTCGACCCGTCGCAACTGTGGCTCCAGAATGCCACCGACGACGGCACGACTCGGATCCCGCTGGACGCGGCGGCGTTCCGCCAGACGGATGTCGTGAGCCTCTCGTACGCCTACGTCCACGACGTGCCGCGGTCGATCGACGTGGTGTTCAAGTACGTCTACGATCCATCGATCTTCGAGCCCCTGCCTATCGAGGCCGGTGTGTCCGGCGTGACGATCCAGGCGGGCATTGGCACGCCGGGGGAGTACTGGGTTCGATTCACAGGGACCGTGCCAGAGGGCAATGGCTTGATCGCGGGGTTGCCGTTCCAGCTCCTTACGGGTGCCAGGGCCCCCAGAGAGAGTTCTGCGACGCTCACGATCTACGAGGTCCAGAACTAGGGAAATAGCCCCAGCGGGTGGGGAGGGCCACCGCGCGTCATCGGCCTCGCAAGACGGCTCCGGCGAGGAGTTCGCGAGAGGGTTGATCCCTGGGGACGATCCGGCTGACTGTCCAAGATCGGGCCGGCCGCTGTTAGGCAGCAGGCTGATTGGCTGTCGGCCGACCGCCCGCGCGGTTGGCCGGCATGATCCGCGCGCGTAGAATCGCCCCATGCGGCTCGGCGACCACGTGGTGTACTCGCCCCGCGCGTGGGCCGACATCGGGCCGCACGTCTTCCCCATGGAAAAGTACGCCGAGGTCTACCGCCGGCTGACGGCAAAGGACGGGTTGCGGGATCCTCTTCTGCCCGAGCCCTCCCCGCGCGAAGAGCTTCTCCGGGTCCACACGGCCGCCTATCTCGACGACCTGGACGGCGGTGTCCATACCTGGCGCACGGCCGCCAGCGAGCTGCCCCTGTCGGTCGAGATAGCTGAGTTCTTCCGGCTCGCCTGCGGCGGAACGGCGCTGGCTGCGCGAACGGCCCTGGAGCGGGGCTGGGCGGTGCATCTCGGCGGAGGGTTCCATCACGCCTTCGAGGAGCGGGCCGAAGGATTCTGTTACCTCAACGACCTGGCGGTGGCCGCCCGCGCCGTCCAGGCGGAGAGAAGAGTTGAGCGTGTGGCGGTGGTGGACCTCGACGTGCATCAGGGGAACGGAACCGCGGCGATCTTTCGCAACGACCCGGCCGTGTACACGTTCTCGGTGCACCAGGAGGACAACTATCCCGTCAAGGAGCGCAGCGATCGGGACATCGGCCTGGTCTCGTACGATCGCCGCCGGGACGGGTCGCCGTGGGTCGAGGACGAGGTCTATCTGGAGATCCTCGAGGCCGCGATGCCGGAGCTCCTCGACGAGGCCCGTCCCGATCTGGTCCTCTACCAGGCCGGCGCGGACCCCTACCGCTACGACCAGCTGGGCGGCTTCCGCCTGACGCTGGAAGGGCTGGAGCGGCGGGACGAGATCGTGTTCGCCACCTGTCGCGAGCGGGACATCCCGGTGGCGACGACCTTCGGCGGGGGCTACGCGCTCGATGTCGAGGACACGATAGCGATCCACCTGGCGACCGTGCGTGCCGCCGGGCGGGTGCTCGGAGAAGCCGCGTGACGATGCCGGCCGCGGACGGGACCGTACCGCCGGAGGCGCACGGGAAGCTTCCGTTCTGGTCGGCGTTTCGAAATCCCGGATACCGCATCTTCTGGATCGGCGCCTTCGTCTCCAACATCGGCGCCTGGATGCAGAACGTGGCGCAGGGGTGGCTGGTCCTCGAGCTGACCGATTCGGCGTTCATGCTGGGGCTGGTGGGGTTCGCGGGGTCGCTTCCCTGGCTCGTGCTGCTGCTCGTCGGCGGTGTCTACGCCGACCGGCTCGACCGTCGGCGTCTTCTGATCCGGGCCAACGTCGGCATGATGGCCTGCGCCGCGATCCTGACCGCGCTGACGTGGACCGGCGCCGTCCAGATCTGGCACGTCTTCGCGCTCTCGCTGGCCAGCGGCTCGGCGATCGCCCTCGCCGCGCCCGCATTCCAGGCGTTCCTGTTCGACCTCGTCGAACGCCGCGATCTCCAGAACGCGATCGCGCTCAACTCCGCGCAGTTCAACCTGTCGCGGATCGTGGGCCCCAGCATCGCCGGACTCACACTTGGCGCGATCGGTCTGGCAGGATGCTTCGGCGTCAACACGCTCTCGTATCTGGGGGCGATCGTCGCGCTCATGCTCATCCGGGTCGCCTCGCGGCCCGTCCCGGCTCCGGCTCCGGTGTGGGACAGTATCGTCGAGGGATTCGGGTACGTCCGCGAACGGCCGCGGATCCAGGCGCTCCTGGCGATCGCCGCCCTGATCAGCCTGCTCGCGATGCCCTACGCTACGCTGCTCCCGATCGTCGTCCGCGACGGCCTAGGGCTCGACGCCTCCGGGCTCGGGTGGCTGTTCGCCGTGGGCGGCGGAGGAGCGGTCTGCGGCGCACTGTCGATCGCGTTCCCGCACCTACTGCCCGCTCGCGGACCATGGCTCCTCGGCTGCGCGATCGCTACCGGCCTTGCGACGATGACCCTCGGTCTCGCGCGCTCGCCGATCGTCGCCGCGGCATCGCTCATCGCCATCGGGTTCTCGGCGACGAGCGCGGTCGCGCTCACGAACACGCTGCTCCAGGAGCTGGTCGACGACGCGATGCGCGGCCGGGTGCTGAGCATGTTCGGACTCGCGTTCATGGGGACGTTCCCTCTCGCCAACCTGCTGGCGGGGACGCTGGCGGGACTGACCTCGGCGTCCGTCACGCTCGCCATGACCGGAGCGCTGCTGGCGATCGTCGTCGGAGCGATCGCGTGGGCGCGCCCGCGCCTCAGGGCCATCGAATGACAGGCGAGGCGCGCTGGGCGGGGATCGTCGCCGTATCGTTCATCTGGGGATCCACATGGCTGGCGATCAAGGTCGGTCTCGGTTCGATGCCGCCCTTCCTCTCGGCCGGGATGCGGTTCGCGATCGCCGCCGGCATCCTCTCCGCCCTCGCGTGGGCCAGCGGCGTGGCGCCGCCGCGCGAGCCGCGGGTCCACGCCGGCCTCGTGGCGCTGGGATTCCTCAATTTCGTCGTCAACTATGGGGTGGTGTACTGGGGAGAGCAGTACGTGTCGTCGGGACTGACGGCCGTGCTGTTCGCGACCTATCCGCTGTTCGTGCTCCTGATCGCGCACTTCGCGATCGGCGCGGAGCGGATCACCGCGCGGAAGCTGGCCGGGGTGGCGCTGGGGTTCGCGGGCGTGGGCGTGATCTTCCGTTCCGACCTGGCCCTCGACGACCCGCGTGCCACGATCGCCGTGGCCGTCATCCTGGTATCCCCCGTCGCGTCGGCCCTGACGAGCGTGGGAATCAAGAAGTGGGGGCACGACCTGCACCCCTACACGCTGACCGCGCTCCCCATGGCCTATGGGGCCGTCGTACTGACCGCCATCGGGATCGCCACCGAGAACCCGCGCGCGATCGAATGGAACGCCGTGTCGATCGGCGCGCTCCTCTATCTCGCGCTGTTCGGGTCGGTGGTCGCGTTCGTCGTCTACTACCGGCTGCTCAAGGTGGTGCCGGTGAGTCTCCTGGCGCTCGTCTCCTACGCGTTTCCGATCGTGGCGGTGGCGCTCGGCTGGCTGGTCCTGCAAGAGGCGCTGTCGGGCTCGACGCTGGCCGGGGCGGGGATGGTGCTGATCGGGATCGCGCTCGCGACGTGGCGAAGGCGGGGCAGCGGTCCCGGGGCGACGGGCGGCGGGCCAGTCGAGGCCGTTACTCCAGCCAGTCCGAAG
>DASRVB010000071.1:0-7999 GCA_035687725.1 Gemmatimonadota bacterium
GTGATCGAGTCGTCGTCGTAGTCCACCGTGCGGGTCGCCGGGTCGACGACCACGTTCTCGACCACGGAGCCGAACCGGATCGCGGCCCAGATCTCGGGCTCCTTCTCCTGCGAGAGCCGGATGCACTTGGCGTAGCAGCCGCCCTCGAAGTTGAACACGCCGTTCGTGGACCAGCCGTGCTCGTCGTCGCCGATCAGCCGCCGCTCCGGATCGGCGGAGAGCGTCGTCTTCCCCGTTCCGGACAGCCCGAAGAAGAGCGCCGTGTCGCCCTGCTTCCCGACGTTGGCCGAGCAGTGCATGGGCAGCACCGCGCGGTGCGGCATGAGCCAGTTCATCACGCTGAAGATCGATTTCTTGATCTCGCCGGCGTACTGCGTTCCGCCGATCAGGATGAGGCCGCGGCTCAGATCGACGAGCACGAATGCGCCCGAGCCGGTGCCATCGGCAGGATCGGCTTCGAGGTGGGGCGCGTGGAGGATCGTGAACTCGGCCTCGTGCCCGGCCAGCTCGGCGCGGCCGGGGCGGAGGAAGAGTTGGTGGGCGAACAGCTTGTGCCAGGCAGTTTCGGTCACGACCCGCACCGGCAGGCGGTACTCGGGATCGGCCCCGGCGAACCCGTCGAAGACGTAGAGCTCCCGCTCGGCCAGGTACTCCGCAACCTTGCGGTGGAAGCGGTCGAAGGTCTCCACCGGCATGGGCTTGTTGACCTCGCCCCACCAGATCTCGTCATGGACCTCGCCGTCGTCGACTAGGAACTTCGCGTCGGGGGACCGGCCGGTACGGGCTCCCGTGGTGGTGGCGAGCGCGCCCGAGCGGACGAGCAGTCCCTCACCGCGCCGGATGGCATGCTCGACGAGGGCGGGCGCCGGCAGATTGCGGTGGACGTCCTTGCGCGGCGCGAGGCCGTGCTTCTCCAGGCCGATCGACTTGGCGGTCAAAGGGTCTCCTTGGTTTCGATCCCGTGCCAGGGCCCGTCACGATAAAGGAAGGCCCGTGTCCCGGCCACCGGAAAGGGGCGGCCGACTCTGGACGCGACCTAGACCCGGGGGGCAAGGGACGATATCGTTGACGCAATGTCCCGCGTCGAGAAATCCACCACGATCCAGAGCGACCCCGGCGTGGCGATGGAGTACATCGCCGACGTCACCAATCACCCGGCGTTCATCGGCCCGCTCAAGTCCGTCACCAATCTGAGCGGGGACAGCCGCGAGCCCGGCACCACATGGGACTGGGTATTCGTAATGGCCGGCGTCGAATTCTCCGGAAAGGCCGAGACGCTGGAGTATCTCCCCGGTCGACGGTTTCGCTACCGCACGACCACCGGAATCCGCAGTACGTTCGAATACTGGGTGGAACCGGAGGATGGCGCATCGCGCCTGGGCGTGAACGTCGAATACGAGGTTCCCGAGGGGCTTCTGGCCCGGGTGCAGAAGGCAGTCGTCGAGAAGCTCAACGACGCCGAAGGAGTGCGCACCATCGAGAACCTCGGCGCGATCCTCGACGGTTAGCACCCGCCCCGTGCCCTGGATCGCCGCGTACGTCGCGATCCTCCTGGTGGGATGCCTGCTCGTTGCCTTCCGATCGGAGCCGACGGTTCTCGTCGGAAGCTCGTTCCTTCTCTTCACCACGGCATTCGCTGCGCTGTCCGTCACCGTTCCTCTCCTTGCGGGGCAGGAGCTCGCGCCGGCGTCAGCCGTCTTCTGGACGCTGCTCTTGCTGGGATTCTGGCTGGCGCGCTCCTTCTGGCTGATTGCCGGCGCCGGCCGAGATGAGGTCCGAGAGGCGATCGAGATGTGCCTGGCGAAGGTCCGGATCGAAAAGGACCGGCGAATCCGCATCCGCAAAGTCCCGGGCGGTGTGCTGATTCGCTTCCAGGAGCGCGCGCGCAGCAGGAAGCACGAGCTCTTCGAGAGCCTGCTCGCCAAGCAGTTCCGGGGCGTGCTGCCGCGGCTGCGCGTGCGCACCCGGTGACCGATCCGCCCCGCGTCCAGGTCGCGATCGCGGGCGTGGCCTACCGCCTGCCGCCGTCCACCTTCACGCTCGAGGAGCTTGGCTCCCGGGGAAGCCTGAAGAGCGCGCCGGAAACGCTGGCCGGCTTCGGCTTCCGCCAGGCCTACATCGCCGAGGGCGAGAGTCACGTGGAGATGGCGATGCGCGCCGCCGGCGACCTGCTCGAGGAAACGGGCACCGACCCCCGCGACATCGGAATGGTGATCTACGCGGGGGCTCTGACTTCCAGCTCGACCCTCGCCGTCGAGCCCGCTGCCGACGGCGGCGCGCTCTACCTGCCCGACCTCATGGACCTCTTCCAGTATCCGGTGTCCCGCATCCAGACCGAGCTCGGTCTCACGCGGGCCGCGGCGATCGGGGTGAACCAGCAGGCCTGTGCTTCTCTCTTCTCCGCCATCCGGATCGGCCGGGACATGTTGACCGCCGAGGAGGAGCTGAGCGCCGTCCTATGCTTGGCAGCCGACAAGTTCCCGCCGAATGCCCCCCGCGAGATGATCTACAACCTCATCTCGGACGCCGGCTGCGCCGCCCTTCTCCGAAAGGGTGGGTCCGACAATCGGATCCTGGCCGTTGGGCACGTCACCAAGGGCGCCTTCTGGCACGCTGCGGAGATGGAGAACGAGATCATCGCCGCCTACTTCCCGACCGCGCGCACGGTCATCCAGGATACTCTGCGCAAGGGCGGTCTCACGCTCGCGGACATCGACTGGATCGTGCCCCACAACGTCTCGCTTCGGAGCTGGGAGATCCTGCTCGGGCTCTTGGAGGTCGGACGCGAGAAGCTCTTCGACGAGAACATCGCGCGTGTGGGGCACACGATCGCTTGCGACAATCTCATCAACCTCCGGGATCTCCTCGGCTCCGGACGCGTGCGCAAGGGGGATCGCCTGCTGCTCTTCACCTTCGGCTACGGCCTGAACTGGAGCTGCATCGTGCTGGAGCACTGAGCTCGATGGACCGAATAGTGCTCGTGACGGGTGGTACCGGAGCGCTGGGACGCGAGCTGGTGCGGCGCCTCATTCGCGATGCCGACCGGCCGCGGGTGGTGGTGCTCTCGCGCGTCGCGCGAGATCCGGAGAACGGTGTGGAGTTCGTGCGGGGCGATGTGCGCGGTGGCGGCGGGCTGAACCTCGCCCCCACCGTGCGCGCGGAACTGTCGCAGGGCGTGACGGACATCCTCCATTGCGCGGCGGCGACCCAGTTCACGCTGCCCCTCGAGGAAGCCAGGGCCGCCAATGTCGGCGGGACGCGCTCGCTCCTGGAGTTCGCCGCCGGGTGCCGATCGCTCCGCCGGATCGGTTGCTTCAGCACGGTCTACGTGGCCGGACGGCGCACGGGGCGAATCCTCGAAGAGGACCTCGAGGACGGCGGCGTGGGATTCGTCAACTCGTACGAGCAGTCCAAGAACGAAATGGAGTGGGAGGTCCGTCGCCGGATGTCCGACCTCCCGCTCGCCGTCTATCGCGCGAGCACGCTGATCGGCGATTCCACGACCGGTGCAGTGCCGGCGTTCAATGCCTTCCACCACGCGTTACGGCTCCTCTACCACGGGCTTGCGCCCATGATACCCGGCGACCCGGACGATCCGGTGGACGTGACGGCGGTGGACTACGTGGCGGGGGCGGCGCGTTGGCTCTTCGAGAACCGGTTCGAGCCCGGACGCACCTACCACCTCTGCTCGGGACCCGCAGCGTCCTGCTCGCTGGACGACCTGATCGACGCGGTGGTGGACGCCTTCCACCGGTTCCGGCCCGAGTGGCGCCGACGTAGCATCGAGAAGCCGGCGATCGTGAAACTCCCGACCTACGAGCTCTTCGTTCGCTCGGTGGAAGAGGCGGGGAACGCGGTCCTGTTGGCGGCCACCCGAGCGGTCCAGAGCTTCGCTTACCAGCTCGCCTATCCGAAGACCTTCGACACCGCCCGCACTGCGGCTGCGCTCGAGGGGAGCGGGCTACGGCCGCCGACCGTCTCGGATCTTGTTCCCGCGGTGGTCCGGACGTGCATCGAAACGGGGTGGGGAGCGAAATCGGGATGAGACGCAGAGAGCTCGAGCGCCGCCTTCTCGATTTCGTGAACCGCACACTGCTGGGGTCCGATCCCGCGCGCACCGCGCAAGAGGATACGGCCCTCTTCGAAGAGGGGATCGTCACCTCGCTGCGGATCCTCGACCTGATCGCCTTCGTCGAGAAGGAAACGCGGACGAGGGTCCCCGACGAAGCGGTCCGCCTCGCCAACTTCCGGTCGGTTCGCGCCATTGCGGCCGCCTTCGGGGAGGACGGGAAAATGGCCGACGCCGATAGTAGAGTGGCGCCGATCGCCGCCTTCGAGCGGCGGGCCGGGCGAACCTTCGCGACGCCGACCGCGGAGCTCGAGGCCCGCGGCGAGCTGGAGCTCGTGGCGCCGGGCCGGGCCGTGTTCCGCGGTGCGCCGCTGGAGCTCCTGCGCCGTTTCGATTCCGTCGCGCGGGGCTGGGCCCAGGAACTCGACGCCCTGGAGCCGTCGTACCCGGAGCGCCTCCCGAGCGAAACCTTGAGGCGCGCCGGCTATTCCGGAGACCCGGCTCCGGGCGACGCGATCGTGCCGCCGGCCGTCTGCTATCACGTGTACGCCGCATGGGAAGGGAAGCGGCTGGGGGATCGTCCCGTTCTCCTGACCGCGCGCGGCCGCTGCCACCGCTCCGAGCCGGGTCAGAGCGTCTCGCTGGAGCGACTGCGGGAGTTCGAGATGCGCGAGATCGTCGCGCTCGGCCCCCGCGACCAGGTCGAGCGGTTCCGGCAGCGGCTGATGGAGAAGGTCTCGGACCTGGTCCGGGCGCTCGATCTCGAGGGCCGCATCGAGAAGGCGAGCGATCCCTTTTTCCTCGGCACCGCCCAAGCCCCCGGGAGCCTCGAGGCTGTTTCCGACGCCCGAGGCCGCAGGCTCATGCAGCAGGTCCTGCCGCTCAAGTACGAGCTTCGCCTGGTGCTCGACGCGACCGGCCGCACGTGCGCCGTAGCCTCCTTCAATCATCACCTGGACTTCTTCGGGCGGCGCTTCGACATACGGCTGCCATCGGAGGACATCGCCCACAGCGGATGCGTCGCGTTCGGGCTCGAGCGCTGGGTGCTGGCCTTCCTGAGCCAGCACGGGACCGACGAGCGGAACTGGCCCGATCCGGTCCGGCAGTGACGCGCGCCCTCGTCAACCGGACACGCACCTCGCCCTCGATCGCGAGGCGCCTCCTCCGAGAGGGGAAGCTCCACCTGCTCCCGCTGTACGCGCTGACGCGAACCAGCGACCTGGCCCGCGAGGGAATCGAGAACTCGGGGAGCTACCGCTTCGCCGATCATGCCTACCGCGCGCGACCGAGCGGACGGTACCTGGTGGGGAAGTTCCTGGATCGCGTCCTGCTCGGTCTGCGCGGGGCGCGGTCCATGCGAAGCCGGTTCCTGCACGCGAAGGCGGAGACCCTGGCCGCGGCACGGCGCCATCCGGCGGGCAGGCCCTTCCGGGCGCTGTCGGTTCCGTGCGGTGTGGCGCGCGAGCTGGTCGAGGTCGCCGCCACGCTGCGCGCGGAGGACCCCGGGTTCCTCGAGCGGGCCACCTTCTTCGGGATGGATCTCGATCCCCGTCCGCTGGACCTCTCCCGCGAGCTGGCGGCGGGAGTGACGGACCTCGTGCTCATCGAGGCGGACGCCTTCGACCGGGCGGCGTATCCTTCGGAGCTGGACGTCGTCCTCTCCACCGGTTTCGGCGAGTTCCTTTCCGACGAAGAGCTGACCCGGTTCTACGCAATCTGCCGGGACGCGCTCCGCGAAGGCGGGGTCTTCGTCACGTCGGGCATGCAGCGTGACCGCGTGGCCGATTACCTCATGCGCGAGCTGGCGGAGCTCGAGGCGCATTACCGGGGGCCCGCCACGCTCCTTCGACGGCTCCAGGATGCCGGCTTCAGCGACGTCTCGGCGCGTCAGGACGACGTCGGACTCCAGACCCTGCTGGTCGCACGAAAGGGAGCCGCGCCGTGATCTACGAGGAGCACCTGGCCGCCGCCGAGCGTAGCGCCTGGCCACTGGATACCACCATCGCGTGGGAGCGGATCGATCGCGAGGCGGCGCTCTCCGAGCCCGACGTGCTGGCCGCCCTGCGCGATGCGGCGCTGATCGAGGGCTATCTCCCGGTCTTCATCCCGCGCCTCATGCGGCTCCTGTGGGACGACGTGGACGCCACCGCGGTGTTCAGCGTGGAGCTCTTCGACGGGCTCAAGCACTATACCGCGCTCGCCCGCTACCTCGATCGGGTGGGGTACGCGAGCATCGCGACTCTGGAGGCGGACCTGATCGAGGCGCGCCGTGAGGCTTTGGATCTGGCCTACGACCGGTCGAACGTGCTCGACTACCTCACGCACTTCATGTGCTCCGAGCTGTTCGCCGCCCACTTCTTTCAGCGCCTCTCGCGGCGCACCCGGGAGCCGGTTCTGAGGGAACTCCTTGCGACGATGTCGCGCGACGAGCTTCGCCACAGCGCGGGCGCCGGCGACCTTCTCCGCAAGCGCGTGGCCGCGGACCCCTCGGCGGCCAGCCGCATTCTTTCCGCGGCCGAGGGCTTCCGGCACTACGGCAACGACGTCGTAGAGGTACCTGTCGCGGAGCATAACGATTTCGAGGCCATCCTGGCCGTGAACCGGAAGGTCCGCCAGGTCTGCGGCATCGCTCCTACCGATCATCTCAAGGAGGCGATGCGCGATGGAGAGCCGTGAGGAGCCGCGCGCGATGGAGATCAGCGAGAACGACCTGTGGCTCCTGAGCTACTACCGGGAGTCGGAGCTGGCCGGAGCGCTCATCATGGGGCGGCTGGCGCGCGAGACGGACGACGACGATCTGCGGATCCACCTCACCGAGCACTGCGCCGAGGAGGCCAATCACGCCTGGCTCTGGACGAAGACGATCCTGGAGGTCGGCGGCATACCGCGCCGCGTGTCGGAGACATACCAGTCCCGCTATTACGCCGAGATCGGCCAGCCGGCTACGGAGCTCGAGGTGCTGGCGTTGACCCAGATCTTCGAGAAGCGGGTGCTCAGCCATTTCCAGGACCACCTGCGATGGCCCGACACGCATCCCGCCGTCGCCCGAACCCTCGAGCGGATGATCGCGGAGGAGGCCGGCCACATCGGCTGGGTCAAGCTCCGCCTCGACCGCTACGGCCGCGAGAAGGGGGAGGACGTCGTCGCCGAGACCCTGGGGCGGTTCGCCGAGGTCGATCGCAAGGTGTACACGGGGCTGATCGAGTATCGCGAGCGCTTCCACGAGCTGCTGGATCGGGGACGGGCGGCAGCCGTCGCAGAGGGAAAGGCGCCTCCACGACCCGGACCCGGGTCGGACCGCTCGCAGTTCGCAGCGCGGATCAAACGAATCGTGGCCCGATCCATGAACATCGCGGAGGAGGGGCTCGATCCGAACGCTCCCTTGAACTCGCTGGGGATCGACTCGCTGGATCTCGTCATCGCGGTCTCGGCGATCGAGGAGGCCTTCCGGATCGAGCTCTCGCCCACCGACACCGAGAACCTCTATACGTTGGATGACCTGGTCGGCAAAGTCGCGGAACTGGCGGCAACCTCGCGCCGCTGAATCGAATGGTTTGCTCGCCCCTTTTCTGTACCCTAGCTTCTCTCGCGGGCCCCTAACTCAACGGTAGAGTATCGGCCTTTTAAGCCGAGAGTTGTGGGTTCGAATCCCACGGGGCCCACCATGCCGCTCGCCGGTCCCCGCGCACTTGTGACACGCCCTCCCGGGCATGTATATAGCTGGCCCTCATGCGCGCCTTCCCGCTACTCGTCCTGCTTACAGCAGCTCTCGCCGGTTCCGCGCGCGCGCAGATTCCATTCGACAACAACCGGAACCAGGGCGTAGGCATCACCGCCGGGATGGCGTCAGGCGCGGGGATATCGTATCAGGAGATCCTTCCCTCGGCGCTCGGCTACCGCGTCGCGGTCCTCGCCTGGAAGACGGGCGAC
>DASRVB010000072.1:0-2430 GCA_035687725.1 Gemmatimonadota bacterium
TGGCCCTCGTCCTGGTGGCGAGCCAGTGGTGGTACGGCCGGATGGAGCCGCCGGCGGACCCCGGTTCGCAGGATACAACGGAAGTTGTTGAAGAGGCAGCCGAACCCGCTGTGCCGATCGGCGTCGGGGAAGCCCCCGCGCCCGGGGATTCGGCCCTCGTAGAGCCGGCCCTCCCGGTCGACGCGACCGCGACGGGGGCCGACTCCGCTGCCGCGCGGCCGGATCCGAATGCCAACGAGCTCCTCGCCGCCGGCGGTACCCCCTCCAGGGTCACGGTCGAAACCCCGCTCTATCGGATGACGCTCGATCCCCGCGGAGCGGTGGTCCGGCAGGTCGAGCTCCTGCGGTACGAGTCGTACCAGGGCGAAGGGCCCGTACGCCTCGTCCCCGAGGGGGCGGCCTTCCTCGACCGCACAGTCGAAATCGGGGACCGGCGCATCGCGATCGACTCGCTGACGTTCCAGCCGGGCGACAGCGCGATCGTCCTCGCGGCCGGAGATGCGCCGCGGGAGGTGATCTTCGCCCACGAGTCGGGCGGCCGCCGGATCGCCCAGAGATATCGCTTCGATCCCGACAGCTACGTCGTAGACTACCGGCTCGACCTGGAACTCCCGGGCGACGGAGTCCTCGTGACCCGCATCGGGCCCCGCCTTAGGACGAACGAGAAGAACCCCCAGGAGGACTTCGGCCAGCTGCGCGCCGTCGCCCGGCTCGACGGAGAGATCGTCTCCTTCGACGCCGGCGACGTCGACGAGGAGCGGATCGCGCGGGGAGGCGCGGTCGACTGGGCGGGCCTCAAGAGCAAGTACTTCCTGGCCGCCCTCCTCGCTCCGCCGGAAGGCACGCTGACCGCCGTCGAGGTCGGCGGCGCCCCGGAAGACAGCCTGCCGCGCCTGGATGTCGCGGTGAGAAGCCCGGTGCGCGCGGGCTCGAGCGCGTACCGGGTATACCTGGGACCGCAGGAGTACCGCCGGCTGTCGTCCCTGAACGACGGCCTCGACGGCGTCAACCAGTACGGCTGGTCCTGGATCCGCTGGATGATCACCCCGTTCGCCAAGGCGATCGTCGTGGCGATGCTGTGGCTCCACCGGTTCATTCCCGACTACGGGCTCGTGCTCATCGTGTTCGGGGTGCTGGTGCGTCTCGTCATGTGGCCGCTGACGACCAAGTCGTTCCGCTCGATCCAGGCGATGCAGGCGATCCAGCCCGAGATCCAGCGGCTGCGCGAGCGGTACAAGAGCGACCCGCAGCGCATGCAGCAGGAGACGATGCGGCTCTACCGGGAGAAGAAGGTCAACCCGCTCGGCGGCTGCCTGCCGAACCTCATCCCGATGCCGATCCTGTTCGCCCTGTTCTTCGTCTTCCAGGGCACGATCGAGTTCCGGGGCCAGCCATTCCTGTGGCTGCCCGACCTGTCCCAGCCCGATCCGTGGTACGTCCTGCCGATCCTCATGGGTGTGACGATGTTCATCTCTTCGAAGCTGACCCAGACGGACCCCAAGATGGCGGCCATGACGTACGTGATGCCGGTGGTGCTGACGTTCGTGTTCCTCAACCTGGCGGCCGGCCTCGTGCTCTACTACACGGTGTCGAACGTGCTGACGTTCGTGCAGCAGTGGATGCTGCGGCGCGGAGGCGAGGCGCCGGCGGTGGCGCAACCGGCGGAAGGCTGACGGCGCCCCTTTCCGCTTGCCGCCGGACCGGGGACCGACAAGATTGAGGCGGCACGACAAAAACGGTACGAATTCGAACGGATTCCAGGGCAGCTCTTGATCCCACCCCATCGATGATCGACGCGGAATCTCCGACCCCCGCCGACGTGCGGGCGGCGCGGGAGAGGCTGGAGCGCGAGCTGGAACGGGCCTTCGCGGAAGATCCTCCCGTCTCGCTCCAGGACATCGAGCGCCCGACGGCCGAGGCGGATGTTTCACGTGAAACATCGACCTCGGAGACCTCGGAAACGGTGCGCCGCGGGAAGAAGAAGCGGAAAAAGCGACCCCGGGCAGGGGCCGACCCCTCTCCGTCGGCCGGAGCCGCCACCGGGCGGGCGACGCGCGTGATCGGGATCGTCAACCAGAAGGGTGGCGTCGGAAAGACGACGACCGCGGTCAATCTCGCCGCCTGTCTGGCGGTGGCCGAGCGGCGCACACTGCTCATCGATCTCGACCCCCAGGGAAACGCCACCAGCGGCCTCGGCATCGACAAGGGCGCGCTCGATGCCAATGTCTACGACGTCCTGGTCGGGGGCGAGCCGCTCCTGTCGGCCGTCGTGCCAACGGCCGTTCCCTACCTCGACATCCTGCCCGCCACGGTCGATCTGTTCGGCGCCGAGATCGAGCTCGTCAGCGCGATCGGCCGTGAGCATCGCCTCGCCTCCGCCCTGGAGGGGCAGACCGGAGCATACGAGTTCGTCCTCGTCGACTGCCCCCC
>DASRVB010000073.1:0-6280 GCA_035687725.1 Gemmatimonadota bacterium
TCATCGATACTCTCCTCGGAAACCGTTGGTGATCGGCGAAGCGAGCGTCCACAGGGGACAAGGACTCGCTTGACTGTGCGACATAGTGTGCGACATCGACGCCAATTCTGCGTGGAAAATGGGGCGGGGGGTTCGCCAGGACGTGGACGAAAGCCGCGTGGTTACAACGGATTGTGGAAACGGCCGCTTTTTGACCGGGAATCGCACTCAGGAGGTCGTCGGTTCGATCCCGATCAGCTCCACCAACCTAGTCTGAAGGATCCGAGGCCCGACCACCCTCGCGCGGTCGGGCCTTTTCTTTTTCGCCCCCCTAATTCGCTTGACAGAAATGACCGTAATCGCCATAGTTTGCTGCCTATCCACCACATCCTCAACCAGCCGGTCCCTACGGAAGGCGCTACGCCTCTGCCCTGCGGCGCACTCCGCGACCTCCCGGGCCGACTGCATGCTCGAGCTCGCGAATGAAGGGACGCGGGCGCAGTGGTCCTCTCTCGCCCGAATCGAGTCAACCTGTAGCGCAGGAGGAACGAATGCGAGTCGTGTGGATGCTCATTACCCTGATGGGCGTGGCGGCCGGGTCGGCCGTCGCGCAGGACGCGGTGGTCGCGGATCCGGCGCACTATACCGTGGTGTTCGAGAACGACCAGGTGCGCGTGCTGCGCATCCGGTACGGCCCGAACGAGCAGGGCGTCATGCACTCCCACCCCGCCGGCGTCGCCGTCTACCTGGATGACATCAGCGGCGAGTTCACCCTCCCGGACGGTCAGGTCGTGACCGCCCAGGGCAAGGCCCGCGAAGCGGTTTGGATGGAGGCCGGAGCACATCAGCCCAGGAACATGACCGATCAGCCGTTCGAGCTCATCCAGGTAGAGCTCAAGCCCCAGGCGCACGCCGAAGAGTAGCGGTTCGCGCGGAGAGGCGGCCGGGGGATTCGCGGTTCCCCGGCCCGTTTCGACCGGCGAGCGCCGGACCGTTCGCTTCCGGCGTCCGGACACCCTCCCGTGTATGCTGATCGCATGATCCGGCCGCGTTCGCGTCGCCCGCGGTGACGCCCGAGATCCTCATCCTGCTGGTGATCATCGCGGCGGCGGTGGTCCTGTTCACCTTCGAGCTCTTGCCGCCCGACGTCACCGCGCTCGGCGTAATGCTGTCGCTCGCACTGACCGGGATTCTGTCTCCCGAGCAGGCGTTCGCGGGGTTCGGCAGCCAGACCGTGCTCATGATCCTGGGTCTCCTCGTCATGGCTGCCGCCCTGCTCAGGACCGGCGTGGTCGACATGGTGAGCCGCGCGATCCTGCGCCGGGCGGGGACCGATCCCGGCCGGCTTCTCGCGCTCGTGATGGTCTCGGCGGCGATGCTGTCGTCGTTCATCAGCAATACGGCGGCTGCCGCGTTCTTCCTGCCGATCGTCCTGGGGCTCGCATTGAGGGCGAGCGTCAGCCCTTCGTTGCTCCTCCTACCAATGGCGTTCGCGACGATCCTCGCCAGTCCGGTCACGCTGATCAGCACCTCTTCGAACATAGTGGTCAGCGGAATCATGACCCGCTACGGGCTCGAGCCGATCGGGATATTCGAGCTTACGCCGCTGGGAATTCCGATCGCCTCTGTGGGAATCCTCTACATGCTGACGATCGGCAAGCGGCTGATCCCGCAGCGCGCAGCCGGACGCGAGCTGGCCGAGGACTTCGGTCTGGGCCCCTACCTGAGCGAAGTCGTCGTGCAGAAAGGCTCCAAGCTCGCCGGCAATACGCTCGACGAATCGGGGTTCGGCCGGGATCTGGACCTCACGGTAGTGCGTGTGATGCGGGAGGGAAGGAGCCCGATCCTTCCCCAGGGGGACACCGTTCTGCGGGAGTCGGACGTCCTCATCGTGGAGGGGAACCGGGAAGAGATCCTGAAGATCAAGGACACCGCCGGTCTCGACATCCGGCCGGACGTCGAGCTCTCGGTCGCGGGACAGGAGGAGGAGGGGATCGTCCTGGCCGAGGCGATCCTGGTGCCCGGGTCTCCGTTGATCGGCCGCACGCTGAAGAGCTACGAGCTCCGGGACAGACACGGAATCCAGGTCCTCGCCGTCCACCGCCACGGCGTGTCCTTCCGCGACAAGCTCAGCCGCATCCGCTTACGTCTGGGGGACGCGCTGCTGCTCCAGGGGACGCAGAACAGGCTGGCGAGCCTCCAGGACCGGAACGTCCTGCGGGTGGTGGGGGCGCAGCTCGAGGAGCGGCTTCGTGTCCGCCACGCGTGGCCGGCGATCGGGATCTTCGCTGCAGCCATCGCGGTGGCCGCCACCGAGGTCGTGTCGCTGGGGGTTGCGTTCATGACCGGCGCCGTCCTGATGTTCTTGACGCGCTGCCTGACCCCCGAGGAGGCGTACCGGGATATCGAGTGGGGAGTGCTGATCCTCATCGGGTCCATGCTCGCGCTCGGCGCCGCGATGCGGGAGACCGGGGCCGCCGAGCTCCTGGCGGGCTACATCGTCGACATGACGGGAAGCCCGGATCCGATCTGGCTCCTGACGGGGTTCTTCGTCCTCACCGTGCTCCTTACCCAGCCGATGTCGAACCAGGCCGCTGCGATCGTCGTCCTTCCGCTCGCGCTCGAGACCGCCTTCGCGGCGGATCTGAACCCGCGCACGTTCGCGATGATGGTCGCCGTCGGCGCGAGCGTCTCGTACCTGACTCCGCTCGAGCCCGCCTGCATGATGGTGTACGGCCCTGGCCGGTACCGCTTCCTGGACTTCCTCAAGGTCGGGGCGATCCTCACCCTGGCCATCTACCTGATCGCGATCCTGCTCGTCCCGCGGCTCTGGCCGGTTGGGGGATGATCTCGCTCGGGCCCGCGAAAATCGGGCTCGTTTGACACGCGCGGGAACGGGCGATAGCATCGTTTCGCGACAGGCGGACCTTCGACTCGGGGAGCCCGATGAAGACACTGGCAACGTACGCCGCCCTCGTCTCGCTGGCGCTCGCCTGCGGCGAGGAACCTTCCGCGCCGCCCCAGGCGCGCGCCGTCGCCGCCGGTTCGCCGACCGTCGCATCGAGCGGGCCGACATGCCCTTGCTGGAACGCCGAGGCGCTCGCCGGGGCTCTGCCCAAGGCGGACGTCTGCATCGATCAGTCGACTGCCGAGACGCCGTTCCTGTCGGTCGACCTCTTCGATCTCTCCGCCGCCACACAGACGCAGGCCTTCACGCGCTACGACGGAGGCTCGGCCGAGGCAGGCTCCTGCCGCCTGGCCGTGGTCGGCACGCACGGCCTCGTGCGGGAGATCGCCGCCGACGCGGGGTTCCCGCGAGCGGACTACGAGGGGTGCGTCGCGCTTCTCGCCGAGCGGGCCCGGGCCACCGCGGCCGGCTGCTGAGCCGCCCCGCTTCCGACTTCTACGCCACGATCTACGCCATGGTCCGGCGAATTCCGCCGGGAAAGGCGACCACCTACGGCCACATCGCGGCGCTCTGCGGAAAGCCGCGTGGCGCGCGCGCCGTGGGCTGGGCGCTCCACGCGCTTCCGGACGGAAGCGACGTCCCGTGGCACCGGGTGATCAACAAGAGCGGCGGGATCTCGATCTCGAAGGTCGGCCTCCCGCCCGAGCTCCAGCGGGCGCTGCTTGAAGCCGAGGGGGTTGAGTTCGGGCCCGACGGGCGAGTGGACCTGAGGCGCTGGGGCTGGACCGGTCCCAAACGCTGACGGCTTCAGCGTCGACACTCACAGCGAGCATTTTGCTCGGGCAGGGAAGCGCGGGTAGCTTCGCCTGAAACGATGAGCGAAAACGGTACGATCAAGGTCCGGCTGCCGGACGGGTCCGAGCTGGATGCGCCGCGTGGCGCGTCGCTCGTCGAGATCGCCGAGCGAATCGGGCCCCGGCTTGCTCGGGCGGCGTACGCCGCGGCGATCGACGGCCGCGTGGTGGACCTCTCTCGCAGACTCGAATCCGATGCCGCGATCCGCATCCTGACGGAGCGCGACCCGGAAACGCTCGAGGTCTACCGCCACTCCACCGCCCATCTCATGGCCCAGGCGGTCCAGCGCCTGTGGCCTGACACGAAGGTCACGATCGGCCCGGTGATCGAGGGCGGATTCTTCTACGATTTCGAGCGCGACGAGCCGTTCACGCCGGACGACTTCCCGGCGATCGAGGCCGAGATGGACCGGATCGTCATGGAGGACCATCCGATCGAACGCGAGGAGATCTCGCGGGAGGACGCGCTGGCTCTCTTCGAGGAGCTGGACGAGCCCTACAAGGTCGAGATCATCGAAGACCTGCCCGAGGGCGAGACGCTGACGATCTACCGCCAGGGCGATTGGCTCGATCTGTGCCGCGGCCCGCACGTCCCGAGCACCGGCCGCCTGGGTACTTACAAGCTCCTATCGACGGCCGGAGCGTACTGGCGAGGCGACGAGCGGAACCGGATGCTGACCCGCATCTACGGCACCGCCTTCTTCAAGCGCGGGGATCTCGACGCGCACCTTGCGCGGATCGAGGAGGCCAAGCGCCGCGATCACCGGAAGCTCGGCAAGGAGCTGGACCTGTTCAGCTTCCACACGAACGCTCCGGCCAGCCCGTATTTCCATCCCAAGGGCGCATGGATCTACAACCGGCTTCAGCGCTTCATGCGCGAGCTCTACGCCGACGGGTGGCCCCACGACGAGATCGTGACCCCGCAGATATACGACCTCGAGCTGTGGCACATCTCGGGGCATTACGAGAACTACAAGGAACATATGTTCTTCACCGGGGCGGACGAGCGCGAGATGGCGGTCAAGCCGATGAACTGCCCGGCGTCGACCTACGTGTACGCGTCCCAGAAGCGCTCGTACCGCGATCTGCCGATCCGCTACGCCGACTTCGGCCGGCTTCACCGCTACGAGAAGTCGGGCGTGGTCACGGGACTCTTTCGGGTGCGCACGTTCGTGCAGGACGACGCCCACATCTTCTGCCGCCCGGACCAGATCCAGGAAGAGGTCACGTCCCTGATCCGGCTCGTGCAGTACGTGATGGAGGACGTCTTCGGATTCACGGTCGGGATCGACCTGTCGCTGAGGGGCGACAAGCGGATCGGGTCGGACGCCGTGTGGGACGTGGCGGAGAACGCCCTGCGGCAGGCGCTGGTGGCCAACGAGCTCGAGTTCCGCGAGGTGGCGGGCGAGGGCGCCTTCTACGGGCCCAAGATCGACTTCCAGGTCACCGACGCGCTGGGCCGGAAGTGGCAGCTCTCGACGATCCAGTGCGACTTCAACCTGCCCGAGCGGTTCGAGCTGCACTACACGACGCCGGAAGGAACCGAGGAACGGCCGGTCGTCATCCACCGGGCGATCCTGGGCTCGATCGAGCGCTTCATGGGGATCCTCGTCGAGCACTACGGCGGCGCGTTCCCGACCTGGCTCGCGCCCGAGCAGGTGCGGATCGTGCCGGTCAGCGACGCGTTCAACGAGTACGCGCAGACCGTCGCCGACCACCTGCGCAGGGCGAGCGTGCGAGCCCACGTCGACGAGCGGCGCGAAGGCGTGGGGTACAAGATCCGCGACGCAGAGGTGCACAAGATCCCGTACATGCTCGTCGTGGGGGCGAAGGAGGTGGGCTCCTCGAAGGTGAGCGTCCGCTCCCACTCCGAGGGCGAGCTGGGACAGATGGATCTTGATCACTTCGTGGGCCGGCTTCGCGACGAGACCGAACCGCCCGCTCCCCGCAGGACCTAGCGCTCCTACCTCCAGCGGGCCCAAGACCGGAGCCCTATCCGGGCTCCCGCACGAGATAGAGTCGGCCGTCCGCCACCATGTAGATGAGCGGCGCCACCGAAACCGCCGGATACCGGGCCCGCAGACGCCGGCAGTCCTGGATCACGAAATCGATCTCGTCGCCGATCTCGAACAGCGGGACCGATTCCAGGAAGTGGCTCATGGCATCGTCTCGGTTCCATCCCGCGTCGACGAGTCCGGCGACGAACTCGTCCCGACGTGAGGCCAGGTTCGACATGCCGCATTCGGTGTGGCCGATCAGCGCGATCGATCGCACGCCGCCCACGGCGACGGCGTAGGACACCTTGAAGTCGCTCGGCCGCAGGTTCGCGCCGCCGGCTCGCAGCACGTATGCGAACTGGTCCGGTAAGCGCAACTGGTTCCGGTGATCCATGCACATACCGATCAGCAGAGCCGCGCGATCGTAGCGGTCGAAGGGTCGGTCGCAGTTGTGGTACTCGAGCAGCCGGCCGATGGGCGTGTCTCGCCACTGGGGAGGGATGTCGTCCGGGGTGCGAATCGGAATGAGCCGGGTTGCGTCT
>DASRVB010000074.1:0-11653 GCA_035687725.1 Gemmatimonadota bacterium
TCGGCGCCACCTACCGCTCGGCGCTGGGGGCGTTCGCGGCGGCGGTCGCCGCAGGGCGGCCGGCGTCGCCGGACATCGCGGACGGCGTCAAGAGCCTCGAGGTCGTGATCGCCGCCGAGGAATCCGCGCGAACGGGCCGCGCGGTCGCCGTCCGGCCGGCGCCCCAGGGTTAGATTCCCGGGATGGATCGAACCGTCGTCATCGGGGCCGGGCCTGCGGGGCTGGCGGCCGCGCACGAGCTGTCCGTCCTCGGAAGGAAGGCCACGGTCCTCGAGAAGGACGACCAGGTGGGCGGAATCGCGCGCACGGTCGTCTACCGAGGCTACCGGTTCGACATCGGCGGGCACCGCTTCTTCACCCGGGCCCCGTCGATCCAGCGGCTGTGGGAGGACGTGATGGGCGACGACTTCCTCGTGCGCCCGCGCCTCTCGCGGATCCACTACAACGATCGCTTCTTCCACTATCCCCTGAAACCCTTGGAGGCGCTCCTCGGACTCGGGCCCGTCGAGGCGCTCCGCATCCTCGTCAGCTACCTGAGGGCCCGCACCTTCCCGATCGAGGACGAGCGCACGTTCGAGGACTGGGTGGTCAATCGCTTCGGACGCCGGCTCTTCGAGATCTTCTTCCAGACCTATACCGAGAAGGTGTGGGGGCGGCCGTGCAGCGAGATCGGCGCCGAGTGGGCGGCGCAGCGGATCAAGAATCTCGATCTCGTGGCGGCGGTCCGGAACGCGCTCCTCGGAGGGCGCGGCGACGGGGAGCTCGTCACGACGCTGATCGACCGGTTCCACTACCCGCGGCTGGGCCCCGGCATGATGTGGGAGCGGTGGACGGAACGCCTCGTCGGGCGCGGGATCGATGTCCGGATGGGCGCGGAGGTGACCGGCCTCGACCACGCCGGCGGGCGCGTGGTGGCCGCCCGGACCAGAACCGCCGGGGGCGCGAACGGGAGCGTGGAAGGGGAGCACTTCATCTCGACGATGCCGATCCGCGAGCTCGTGCACGCCCTCCGGCCCCTGCCGCCCCCCGAGGTCGTGGCGGCGGCCGACCGGCTCGAGTACCGCGACTTCCTGACCGTCGTCCTCATCGTCGATGCCGAGAAGCTCTTCCCGGACAACTGGATCTACATCCACTCCCCGGACGTGCGCGTCGGAAGGATCCAGAACTTCAAGAACTGGAGCCCCGAGATGGTGCCCGATCCGTCGACGACGTCGCTCGGTCTCGAGTACTTCGTCCACGAGGGGGACGACCTCTGGTCGATGCCGGACGACGAGCTGATCGCCCTCGGCGCGCGCGAGACCGCGCGGCTCGGGCTGGTGGACGAGACGCGGGTCCGGGACGGCGCGGTCGTGCGAGTGCGGAAGGCGTATCCGGTGTACGACGGCGATTACCGTCAGGCCCTGGCCACGATCCGAGGATGGATCTCGACGCTGGACAACCTCCAGCTCGCCGGTCGCAACGGCCAGCACCGGTACAACAACCAGGACCACTCGATGCTGACCGGCATCCTGGCCGCCCGGAACGTCGCCGGTGCGCGGCACGACATCTGGTCGGTCAACGTGGAGGAGGAATACCACGAGGGTGCTCCCACGGAGGGGCGGCTGACGCCCGCCGCCGCCCGCGGGCGGACGCTCGAGGAGGTGCTGGGCGCGGCCTTCGCCCGGTACGATCCGCGCGCGCTGGGAGCCGCGGTGGGGCTGGTCCTGGGCGCCGGGCTCTTTCTCGCGACCGCGATCGCCATGCTGAGGGGAACGGGAGACGCGGGCCGGATCCTATCGCTGATCGGCCAGTACCTCGTGGGCTACGAGGTGAGCTGGGCCGGCGCGGGCATCGGGCTCCTGGGCGCCGGGATCGGCGGCTTCGCGTTCGGGTGGCTGCTGGCCCGCGCGATCAACGGGCTGATCGGCTGGGAGGAGCTGCTGCTCCGCCGCCAGATCGTCGCCCGCACCGTCGATCCGCTGGAGGCGACGCCCGAGTGACCGTGCATCCGGTGACCTCGGAAGAGCGCGCGCTGATCGAGGCCGCAGTGGCGCGGATGCGGGCCGGGATCCTCGCCATCGTGTTCGCCATGGTGTGCGGGACGGGCCTGTTCGTCGCCACCGCATGGCTCCTGATCAAGGGCGGCGAGAACGTCGGCGCCACGCTCGGGCTCCTCGGGAACTACCTCCCAGGGTATTCCGTGTCCTGGCCCGGAGCGCTCCTCGGCCTGGCGTACGGCGCGGCGATCGGCGGCGCGATGGGCTGGTCGCTGGCGCGGCTCTACAACCGGCTGGCGCGCGGCCGCAGCTCCCAGGCGTAGCCCGCGGCGTTCGCGATCTGGGACAGCGCGAGCAGGGCCGACATGCGCGCCCTGCCCGGCAGGCCCCGCCGCCACGGATAGAGGACGAGCTCGCGATAGAACGAAACCGGCTCCGGGATCGGGCCGCTCCCGCGGAGGCGATGGAAGTGCGCGGCGCCCCGGCCGTAGGTGAAGTGCTGGCGAAGGAAGCCGCGCGGCGTCAGCGAGTGGAAGTGGTGGACGATCGCGTCGGGAGCGTAGACGAGCCTTCCTCCCGCGCGGACCCAGCGGAGACAGAGCTCCCGGTCCTCGCCGCCCGCGTGGAGGAAGCGCGCGTGGAACCCGCCGAGACGCGCGAACTCCGCCCGCGGCAGCGCGAGGTTGCTCGTAGTGAACATGGGATCGGGTCCCGAGCCCGTGTTGTAGTAGCGATAGAGGTAGTCGATCAGCGCCTGGCTCGCGCTCGACCAGAGGTTCTCCGGGAGCGCGTTGACGGTCCGGCCTCCCACTCCCGCGCCGGGGTTAGCCGCCAGCGCGGAATCGAGCGCGTCCAGCCAGTCGGGCGCCGGCGCGCAGTCGTCGTCCAGGAACACGAGAACCTCGCCCCGCGCTTCCCGCGCTCCGCGGTTTCGCGCCGCGCCCGGTCCCGAAGGAGACTGGCGCACGATCCGCGCCTCCATCGCCGCGGCGACATCCGTCACTGTGGCGTCGATCGACTGCCGGCCGCCGTCGTCCACCACGACCGCCTCGAAGCGCTCGCGCGGGAACCGGAGCCGGGAGACCGCCTCGAGGCAGGAGGCCAGCCTGCGGGGACGATCCCGGGTCGGGATCACGATCGTGAAGCGCGGCGGCAGGGCGTCGGCCACGGCCGCGTGCTATTCGGGACGGTGGGAGAACTCGTGCGCCGCGAGAAACTCCTCGTCGCGCGGCCTCCGCGTCAGGTAGCCCACCGCTTCTCCCGCGCCCTGCGCGGCCACGTGGAGCACGAGGGACGGGAACGAAGCGGCCATCGCGGCGCCGGGGAGCGTGTGCGCCGCCTCTCGCAGGACGCGGGGCAAGTTCACGAGCGGGATCGCCGGCGCGCCGAGCACGTATCCCGCGCGCCGCAGGCCGGGCCACGCGGAGCTGCGTCCGGCTCCGAACGCCATGCCCTGACCGAAGAGAAGCCGCAGCGATCTGCTGAGCCGCGTCTCGTTCGTGTGTGCGACGACCGCCGCCGGCTCCAGGTACAGGCGACCTCCGCGCGCGCGGACTTCGGCCTGGAGCCGGTACTCGTCGTCCAGCATGGACCCCAGCCGGTCGCCGAAGCCATCCAGCCAGGCGCGCTTGTAGGCGCTGTTGTGGAAGGGCAGGAGATCCACCTCGCCCGCCTCCCGCCGCCCCGTCCATGGACCATAGGTCACCGCGAAGTTCACGACGCTCGTCCGCGTGACGGGATTGGCGTTCTCGACCACCGGTCCGACGATCGCCCACGGCCCCTCGTGCGCCCGGAGCAGCGCCTCCGCCCAGTGGGGGGCCGGGAAGCTGTGATTCTCGACGAATCCGACGATCGGCGCGCGCGAGGCCCGGACTCCGGAGGCCGCCGCGACCCCCCGCTCCACGACCCGGCCGTGCTCGACGACGCGCACGTCCTGGAACCCGGCGGCCCTCGCGTGTTCGATGCCGTCGCGGACTGCGTCGCTCGTGGTTGCCACGACGAGAAGCTCGATCCTGTCCCGGATCGTCTGCGCGGCGAGATGGCGGATCGGCCGCGCGATCGCATCGTAATCGCAGTGCGTCACGATCACGACCGACAGGGACGGCTCCGACATCGGGCTCAAGCGGCGAGCATCTCCCGATAGATCTCGAGGAAGGCGTCCACGAACGCGGACTCCCCGAACCTGTCGATCGCCCGCCGCCGGCCGGCCGCCCCCATCGCCTCGGCCGTTTCCCGCGATGACAGGACGCGCACGAGCGCCGCCGCCAGCGCGTCCGAGTCTCCGATGGGAACCAGAAGCCCCGTCTCCCCGTCGACGACGGTTTCCTGGAGGCCCCCGGCCACGGTGCCCACGACGGCCGTCCCGCGCATCATCGCCTCGGGCGCCACGAGCCCGAAGGGCTCGTGCCAGAGCGAGGGGACGGCCTGCACCCATGCCGGCGAGAGCGCGGCGTCGAGCTCGCGTGCGGCGAGATGGCCGAGGAAGCGGGTGCGGTCTTCGATCCCGAGCCGGGCGGCGAGCGCGCGGAGCCGGGAGCCGTCGGGTCCGTCGCCGGCGACGAGAAGTCGTGCATCCGGAACGCGCGCGAGGACGGCCGGCATGGCCCCCAGGAGCGTGTCGACCCCCTTCTCACGCGCGAGCCGGCCGGCGAACGCCACGAGCGGCGGGTCGGAGAGGGGCGGCCTCGGCTCGCGCACGGGAACCCCGGGAGAGACGGGCGGCTCGGCCGCGATCCCCGCCTCGCGGAGACGGATCGCGACGCTCTCGCTGATCGGCACGATGCGGTCGAACGCCCCCTGCCAGCCCCGCCACATGCGCTGCTGCGCCGCGCGTGCGAGCCAGCTCGGCCACGCCTGGCAGCCGCCCGACCGGCAGACGCGCCCCGGTGCGTGCCGGCACGGGCCCCCGTCGGGCAGCACCTTGGTCCCCGTCGGGCAGACCGGCTTGTAGGTCATCACGTGGTACACCGCGGGCAGGTCGCGGAGGTGCCGCAGGATCGAGGGCGAGAGCTGCCAGAGGAACATCGAGACGTGGGCGACGTCGGGGCGGAACTCCGCGATCGCCCGGCGAACCGCCCGTGCGGCCGACGGGTTCCAGGCCTCGAAGAGGGGCTGGAGCCGCGAGGTCGTCCCCGCGCAGCGGTAGTCCGCCAGGTTCTCGCCGGGCAGGAGCCGTGCGCCGCTCGCGAGCAGACGCGCCTCGTGCCCGCGCTCGCGGAGCGCCGCGCGAAGCCCGAGGGTCAGGGTCTCGGCGCCCGCGTAGGGGCCGCCGTAGTCGTTGATCAGAAGAACCCGCACGGCGGCTCCCGGCTGTATCTTGCCCTTCGCATGGAGAGCGCTCCTCATCTCTCGGTGATCGTGCCCGTCCGCGACGGGGGAGAGGCGTTCGCCCGGTGCCTCTCCGCCCTCGAGGTAGCGCTCGACGCGAGTGTCGAGCTGATCGTCGTGGACGACGGCTCCGTCGACGACTCGGTTGCGATGGCCGGGGCCGCGGGCGCGCGTCTCCTCCGGACATCCGGCGCACGGGGACCGGGCGCAGCGCGGAATCTCGGCGCGCGGAGCGCTCGCGGCGAGTGGCTCCTCTTCGTGGATGCCGACTGCGAGGTGACGCCCGATACGCTGGCCGTCGCGGCGGTCGCGGCCCGAAGTGGGGACGCCGACGCCATCTTCGGAAGCTACGACGACTCCCCGGCCGCGGGCGGGTTCGTGGCCCGCTACAAGAACTTGTATCACCACTACGTGCACCAGAGCGCGGGCGCGACCGCGCGGAGCTTCTGGGCCGGATGCGGGGCCGTGCGGCGGGATGCCTTCCTCGCCGTGGGCGGGTTCGACGAGCGCCGCTACCCGCGACCCAGCATCGAGGACATCGAGCTCGGCTACCGCCTGACCGACGTGGGCTACCGGATCCGATTCCAGCCGGACCTCACGGTCAAGCACCTGAAGGCCTGGACAATGGCCGGCCTCCTGCGGTCCGACATCCTCGATCGCGGGGTGCCGTGGACCGAGCTCTTGCTGAGCCGCGGCGGCATCCCCAATGAGCTCAACGTGCGGTGGCGCGAGCGGTTCAGCGTGGTCGCCATCTGGCTGCTGATCGCCATGCTCGCGGCGGCCCCGTGGCGTCCGTCCGCGCTCGTTCCCGCGGCGGCCTCCGCGGTGTGGCTGGCCGTCGCGCACCGCGATCTCTACCGCTTCCTGGCGCGCCGGGGCGGGCTCCCGTTCGCGCTCGCCGCGGTGCCGCTCCACTGGCTGTACCTGGCATATTGCGGGGTGGCGTTCCTCTGGGGCGCGGGCCGGCACGCGCGGTCGCGCCGGCGTCCCGAAGGCGCGGGTGGAACGGTGGAGGGGTATCGCGGGTAGACGAAGGGAATCCTTTCTTCAGCGGGAGATCCGATGCGACATCTGACGCTTTCCGCGGCGCTCCTCGCCGCGCTCGCGCTCCTGCCCGGATCGGCTCCGGCACAGGGGTCCGTCGAGCAGCCGGTCAGCCAGGTCCCCACGACGTGCAAGGTCATCTACGTGCTGGACGGCGACACCATCAACTGCGAGGACGGCGTGATGGTCCGGCTCCTCCTCGTCGACGTCCCCGACCGCGGCCGCTTCGGCGACGAGGCGCGGGCGTTCGTCGTGGGGCTCCTCCCCAAAGGGACCGAGCTGCGCCTCGAATACGACAGGAATCCGCGCGACAGCGAGGGGCGATGGCTCGCCTACGCCTACCTGCCGGACGGCTCGCTCCTCAACAAGCGCCTGGTCGAAGGCGGCTACGCCTACGTCGAGTTCAGCACGGCGAACCGTGCCAAGCTCGACGAGCTGCGGAGCGCCGAGCAAAACGCCCGCCGACAGACCCTGGGTCTCTGGTCCCAGTAGCCCCGCAGCAATCCCTGCTGGCGTCCTGGGGCCGGCTCCGTATCTTCGCTCAATGACTGCCGAAATGGCATGGCAACGGCGCGCCGCGGTCGTGACGGTCAGCGACCGGTCCGCCGCGGGTGAGCGGGAGGACGAGAGCGGGCCCCGCCTGACCGGGCTCCTCGAGGAGCTCGGCTGGGAGGTGTCGGAACGGCGGATCGTCCCCGACGAGGTGGCCGCGATCGCCGCGGTCCTCGCGGACCTCGTCGGACGCGGGATCCGGCTCATCCTGACGACGGGCGGAACCGGCCTCTCGCCACGCGACGTGACCCCGGACGCCACCCGCTCGGTCGCGGACCGCGAGGTTCCGGGGATCGCCGAGGCCCTGCGCGCGGCGGGCCTCGGCGAAACGCCCCATGCCATGCTCTCGCGTGCCATCGCCGCCGTCCGCGGCCGGACTCTGATCGTCAACCTTCCCGGGAGCCCGCGCGGAGCCGAGAGCGGCCTCCGCACGCTGGCGCCCGTCCTCGATCACGCGATCGCGCTCATCGCCGGCGAAGAGTACGCCGACGCGGCGCACGCGGCCGCCGAGCCCCGAAATCCCGCAGCAGGTCCGCCGTGAGCATCCTCGTCAGTCGCTACGACCCCGAGTACGCGGTCCGCGCCGAGCGCGCTCTGGGCCAGGCGGGCCACCGGATCGACGTGATCGACTCGCTGCGCGAGATCGGCGAGCGCGTGCTCGCGGAGGACGGGGTCTCGCTGGTCGTTCTGACCGGCGGGCTCGACGAGCCTGCGGTGCGGAAGTTCCTCGACCAGCTCGCCGGCGCCGCCGGGCGGACCGCGGTGATCGCGCTCGCCGACCGCATGGACGTCGAGCGCGTCGAGCGGTGGCGCCTGCGCGGGATCGACGAGGTGCTCCCCAAGCCGTTCGACCCCGACGAGCTCAAGCTGGTCGCGCGGCGCCTCCTGGCGCGCGAGGAGCTCGTCGGCCGGACGCGCATCGTCGGCCGATCCGAGGCCGTCAAGGTCGTGCTCGAGCGGGTCGCCCAGTACGCGCCGGTCAACTCGACGGTGCTGATCGAGGGCGAGAGTGGGACCGGCAAGGAGCTCGTCGCGCGCGCGATCCATGACCTGTCGCCGCGCTCGGCGCGGCCGTTCATCGCGGTCAACTGCGCGGCCCTCGCCGAGAGCCTGCTCGAGTCCGAGCTCTTCGGGCACGAGAAGGGGTCGTTCACGGGGGCCACGTCGCTTCGGAAGGGCCGCTTCGAGATCGCCGATCGGGGGACGCTCTTCCTCGACGAGGTCGCCGAGATGCCGACCGCCACGCAGGTCAAGCTCCTCCGGGTCCTCGAGGAGCGCGAGTTCATGCGAGTCGGCGGCTCGGCCCCGATCAAGGTCGACGTGCGCGTGATCGCCGCCACGAACAAGAATCTCGAGGAGGAGGTCCGCGCGGGGCGCTTCCGTCGCGACCTCTACTACCGGCTGGCCGTGCTCTCGATCCGCATGCCGCCGCTTCGCGAGCGGCGCGAGGACATCCCGCTCCTCATCCACCACTTCGTCCAGGAGTTCTGCCGCGAGAACGACCGCGAGTTCATCGGAATCACCGACGAGGCGATGGAGATCCTCCAGAACTACGACTGGCAGGGGAACGTTCGCGAGCTCCGGAACCTGGTCGAGAGCATGCTGGTCCTGACGCCCGGTACTCGGATCCGCCCGCGCGACATCCCGGCCGACATTTTCGCGCGCGCCAACCCGGAGCGGCTCCTCCCGGTCGCGCTCGCCGATGGGGAAGGGGAGGAGTCCGGCCCCTCCACCCGGCGGGTGGAAGCCCTCCTCAGCTACTTCTATCGCGATCTCAAGAGCGACCTCGATGCGGTCCGGCACGAGCAGGCGCGGCTCCGCGAAATGCTCCGCGAGTCGTCGACACCCCAGTGGCTGGAGGCCGTCGAGGTGGAGTCGGACGGCGCCGCCGAGGTCGAGCAGGCGCCCTTGGAGGCGTCGCCGCCTCGGGATGTGGGGGCAGCACGCGTGGAAGCCGCGTCGGCGAGCTCCGTGACACGCTCGGGGAACGGGGTGCGCTTCGAGGTCGGGATGTCGCTCGAAGACCTCGAGAAAGAGGCGATCGCGCGGACGCTGGCATCCGTCGAGGGAAATCGCCGTCGCGCGGCGGACATGCTCGGGATCGGCGAACGAACCCTGTACCGCAAGCTCAAGCAGTACGGGCTCTAGCCACGCCCCGGGCGAGCCGCTCCGCGGCTGGCGCGATCGGCTCGCGCTCGAGCGCAACGTCGCCTCCGCGGCGGGCGCGGTGTTCCTGCTCGGGTTCGGCGAAGAGCTCTGGAAGCGCTTCGTGCCGAAGTACCTGGAGGCGCTCGGCGCGGGCGCGTTCGCCATCGGCCTGTACGGCGCCGCGGAGGACTTCTTCGACGCGGTCTACCAGTTTCCCGGCGGGACGATCGCCGATCGCCTCGGCCGCCGGCGCGCGTTCCCGGTCTTCATCGCGGTCGCCTCGCTCGGCTACCTGATCTATCTGTTGAGTCCGTCATGGCCATGGGTGTTCGCCGGCCTCGCGCTCGCCGCGGGCTGGAACAGCATGGCGAGCCCCGCAACGTTCGCGGTCATCGCCGACGCGCTCCCACGCGGTCGCCGGGCGATGGGGTTCACCGTGCAGGCGATCCTGCGGCGGATCCCGCGACTGGTCTCGCCCGTCGTCGGCGGAGCGCTGATCGGCGCCCTCGGCGTCGTGGTCGGAATGCGAATCGGCTTCGCGGCCACGCTCGTCCTTGCCGCGCTCACGCTGCTCGTCGTCGCCCGCATGGATCTTCCCGCCCTGCCCACGCGTCCCATGCGTCTCGCCGGAGTGTGGGGCTCGTTCGACCCTGGTCTGCGGCGGCTTCTCCTCTCCGACATCGTCATCCGCACCTGCGAGGGGATGGCCGGGGTGTTCGTCATCCTCTACGTCACCTCCATTCGCGGCTTGTCGGTGCCTGCGTTCAGCCTGCTCCTCGCGATCCAGGTCGCGACCGCGATCGTCGTCTATTTCCCCGCCGCGCGGATGGCCGACAGGATCGGCAGGAAGCCGTTCGTCACCGCCACGTTCCTCGCCTTCGCGCTGTTTCCCGTGACGGTCGCGCTGGCGAGCGGATTCGCCGCCATGGCGCTCGCGTTCGTGGTGGGAGGTCTGAGGGAGATCGGCGAGCCGTCGCGGAAGGCGATGATCGTGGATGCCGCGGACGCGGATCTCCGTGGGAGGACGGTGGGACTCTACTATCTGGTGCGCGGGCTGTCGGTCACCCCCGCCGCGGCGATCGGCGGCCTGTTGTGGCGGGTGTCCCCCGCCACGCCCTTCTTCGTCGCGGGAGCGATCGGGCTCGCGGGCACGGCGCTCTTCGTGGCCACGGTCGAGGAGCGCTATGCCGCCTGAGGCCTACCAGGGCAGCGGCTTGCCGTCGCGATCGTAGAAGCCGCCCGAGCGGTCCATTTCGAGCGCCTCGATCGTGCGAACGAGCGACGACGCCGCCTCCTCGACGGGAGTCGGGGCGCTCCGGCCTCCCATGGCTGTCCGGACCCAACCGGGATGGAGCACGACCGCCACGATCCCGTCGCCCGACAGGTCGATAGCCATGCTGCGGGTCGCCATGTTGAGCGCGGCCTTGCTCATCCGGTAGGCGTACGCGTCGCCGCTACGGTTGTCGTCGATCGATCCCATGAGCGACGTCATGTTGACGATCCGTCGGGGGCGATCGCCGGCGCGGAGCAGGTCGAGGAAGGCGCGGGTGACGCGGATCGGACCGACCGCGTTGACCTCGAACGTTCGCCGCACGAGGTCCAGGTCGAGCGACGCGAGCTCCTCGTGGGATCCCATGACACCGGCGTTGTTGATCAGGATCTCGAGCCCGTCGGTCTCCTCGCCGACCCGGCGGCGGGCCTCGGCCACGGACGCGTCCTCCGCGACGTCGCACCGTACCGGCACGAGCCGGCCCGGTTGGCTGGAGGCGAGCGCCATGAGCCCGTCGGAGCCCTCGGGGTCGCGTGCCAGCGCGAACACGCGGGCGCCGGCGCCGAGCCACTGACGCGCGTACTCCAGTCCGATGCCGCGGCTCGCCCCGGTGACGAGGACCCGCCGGCTCACCTCCGGTCGCTCTGGCGCTGCGTCTTCGCGCGCTGGACGCGCCGGACGACCTCGCGCCAGGCGCCCCCGGACGACAGATCGCCGTACTGGAACTCCAGTGTCGCGATGAGGTCGAGCCCTTCGGGGAAGAGGTAGATCCCGTAGACGGTCTCGTAGAGGTCGACCACGCGGCGGTCGAACTTCGCGCTGACCGGCAGGATGTTCCGCGGGTAGTACGTGGATCCCTCGCTGCGGATCTGGAGCCGCGTCGGGTCGAAGCTCACTTCCTTCTCGAACCCGGTGTACCCGACGAGGAACGCGGTCAGCCGCTCGGCGTCCTCGCCCGGCACGCGCTCGGCGATCCGGGCGCGCTGGTCGCTCAGGTAGCTCCGGATGTCGTCCGACGCGAGCCGCACGGCGTCGGGGTTCAGCGTCGTTACGTCGATCCTGAGTCCGGCCGCCGGGCCACCCTGGCCCACCATGCGGACGCTCAGGTCCTCCCACGACAGGTAGCCCGTCGAGCTGACGACCCCCGACGGCCGGTCCGTCTGCGCGGTCTCCGACGCCTCGGGCGGCGGCTCACCCGCGGGCGGGTTCGCGGGGGGCGGGGCCGCGCAGGCGAGCGCGAGCAGGACCGCGGTGACCTGAACGACGCGAGCTTGCGCCGCGAGCAGCGTGAAGGTCATGGAACCTCCTGACGAAGGAGAGCGTCGACCGCGGAGAA
>DASRVB010000075.1:0-2420 GCA_035687725.1 Gemmatimonadota bacterium
GTTCCATCTGGATGAGCTCACGCGCGCGGACTGGCGCCTGGGCGACGGCAACGTCTGGTCGGTGGAGCGGGCGCTGTTCGCCGCGCACCACGCGCCGCTCGCGGCGTCCGACCGGCGCCACGCGCGGGCGCTGGCCCGCTACCGCGACTACCGCGCGCGCTTCCCGCACGGGATCGCCACTGATTACAGCGGCTGGGAGCGCTGGCTGTAGCGGCGGGAGGACGAGGTTGAGACGTCTCCGCGGAGACGTGCGCTCGCCTTGTTACCCCGGTCCCCCAGTCATTCTGGCAGTGAGAGAGCCGCTCTGGCGGGGGTTTTTCCACATTCGCCATTGGGAAAGGCTGGGCCGTCCAGCGGGATCGCTCGCCGGTAACGCTGGTGCGCGGGTTCCGGAGCACCGGTAGCTTAACGGGCTCAATGACAGGCCACGAGATCCGCCGCCGCTTCCTGGATTACTTCGCGTCGCGCTCGCACGAGCGCGTCGCCTCGTCCCCGCTCGTCCCTCAGGACGACCCCACGCTTCTGTTCGTGAACGCCGGCATGGTCCAGTTCAAGGACGTGTTCACGGGTGCACGGAAAGTGTCCTACGAGCGGGCGGTCACGTCGCAGAAGTGCCTGCGTGTCTCGGGGAAGCACAACGACTTCGAGAACGTCGGCTACACGCCCAGGCATCACACGTTCTTCGAGATGCTAGGCAACTTCTCGTTCGGCGACTACTTCAAGAAGGAAGCGATCGCGTTCGCGTGGGAGTTTCTTACCGAGGATCTGGGGCTTTCCACCGATCGGCTATGGGCCACGGTGCACCGGGACGACGACGAGGCGGCAGCACTCTGGCCCGAGGTCACGCCGATGCCGGCCGCGCGCGTCCTCCGGATGGGGGACGAAAGCAACTTCTGGGCGATGGGAGAGACCGGTCCCTGCGGGCCCTGCTCGGAGATCTTCTGGGACTTCGGACCCGAGCACGGAGAGGGAACGCCGGCCGACAACGAGGAGCGCTATCTCGAGATATGGAACCTCGTGTTCATGCAGTTCGACCGCTCGGCGGACGGCACACTGACGCCACTGCCCAAGCCCTCCGTCGATACCGGCATGGGACTGGAGCGGATCGCGGCGGTCGTCCAGGACAGGTACTCGAACTACGAGAGCGATCTCTTCACGCCAATCCTCCATGCGATCGAGGCGCGGATCGGGCACCCGTACGAGGCGGAAGGGGAGACTGGAGTTTCGTTTCGGGTGCTGGCCGACCACGTGCGTGCCGCCGCCTTCCTGATCGCGGACGGCGTGTATCCCTCGAACGAGGGCCGGGGCTACGTCCTGCGGCGGATCATCCGCCGCGCGGTGCGTCACTACTGGCTGCTGGACGTATCCGAGCCCGTCCTCTGCGACATCGCGCCAGTCGTTGCGGCGGAAATGGGCTCGGCGTATCCCGAACTCCTCGACCACGAGTCGAGCATCGTGTCGATCCTCCGCGCCGAGGAGGAGCGATTCCTCCTGACGATCGATCGCGGCATGGGGATCCTCGACGAGGAGCTCTCGAAGCTGGCCCCTGATGCGTCCATGCCCGGAGAGGTCGTGTTCCGCCTTTTCGACACCTATGGCGTTCCCTCGGATCTCACCGAGCTGATCGCCCGCGAGCGCGGACACGGCATCGATCACGCGGGGTACGCGGCGGCAATGGAGCGACAGCGCGAACAGTCGCGCGCGGGCAGCCAATTCGTAACGCCGGGAACCGCCGAGATCACAGTCACAGGGTATCCGCCAGAAGTTTTGATCGGCCACCAATCCGAATTTGTTGGCTATGAAAGCCTGGATGTGAAGACCACAATCGAGGCCGTTGAGGAGACTGAGGGCCGCATGTGGCTTGTATTGAAGGAAAACCCCTTCTACGCCACGGGTGGAGGGCAGGTCGCCGACACTGGCACGATCCAGGGGAATGGATTCACTCTGCGCGTCCTCGACGTGCGGCGCGACGGTACCGCATTCGTTCCGGTCGCCGAACTGGTCGAGGGGGATTCCTCCAGGGTGGTCGAGGGTGCGGCCGTCCGCGCGACGGTGGATGCGGAGCGCCGCGCGGACATCGAGCGTCACCATACGGTGACCCATGTCCTCCATGCGATCCTGCGTGAGCGGATCGGCGACCACGTGCGTCAGGCCGGATCGCTGGTCGCGCCCGAGCGGATGCGGTTCGACTTCTTGAGCCCGACGCCGCTCAGTCCAGCCGAGATACAAGCGATCGAGGACGAGGCCAACCGCTGGGTGCTGGCCGACCTGCCGGTGACGAAGGAGGTCGTCCCCATTGCCGAGGCGCGCGCCCGCGGCGCGATGGCGCTCTTCGGTGAGAAGTACGGCGACACCGTGCGGGTCGTCACGATCGGCGAGGGCGCCTCCGTGGAGCTCTGTGGCGGCTGCCATGTGAGCAG
>DASRVB010000076.1:0-9152 GCA_035687725.1 Gemmatimonadota bacterium
CGCCACGGGCGGTCCCGCGGCGCCCTGCCGTTCGACCTCCTGGCGCATCGAGATCCGCCCCAGGGCGATGCCGAGCGCGAGCACCGCGGCGACCGCGAGGGCTCCCAGCCACCAGTTCCTGCGCGGCGCCAGCGGGATCACGCGGCCGTCCCCGCCGGACCCGCCGCCCTCCTTCCCCCGCTCGGTCTCGATCCGCGACCACAGCGCGTCCCGCGGCGTGGCGGGGGGATCGTGGTAGAGCGCCGCATGCCGGCGCAGGAACTGGCCGATCTTCTCGTCGCTCATCGGTTCATCCCATCCATTCCATCGCGTACGAGGCCAACTCCTCGCGCAGCATCGCGCGCGCCCGTGAGAGGCGCGCCTTGGACGATCCTTCCGCGATGCCGAGTGCCGCCCCGATCTCGTCGTGCGTATAGCCCTCCAGGTCGTGCATGACCACTACGATCCGGTAGTGATCCTCCAGCCCGTCTAGCGCCGCGGTCAGCCGGCTCTTCAGGTCCGGGTCGGGCGGCTCGGGCGTCGATTCCTGGCGATCGGCCGCCTCGAGCGGCTCGGCGCGGGTCTCGTGGCGCTTGACCGACCGCAGCCCGTTCAGCACCACGCGGGTCGCGATCGCGTGCAGCCAGGTCGACAGCGACGAGTCGCCGCGGAACTCGCCCAACGCGGCGAAGGCCTTGACGAAGGTCTCCTGGGCGAAGTCCTCGGCCAGGTCGCCGCGTCCGCACATCCGGTACGCCAGGCGGAAGACCCGGTCGACGTGCGCGTCGTAGATCTGCCGTTCCGCGGCCGGGTCGCCCTTCCGCGCGCGCTCGATCAGTTCCCGCTCGCTCACCCGTCTCCCGGTACCGGTCTCCGTCCATCATTCTCGACCCGTTGGACACGGGCCGGCTCCCGACCGTTGCACGCGCGGGATGGTACCCCGTGGCCGGAAATGGCTTGGGAGGCCGGGTTCGGGACCCGGGCGGCCGGGGCATCGAGACTTCCCGTTGGCGGCGCCCCTCCCACGAGTGCTAGATACCGGACGTCTACGGGCAGGCGCAACCGTGCCACGCTGGCGAAAGGACTCCCATGAAGAAGCTGACGCCGCTTCTCGCCGTCGAGGCGATCGAGCCCTCGCTTGCCTTCTGGGTGGACGCCCTGGGTTTCACCAGGACCGTCGAGGTCCCGCACGAGGACGCGCTCGGCTTCGTCATCCTCGAGAAGGACGGTTACGAGGTCATGATGCAGACGGTCGCGAGCATCAAGTCCGACGTGCCCGCGGCCGCCCCTCCGGCCGGCGCTTCGCTCCTGTACATCGAGGTCGAGGACCTGAGCGCGATCGAGGAGGCCGTCGCGGAGTACGAGTTGCTCGTCCCGCGCAGGAAGACGTTCTACGGGTCGGAGGAGATCTTCGTTCGCGAGCCGGGCGGCAACGTGGTCGGCTTCGCTCAGTTCGGAGCGGAGGACGAGAGCTAGGTGTGTCGCGACCGCGCCTTGCGAGGAGCGGTCCGGCTCACGCGCTCAGCGACAGCGGCGGCTTGCGGGTCGACTGTCGCGGGCCGTGCCTCGGTTCCGGTGCGATCGACGCGATGATGGCGTCGAGGTCGGCGTCCAGGGTCGCGGGAAGAAAATCCCCACCGTCCTCGAACACCTGGACGACATATCCCTCCACGACGACGGAGGAGCCCACCCGCGGTTGGAGGTCGACCAGGGCCTCCCTGAGGCGCGAGCAGAGCGCGCGGCGCGCCAGGCCAGGCTCGACGGCCGGCAGGTAGAAGTCCTTCGCGTCGTCCTCCCGGGCGCGTGCGATCGGGAAGAGCTCGTGCCAATGGTATCGCCACGAGCTCTGCGGGGGCTTCGTAACCTGCACCACGGTGTTCCTTCGGATGTTGCACAGGATCGAATGCATCGGTCGACGACCTCGGCGTGCAGGAATTGTATGGGCGTGATCAGCGCATCGGTCTCGAACATGCGCCTGGGCAACTCTACTGTAGCGCATATTTGAGGGCGCGTCTGTTCGCTGGGTGACGGTCGTCGGTGCGCGCGTGAAGCGTCGGACTACGGAGTGCCCACGCTCCGCAGGGCCTCGATTCGCGCGGCACTCGAGATCCCCCAGCGGATGCCCAGCACGACGAAGGTCTTCTCCGCCGTCCCCAGGCTCGTGGCGAAACGGCTGCCGAAGCCGGCCGAGGCCCAGAGACCTTCAGCCACCCGTGCCTCGACGCCCGCCGACCAGATCCCGCTCTCGCCGTTCTCCGGAGTCGGCTCACCCTCCCGTACGCGCCCATCGCGCGATACGACGAGGGCTTCGACGAACCCGTTCAGGCGAGAACTTCCCGCCAGCGCGCGCGTTCCCAGCGACCATTCCCTGAGCTCCGCCTCGTCGGCGAGACGGGGCCGGTATTCCCGCGCGAGCTGTCCGATCAACTGGCCGCGGCGGCCGAGCGGTGCCGATCCGATCACCCACCCGCTCCAACCCGCGTAGTCGCGCTCGTCGAGCTCGGATTCCTCCAGCCGCACACCCCAGGCGACCGCGATCGCCAGTCGCGCCGCGTTCCAGTGGTCTGCGGTCCACGCCTCGTACGCCTCCTCGGTCTCGCGCCCCACGCAGGCTTCGCTCGGGGTCGGGTCGGGCTGGGTTGGCGCGCACTCGAGCAGCGCCTCGCCGAGCACCTGACGGAAGGCCTCCGACCGGAGCGGGTCGCCGCGGTCGGCGAGTGTGAACCGGAGCCCCAGCGCGAGGTCCGTGTCCGCCTCCTCCCCATCGGCGCGCGCGGTGCCGAGCGAGAGCTGCGCGTTGGCGAGCATGAAGGCGAGCCGGCTCTCGCGATAGCGCCGGCCGTCGATCGCGATTCCGGGAACGAACAGCCAGGGGGTCGACTCGACCGCGAAGCCCTGCCGCGCGGTGCCGGACTCGCCGGTGCCGGAGAGCAGCGCCAGGGCGAAGTCGCGCACCGAGCCGGGCCGCAGGACGCGGGCCGTCGTCGCATCGAGAAAGGCCAGCGCGGGCGTCTCGGGAACGGCGGTCACGAGCTCGGGAACTTCGTCCTGCGCGCGCAGCGCGCACGGCGCGAGCAGGAACGCCGCGTGCAGGACGATCGCGTTGCGGCGCAACCCCTTCACGCCGATCGCTTCCCGTTCTCGCGATCCCGGCATTTCACGCGATCGGCGCCTCCCCGCTCCGGACCGCGCCGCCGCGGCTCCCGGTGCGGCCACGCATGCGCCGCTCGCCGCCCTCCAGGGCCACGCCGCCCTGCCGGAAGCGGATGGTCGCGCGGAACCAGGACTGGGGCGGTCCGCCCACACCGAGCCACCACGCGACCAGGGTTCCCAGCGCCAGCGGCCCGACCGCGTGGGCATCGGGAACCCCGTCCTCGGAGTGGCCCTCGGCCGCAACGGTCCAGCGATCCCGGCCCGGCGCCTTCGTCCACACCTTGTAGGCGAGGACGTGCGGGGTCTCTCCGACAACCTCGACGTCGATCGGCGCGCTCGGGTCCGCGTGGATCGCGCTCTCTTCGGCCATAGGGGAAACGTCGCTACGTTCGGGGCCCTGCGCTACCCCTTCCTTTGTGGACTACAGCGAGACCTGGCGGCCGATCTCCACGACCTGGTTGGGCGGGATGCGGAAGAACTGGGTCGGGCGCAGCGCGTTTCCGTTCAGGAAGATGAACAGCCGCTCCCGCCAACGCGCCATGGTCGGCTCCTTCGACGGGATGACCGTGTTCCGGCTCAGCATGTAGGTCGGCATCCCGCGCGCCAGCTCGAGCCCGCGTTTCTTCGCGTCCTCGAGGATCCACGGCACGTCGGGGTCCTCCATGAAGCCGTAGCGCGCGACGATGCGGTGGAAGTTCGCTCCAAGGTCCTGAATGGTCACCCGCTCATCGTCGGAGACATACGGGATCTCCTCGTTCTCCACGGTGAGGAACACGTTCTGCGAGTGGAGGACCTTGTTGTGCTTCAGGTTGTGGAGGAGTGCGGTGGGGATCTGCGTGGCGTCCGCGTAGAGGAAGATCGCTGCGCCGGGGACGCGCGCGACCGAGCTCCGTCCGATGTCCTCGATCAGGTCCTCGACGGTGAACCCGGTCGCGCCTCGCTCCATGAGGAGCACGCGGCCCTTCTGCCACGTCGTCATCACCGCCAGGATCACCGCCGCCACCGAGAGCGGCAGCCAGCCCCCCTGCGCGACCTTGATGATATTCGCGCTGAAGTACGTGAGGTCGAAGAACAGGAAACCACCCGTCACGATCCCGGCGGCGAGCAACTTCCAGCCCCAGATCCTCCGCGCCACGAAGTACGCGAGGAGGGTCGTGATCACCATCGTCGTCGTCACCGCCACGCCATACGCGCTCGCCAGGTTCGTCGAGGATCCGAACCCGATGACGATCGCGATCGTCGCAAGCATGAGCGCGCGGTTCACGGCGGGGATGTAGATCTGCCCGATCGTCCGGGCCGAGGTGTGGACGATCGCCACCCGCGGCAGGTAGCCGAGCTGGACGGCCTGCCGGGTCAGCGAGAACGCGCCGGAGATGACGGCCTGGGAGGCGATGATCGCCGCCATCGTGGCCAGGACCAGCAGCGGGTAGAGCCCCCACTGGGGAGCCAGCCGATAGAACGGGTTCTGCGCCGCGTCCGGGTTCGACAGGACGAGCGCGCCCTGGCCGAAGTAGTTGAGGAGTAGCGCCGGTCCGACGAGAACGAACCAGTTGAGCCGGATCGGCCTGGCGCCGAAGTGGCCCAAATCGGCGTAGAGCGTCTCCCCGCCCGTCGCCACCAGGAAGACCGCGCCGAGGACGAGGAAGCCTTCATAGCCGTTGAGGGCGAAGAAGCGTATCGCATGCAACGGATTGATCGCCGCGACGACCCCGGGCTCCTCGAGGATCCCCCGGATGCCGAGGACGGTGAGGGTCAGGAACCAGATGATCATCACCGGACCGAAGACCGCTCCCACCGTCGCCGTCCCGAACCGCTGAAGCGAGAACATGCCGATCAGGATCACAACCGTGATGGGCACGATCCAGTGGGTCAGGGCGGGGGCGGCCACCTCCAGCCCCTCGACGGCGCCCAGCACGGAGATCGCGGGCGTGATCATCCCGTCGCCGTAGAGGAGCGCGGCGCCGAATAGCCCGAGCGTGACGACGAACCAGTGCACGCGCCCGCTGACCTGGCTTCGCACCAGGGCGGTCAGCGCGAGGATCCCGCCTTCGCCGCGGTTGTCGGCGCGAATCACGTACACCAGGTACTTGAGCGTGACGACGATCGTCAGTGTCCAGAACACGAGCGAGAGGATGCCGAGGACGTTGGCCTCGTTGACGGGAACGCGGTGCGGCCCGTAGAAGCTCTGGCGAAGCGCATAGAGGGGGCTCGTCCCGATGTCGCCATAGACGACCCCCAGCGCGGTCAGCGCGAGGAGGGCGAAGGCTCTGCGATTCTCGGGAGCGGGATGGGGATCGCCAGGCGGCCCCGGTTGGTCGATCACCATCCGGGCGATGGTAACCGCCATGGCAAGAAATGGCTAGGGCTGCGCCGCCCTGGCCTCCACCTCGAGAACGATCCGGATCTCGTCGGCGACGACCCAGCCGCCGGCTTCCGTCAGGCGGTTCCAGCGGAGCCCGTAGTCCATGCGGTCGATCGTGGCCTCCGCTGTCCAGCCCGTGATCGGCCTCCCACCCTGCCCGAGGGCGGCGCCCTCCAGCGTCACGTCGAGCACCACCGGCCTCGTCACCCCGCGAATCGACAGGTCGCCCGCGACGCTCAGCCGCCCCTCTCCGGTCGACTCCACGCTGGTGCTCTGGAACGTCAGGGTCGGATAGGAGTCCGCGGCGAAGAAGTCGGCCGAGCGGAGGTGGTTGTCGCGCCGGTCGTTGTCGGTATCGATGCTCGCCGCGTCGATCGTGGCCGTGAGCCATGAGGCCGCGGGGTTCGCGGGGTCGTACGCGAACGTGCCCGCGAAGCGGTTGAACCTCCCCGTGACCGTCGACACCCCCATGTGCCGGACCTTGAACATGACCTGGGTGTGCGGGGGATCGACCTCGTACTCGACGAGGCCAGCGGGCAGCGCGGCGACCGAACCGCCGGATGCGCCGCTCTGCGCGGCGACGGAAGCGACCGACAGCAGCAGCCCAGCCGCGGACAGCGCGGTAAGCAAGGCGGCAATGGAGAGCATACGGTCCATGGTCGTCCATTCGGGCATGGAGGATTGCCGCGTCTCCGCGGAGACGCGCCTGGCCGGGCAGTTCAACGACCGTCCCCGACCCGCGCGATCCAGGCCGCGAACGCGGCCAGGAACTTCGCCAGGTACTCGCGCGTCGTGTCGTCGACCAGCCGGCCGTCGGCGTCGAACTTCTCGCCTGCCCGTGCCACCAGGATCTCCGGCTGCGGCATCGCGTACGAGTTCGTGAACGTGAACGCCTGCCTGAGCTGGGCCTGGCCGCGGGCGGTCCCCCACATCCCCGGCGTCGCGCCCATCACTGCCACGGGCTTCCCGTCGAGCACGCTGCTGCGCGGCGGGCGGCTCGCCCAGTCGATGACGTTCTTGGTAACGCCCGGAACGCCGTGGTTGTACTCGGGAGTCGCGATGAGGAGACCGTCGGCGGCGCCCACGGCGCGCTTGAACTCCGCCACCGGCGGCGGATCGCCCTCTGCCTCCACGTCGGCGTCGTAGACGGGGATCCCGCCGATCTCGAGCATGCCGATCGTCATCCCCTCGGGCGCGAGCTCGACCGCCGCGCGCAGGAGCGCGCGGTTGAACGATGCCTTCCGGAGGCTCCCGGCGAACCCGGCCACCCGAACCGTCGCGCCGCCGGGAGCGACCTCCGCGCTCAAATCACCGTCTCGTCCACGAAGCACCACGACCAGGACTCACCGGGCTCGGCCGAGCGCACGATGGGGTGGCCCGTCTCCAGGAAGTGAGCCGTTGCGTGGCGGTTGGGCGAGGAGTCGCAGCAGCCGACGTGGCCGCAGCTGCGGCACATGCGGAGGTGCACCCATCGGCGCCCCGTCTTCAGACATTCCTCGCAGCCCTCGGTCCGCGCCGGGACGTCGCGCACCTGGTCGAGATGGGTACAGCTCGCCGCGGCCTCCGCAGGGCTCACCGCGGCGCCTCGCCGGGCGAGACCCAGAGGATCTTCTTGCGGCCGTTGCGGAGGATCGTCGCCGGCATCGCGGTGCCGATCCTCTCCTCCAGCAGGAGCCGATGCAGGTCGTCGATCCCTCCGACCGGCTCGCCGTCCAGCTCGACCAGCACGTCGCCCTGCCGGAAGCCCGACTTGTCGGCCGGCCCGCCCGGCTCGCTGGACGTCACGAGCACGCCGCCGCCGGACGCCAGCCCGTGGCGCCGCACGCTCCCGGCGTGGAGCGCCAGGTTCTGGGCGGAGATCCCGAGGAAGCCGCGCCGCACGAAGCCGTGATGGAGGAGCTGGGTGACGACGGGCTTGACGGTGTCGATGCCGACCGCGAAGCAGAGGTTCTGCGCCGGCAGGATCGTCGCCGTGCAGATCCCGACGACGTCGCCCCGGCTGTCGACCAGCGGACCGCCGCTGTTCCCGGGATTGAGCGCGGCATCGGTCTGGATCACGTCGTCGATCAGCCGGCCGGTCGTCGAGCGGAGCGTCCGACCGAGCGCGCTGACCACGCCGGCCGTGACCGTGCTCTGGAAGCCGAGCGGGTTGCCGATCGCGACGACGAGTTGGCCCGGCCGGAGCCCGCGGCTCTCGCCGAGCGAGGCCATGGGCAGGTCGGCGCCCGAATCGACGCGGATGACCGCCGTGTCCGTGGCGGGGTCGTCGCCGACGACCCGGGCCGCGGCGGTGCTCCCGTCGGCCAGCGTCACCTCGAGCGCGCCCGCACCCGCCACGACGTGGCTGTTGGTGAGCGCGAAGCCGTCCGGCGCGAACGTGAAGCCCGAGCCCTGGCCGCCTCCTCCGCGGCGCGGTTCGCCGTCTCCCTTCCACGCGACCCCGATCACGGCCGGTGAGACGCGCTCGACGACATCCACGACGGCGCGCGAGTACGCGTCGAGGAGCGCGCCGTCGTCGGGCGCACTGCGCCGCATGCTCCCGCTTCCCTGGCCCGTGCCGTTCCGCTCGGCGGAGAGGCCCGCCGGTATCACGCGCAATCGCATAATCCTCCTGTGGTCTGTCCGATGTTCGGGTTCCCGTACTGATATCCATCCCGCGTGGCGGGGTTCCCGTCGCCGCCCGCGGCGCGCGACCTCGCGCGGGCGCGATCCGCTCCGCCCCACTATCCGAGCTCGAGGAAGGCGCCTTCCCGGACGAGCTCGGCGATCGCCTCGATGTCGGGCGAGCCGGGCCGATCGTCGTCGAGTCTGGCGACCCGCTCCCGGATCTTCCGATGCGCCGCTTCGAGGGACGGCGACGTTTCCAGCGGCCGCAGGAAGTCGATCCCCTGCGCGGCAGCGAGGAGCTCGATCGCCACGACCCGCCCCGCGTTCTCGACCGCCTGCGCGGCCTTGCGGGCCGCCCACACGCCCATCGAGACGTGGTCCTCCTTGTTGGCCGACGTCGGGATCGAGTCGACGCTCGCCGGATGCGAGAGCGCCTTGCACTCGGACACCAGGGCGGCGGCCGTCACCTGATGCATCATGAACCCCGACTGGAGCCCCGGGTCGGGCGCCAGGAACGCCGGCAGCTCGCTGAACCCGGGGTCCATGAGCGCGTGCGTCCGCCGCTCGCTGATGGACGCCACGTCGGTGACCGCGATCGCGAGCAGGTCGAGCGCGGAGGCGACGGGCGCGCCGTGGAAATTTCCCCCCGACACGATCCGCTCGCCCTCCTCCGCCTCGGCGAAGACCAGCGGGTTGTCCGTGACCGCGTTGACCTCGATCTCGAGCACCCGACGCACGTGGGCGAGCGCGTCGCGTGCCGCGCCGTGTACCTGGGGCATGCAGCGGAGCGAGTACGCGTCCTGGACCTTGCCGCAGTCGGCATGGCTCTCCGCGATCCCGCTCGTGTCCGCGAGGAGCGCCCGCAGCTTCGCCGCCGACGCCCGCTGGCCGGGGTGGGGCCGGGCGTCGTGGATCGCCGCCCCCAGGGCCGCCCGGGTTCCCCGCATGGCCTCGAGCGACATCGCGCCGGAGACCTCCGCCGCCTCGACCAGCCGCTCCGCGCCGAGGAGGGCGAGAGCGCCGAGCGCGGTCATGGCCTGCGTGCCGTTGA
>DASRVB010000077.1:0-3797 GCA_035687725.1 Gemmatimonadota bacterium
GGCCGCGATGGCGATCGCCGCGCTGGTCACGCTCCCGCTCGCCACGCACGCCCGGGTACAGGCCGCGCACGAGCTACTCGTCGAGCGTGCGTCTCGGATCGGGGAGTCCTCGAGCCAGTGGCTCCAGTACACGATGGACCGCACCCTGCGGTACCTCGAGGACAACCCCCTCGTTCGGGAGACGATCGTCGAGCGCGACCGCGATGGCGCGCTGGCCGTCTGGAGCCAGAGTCCGCTTCGCGACCTCGACTTCGCGACCGCGCTGTATGTCTTCGATTCGACCGGCACTCTGGTCAGCCAGTTCGCGCTGACGGCCGAGGACCTGACCGAGACAGCCCGCGGGTACGTCGACGCGGTCGAGCCGGCCCAGATCCCGGTCGGGGGCTCGGCCGGAACGAGCGGCACCCGCTGGGCGGTCGTCCCCGTGCGGGGCCCGGAATCGCGGATCGGGACCGCCGTGGCGATGACGACCGAAGCGCTCGAGCTTCGGCCACCCTCGGGGCAGTCCTTCCTCCTGACCGATCTCCTGTCCGGGCCCGCAGGTGGAGATATCCCCGGGTACGAGCTCCTGCCGGCGGGAGAGCGGGCGCCGCCCCGGACCCTGCTGACGTCCATCCAGGGCGGAGACGACGCGAGCGCGCAGCTCGCGATGCCGCTCGATCCGCTGCTTCCCGGAGCGCGCGGCCACGCCGTGTTCGTCCTCGTAGGAGCGCTGGTCGGCCTGGCCCTGGGCGGGCTGGACCGGCTGGGCGACGCGCGCACGCGCGTCCGGTGGCGGGTCGGGCTCCGCGCGAACAACCCGCTGCGCTCCTTCCGCGTGCAGCTCCTCCTGGCGTTCCTCGCCGTCGCCGCCGTGCCGCTCGCGCTCTACGCGGTCCTCGGATACCGGGCGACGCGGGCCGAGCTCGAGGAGGGGGCGCGCACCGCCGCCGCCGACGCGCTGACGGCCGCCAGCAACCTCCTCGTCGCCGACACGACCCTCACCCAGGGATCGACTCCGGCGCTCGACGCTCGCCTCCGCGCCATCGCGGGGATCCTCCAGCAGGACTTCATCCTCCACTGGCGGGGCCGGACCGTGGCCTCGAGCCGCCCCGAGATCTTCGCGTCCCAGCTCTTCGCGGACCGGATGCCGGGCGACGTCCACGTCGATCTCTTCGACGTGCGGCAGCCGGTCGTGTTCGACGAGACCTCGCTGGGGGACCGCTCGTTCCTCGTGGCATACAGCACGCTCGACCGTGCAGAGGCGCCGGCAGGGTACTCGCTCGCCACGCCGCTCCTCATCCGCGAAGACCGTGTGCGCGTCGACCTCCAGCGGCTGGGGGAGGGCGTGTTCCTTCTGTCGGCGTTCTCGATCGGCTTCATGCTCGTCGTAGGCTGGTGGCTCGCGCGCGCGATGACGCGTCCGCTATCCGCCCTCGAGCGCGGCACGCGCCAGATCGCGGCGGGGCATCTCGGCTACCGGCTGCCGCCTCCCAGCCGCCAGGACGAGTTCGGCCAGCTCCAGCGCTCGTTCAACGAAATGGGTGAACGGCTGGACCGGAGCCAGCGCGCGCTGGAGCGCGAGAAGTCCCGGGTGCAGGCGATCCTGTCTGCGGTAGGAGCGGGCGTCGTGGCTCTCGACGCGGCCGGCAGGGTGCGGCTGATCAACGACCGCGCCGCCGACCTGCTCGAGCAGGAGCCGCGGGCGGTGATCGACCGCACGGTGGAAGAGCTCGTCCGCTCCGACGGGACGGCTGCTGCGTTCTGGCGCGAGGTCGAGAAGCAGAGGACACGGCCACGCCGAGGGGGGCGCGACCTCGTGCTCCGGCGCGATGGGGAGGAGCATCATTACCACCTGGTGGCCACGCGGCTCGCCGACTCCGAGGGAGCGGCCGCCGGCGTCGTCGTCGCGTTCGAGGACATCACGGCGAACGTCCAGTCGCAGCGCGTGCTGGCCTGGGGCGAGATGGCCCGCCAGGTCGCTCACGAGATCAAGAACCCGCTGACCCCGATGAAGCTCTCGCTCCAGCATCTCGAACGCGTCGTCGAGGACCGGGCGCCCGATTTCGAGCGCGTGTTCCACGCGAACCTGGAGCTCGTCCTGGCCGAGATCGAGCGGCTCGAGCGGATCGCGGGGAGCTTCGCCCGCTTCGGCGCGACCGACACCGCGGTCAGCGGGCCGTTCGACGCGCTCGAGGCGGCGCGGGATACCGTTGCGCTCTACCGCCAAGGCGAGGAGGGAATCGAGTATCGCCTCGATACGCGGGGCGAGCCGCGCCGGCTGATCGGCGATCCGGAGGGGTTCCGCCGCGTGCTGGTCAACCTGCTCCAGAACGCCCGCGAGGCGGTGCTCGGGAACGGCGCGGGCACGATCGTCGTCGAGATCGACTGGGAAGGCGACCCGGCCTGGGCGCGCGTGTCCGTCCTGGACGACGGAACCGGCCTTCCGGTCGAGGGCCTGGAGCGGCTGTTCGAGCCTTCGTTTTCCACCAAGACGCGGGGCACCGGACTGGGACTCGCGATCACCCGGCGCATCGTCGAATCGTGGGGTGGCACGATCGATTGGGAGCGGCGCAGCGGCGGCGGAACCGCGATGCACGTGCGGCTGCGCGCGGCCGAGAACGGACCCTCCCCGGGCTCGGCCGAACCTCCGAATTGATCACCCGCCGCGGTGGGTTGACTATCGACGCGTTTCGTTCACTTTAGTGTACTATGCAGGATTCAAGATCATCGGCCGAGCCGTGGGTCAGCGCAGAGGAGGTCGCCTCCCATCTCGGCGTGAGGAAGGAGTCGATCTATCGATGGATCGATTCCCGCGGCCTCCCCGTTCACCGCGTCGGGCGTCTCTTCCGCTTTCGACTGTCCGAGGTCGATGCCTGGGTCTCTGGACATAGCGGAGATCGGGTGGTGGAGCCGCTCGAACGACGTGTCGACCGAGTCGCCGAGGCTCCCGCACCGTACGCGGCTCCGAAGCGGCCGATCGAGCCGGCGGAGATCGAAGCCGCGCTCCAAGAGATGGTACGGCGAATCGTCGAGCGGTTCGACCCCGAAATGGTCGTTCTGTTCGGTTCTTACGCGCGCGGAAATCCGGGCCCCGACAGCGATGTCGATCTTCTCGTGGTCATGGATTTCGAAGGCTCGAAGCGCGCCAAGCAGGTGGACATCGGAGTCGCGCTTCACGACATCCGTGTTCCGAAAGACATAATCGTTGCGACGCCGGACGAGATCGAGCGTTATCGGGACATCTCAGGGACGATCATTCGCCCCGCGTTGCAAGAGGGAAGGACACTCTATCAGCGTGCAGCCTGATCGGCTCCACGTCCTTCGTCAGTGGATCGCCAAGGCCGAAGATGATCTGAGCGCCGCCGAACAGCTCTTGAAGCTCGGCGCGGACGGCCCCCTGGACGCGATTTGTTTCCATGCTCAGCAGTGTGTCGAGAAATACATCAAGGCAGTTCTGACGTCACATGCGATCGACGTTCCCAGAATTCATGACATCGCCGATCTCGTCAGTCGAATGCCGCAACCTCAGGTGCTCGGACTCGAGGTCGCCGAGCAGAGGCGTCTCACAGACTACGCCACCGTGACGCGCTATCCGGGCGATTACGACCCGATCACGCTCGAGGAGGCAGCGCGGGCGGTTGCCATGGCGCATGGCGTGCACCGGCGGCTTCGCGAACTGTTAGACTCGGACTTCCGGTGCGAACCGCGATCCGTTGACGAGCCCACGGGCGGCGGGTAGCTTCGTTCATGCCCCAGGCGCGCAGGGCTCGGACCTACCAACCCCGTCAGGACCGGAAGGTAGCAGCGGTACGTAG
>DASRVB010000078.1:0-14232 GCA_035687725.1 Gemmatimonadota bacterium
GCCGCCGTGCGCGCCGCTCGCTCGCCGGCACGATCAGAGCGCGCAGGCCGGCCATGCCGTCGGCGGTCACGATCCCCCATGACGCGAGCTCGGCGAGCGCGCGCTCCACCTGCGCGGGAAGCAGGCCGGTCCGCGCCACCAGGTCCCGGTGGAACGCCGGACCGCCTGAGCGCAGAGCGGCCAGCGTCTCGCGCGCGTAATGCGTGAGCGGCGCGCCGTCCGGATCCGGGTCGCGCGCGAGCGCGAGCCACGAAGGAATGTCGGCTCGCACGAACAGAGACAGCGGCGACGACCGGACCGGACCGGAGCGCGGCCGGTCGATCCCGGAGATCGACGGGGGCACGAGCCGACCCCAGGCGACCGTTCCGGACAGCGAGAGGCCGTCCAGCCAGTCGGGATCGTACTCAGCGACGCGCGCGGGGAGGATGTCGGACTCCCACGCCGCGGCGGGCGCGTCGAAGGCCTGGAGCATCTCGACGACCTCGCGCACGCCGCGCGATCCGGCGAGCCGCGCAGCGGGATCGAGATGCTGCCAGCGGAAGAGGTAGCGCATGAAGTCGGCTTGCGTGGCCGGCTCGATCTCCGCGCGCAGCCGGTCGATCGTGTAGCGATGGATCCTCGCCAGGAGCCGCCGGTGGCACCACTCGATCGCGTCGGGGTCGCCCGCCGGCCCTGAACCGGATGCGCGCGAGCCGCCTCGCGGCGTGAAGCGCCCGCGCAGGACCGTGCCCTCGACTTCGAGCGCGACCATCGCGGCCTCCACGCGCGCCGGCTCGAGCCCGAGCTCGGCGGCGACGCCCAGCACCGTGACCGGCCCCAGGCCTTCGAGCCTCCCCCGCAACAGCGACGCCAGGGCCTCCCGCGGCTCCCACACGACCGCCGCGTTCCGCGCCGGCGCTTCGATCGGCGTCCTCAGCGCAACCTCCGGCCACACCGCCCGGGCCTCCGGCAGCCGTTCGGCAGCCACCCAGAACAGCGCGTCCCCCACCGTCGCGAGCGTCGCGCGGCGCTCACCCTCCAGGGCATACAGCCACTCGCGCCATGGCTCGGCCTCGCGGGCGGAGACGATCCCCAGCCAGTCGAGCGCGTCGTGGACCTCGTCGGCATCGCGCGGGTCCGGCCACGCTTCGGCGCGTACCCGCGCGATGGCCTCCGGGTCGAGAGTGGCGAAGTCGTCGGCGGAGTACTCGAGGTTCCGGCGCGTGGAGACCGCCAGCGTGCGCCGCTCCTCGGCCGGCGCGTCGTCCAGGAACGCGTAGGGCCTGGCGTTCAGGATCTCGTGCGCCATCGGCGAGGGCTCGGGAACGTCGCGCGCGACGAGCTCGAACTCCCCGGCGCGGATGCGCCTCAGGATCTCCTCCAGCGCGTCGATGTCCATCACCTCGACGAGGCAGTCCTCGACGGTCTGTCGGACAATCGGATGCTCCCACGGCACCTCGATGTCGCCGTGGATGTGCTCGAAGCACGCAGCGGCCTGAGGGAACGCGGCGGCGAGGAGGTCCTCGGCCTGCATGCGGAGGAGCTGCGCCGGCGTCTTCTTCCCGCCCCGCATCCGCAGGATTGCCAGCGCGCGGCCGGCGTTCCAGCGCCAGCGTGTCTGGAACATCGGCGCCGGCAGAAGGGCCTGGATCAGCGTCTCGCGCGCGGTCTCGGGCTTGAGATACCCGAACACGTCGTCGAGCGGGAACGAGTGCTGCGGCCCGAGCGACAGCACGATCGCGTCCTCGTTCGCGGCCGCCTGCAGCTCGAAGTTGAACGAGCGGCAGAACTTCTTCCGGAGCGCGAGCCCCCACGCGCGGTTGATCCGCCCGCCGAACGGCGCGTGGAGCACGAGCTGCATTCCGCCGGCCTCGTCGAAGAACCGCTCGAGCACCAGCGTCTCCTGCGTCGGAACGACACCGAGAACGTCCCGCGTGGCTCCGAGATACGCCTCGATCTGGGACGCCGCCTCCGGCGGCACCCCGACCGCCTCGACGAGCCAGCGCGATGCCACGCCGCGCCCCTCCTCGAGACGCGCGGCCACCTGCGACCGGATCCGGCTGACGAGCTCCGACAGCTCCGGCGTCCGCGCGGGCGCCTCGCCGAGCCAGAACGGGATCGACGGCGGCTTGCCGCGGGCGTCCGCCACCCGCACCCTCCCGGTCTCGACCTTGAGGATCTCCCACGACGCGTTGCCGAGCTGGAAGATGTCGCCGGTCATCGATTCGATCGCGAAGTCCTCGTTGATCGAGCCGATCACGGTGCCTTCGGGATCGAGGACGACCTGGTAGTCGGAGACGTCGGGGATCGCGCCGCCGGAGGTGACAGCCGCGATCCGCGCGCCGCGCCGGCCGCGGACGACGCGGTTGACGGCATCGAAGTGGATGTATGCGGCACGCCTCCCCCGCCTCGTGGCGTAGCCGTCGGCCAGCATGTGGACCACGGCCTGGAAGTCCTCGCGCGAGAGATCGCGATAAGGCCACGCCCCGCGGACGAGCGCGAAGAGGTCGTCGAGCGGCCAGTCGCGGCAGGCCGCGCAGGCGACGATCTGCTGCGCCAGGATGTCGAGCGGTCGCTCGGGGATGACGAGCCGGTCGAGCCGGTTCTCGCGCGCCGCGAGCAGCAGCGCCGCGCACTCGACGAGCTCGTCGCGCGACATGGCGAACAACCGACCGCGCGCGATCGCTCCCTTGAGCCGCCCCGAGCGGCCGACCCGCTGGAGAAGCGCGGCGATCGTGTGGGGCGAGCCGATCTGCACCACGAGGTCGACGGTCCCGATGTCGATTCCGAGCTCGAGCGACGCGGTCGCGACGAGCGCCTTGAGCCGTCCCTCCTTCAACCGATTCTCGGCGTCCAGCCGTCGTTCCTTCGACAGGCTCCCGTGGTGCGAGGTGACGAGCTCCTCACCGATCCGCTGCGACAGGTGGAGCGTCAAGCGCTCGGCCACCCGGCGCGTGTTGACGAAGACGAGCGTGGTCCGGTTCTCGGCGATCAGTTCGGCCAGCCGGTCGTAGACCTCTTCCCAGACCTCGCCCGACGCGATTGCCTCGACCGGCGACAGGGGCACCTCGAGCCGCAGGTCGGTCTCGCGGAAGTGCCCCTCGTCGACGATCTCGCAATCGGGCGGCCCGCCGTCTCCCCGCGCGCCGATGAGGAAGCGCGCGACGTCCTCGATCGGCCGCACGGTGGCGGAGAGCCCGATCCGCACCGGCGGACGACCGGCCGGGCGCGAACGGACCTCGTCGAGACTCACGATCGTTCGCTTGCCCTCGACCCGATGCACGTCTCCTTCGACGCCGTGGACGACGAGGTGCTCGAGCCGCTCGAGGCTGAGCGCCAGATGCGAGCCCCGCTTGTCGTCGGCGACCGCGTGGATCTCGTCGACGATCACGGTGCGGACGGTCTGGAGCATCGCGCGACCGTGGCGCGTCGTCAGCAGGATGTAGAGCGACTCCGGGGTCGTGACGTAGATGTGGGGCGGCTGGCGAAGATGCGCGGCCCGCTCGGAGGCTGGCGTGTCGCCGCTCCGGACGGCGGTGCGGATCTCGACGTCGGGAAGCCCCGACGCGCGCAACTCGGCACGAATCCCCGAGAGGGGCTCGTCGAGGTTCTTGTGGATGTCGTTGCCGAGCGCCTTGAGCGGGGAGACGTAGAGGATTCGGGTCTCGTCCGGCAGTGCGCCGCGACCTCCGGCCTCCTCGCACAGCCCCAGGCGCACCAGCTCGTCGATCCCCCACAGGAACGCGGCCAGCGTCTTGCCCGAACCGGTCGGGGCGGCGATCAGCGTGTGGCGGCCCGAGCGTATCGCGGGCCAGCCCCGTTCCTGGGGCGCGGAGGGGCCTTCCGGAAACCGGCGCTCGAACCAGGCGCGGACGGCGGAATGGAAGTCGCGGAGCGTCATGGGGGACCTCAATCTACCGCGCACCACCACCCGCAGCCCGATGCCGGTTCACGCCGATCGGAGTGGGTACCGCCGGTTACGGTGTCGTGCTCGTCGCCGCGGCCCGCTGAGCCTCGAACTCCTCCTCCGACAGCTCGACGTGGCTGACGGCCTGCGCGATCGAGACTTCGCCCGTCGGGATGTCGGAACCCGGCGGCCACAGGTGGAAGATGAGCCCGTCGGTCGTGGAGACCAGCTCGGCGATCTTGGCCGCCTCCTCCTCGGGCATGTCGTGGACCTGGACGCGGCCGCTCGCGATCTCCATCGCGTGATCATGCCAGGCGCGATTCCATTCGTCGCGCTCGATCGTGTTCCTCGTCACCGACTTCGCGACGATGTACTCCACCTCGGTCATCGGCGCGTTCGGCTCCATCGTCTCGAACAGGATGCACTGGATGACGACCGGCTCTGGGCGGATCGGCTTACAGAAGTGGTGGATGGGCCCCATCGTGTCGCCGTCCACGACGTGGGGCGCGGTGACGTGGACGTCGAAGCCGAGGGATGGTCGCGGGGCGGCGGCCTCCTCCTGGCCGCTGGCCGGGACGGCCGCGAAGGCGGCGAGCCCCAGCGTGAGCACACACGTGCGGATCATGAGCGTCTCCTTTTCTTGTCCGATTCCTGGATCGACCCGGGACCGCGAGAGGCGGCCCACACCCTGCGTGATACTCCGAGTACCGGCAGGCTGTCAACAATAGAACCGAATACCGTGGGCTCGACAGCCCCGGTCAGTCCACTAGCCGCAGACCTCGACCGGGCAGCTTGCCCGTCGGCTCGCCGTTCCGCAGGACCGCCACGCCGTTGACGATCACGTGCTCGACCCCGACTGCGAGTCGCTTCGGATCCTCGAACGTCGCCCGATCGCAGAGAGCCTCCCCGTCGAATACGACCACGTCCGCGAAGCGGCCCACATCGAGGATGCCACGCTCCGCCAGTCCGGCGCGCGATGCGGGGAGGGACGTCATCCTTCGCACCGCCTCTTCCAGCGGGAACAGGCCCATCTCCCGCGAATAGCGGCAGAAGACGCGGGGGAAGGTCCCGAACGCGCGCGGATGGGGCTGGTCGGTCGACAGCGGGCCGTCGAGCGCGCGGGTGCCGGCGTCGCCGCCGATCATGACCCAGGGCTGCCGCAGAGCGAGCGCGAGGTCGTCCTCGCTCATCGAGAAGTAGATGGCGGCCGTCCGCAGGGAATCGGCGACGAGCAGGTCGATCGCGGCCGCGGCCGCGGACTGCCCGCGCTCGGCGGCGATGGCGTCGAGTCGCATCCCCTCGTAGCGCTCGAGCGAGTCGGTGACGACGTCGGCGATCTGGATCCCGGACGGCCCGCCGGCGCTCGTCCCGAGCGTCCAGTCGCCGGATTCCGTCCGACCGGAGAGCTCGGCCTCCAGCGAATCCCGGAGCGCCGGATCGGCGAGGCGCGCCAGCGTGGCCTCGGTCCCGCCTTCGGTCGCCCAGTCGGGCAGCACCTGGTCGAGGCCGGTCGAGGACGCGACGTACGGGTAGACGCTCGCCATCACGTCGAGGCCACGCGCGCGCGCCGCCTCGATGCGCTCGATCGCCGCCGCCATCTTGCCCCAGTTCGCCTTCCCACTCGCCTTGAGGTGATGGATTAGGACGGGGGCGCCGGAGCGCCGGCCGATCTCGATCGCCTCGTCGATGGCTTCGAGGAGCCGCGCACCTTCGCTCCGCATGTGGGTGGCGTAGATGCCGCCGTGCTCGGCGACCACGCGTGCCAGCTCGACGATCTCGTCCGTCGTGGAGTGTCGCCCCGGCGCATAGATGAGGCCCGATGACAGACCGAACGCGCCGACCGTCATGGCGTCCGCGAGCGCGACCCCCATCGCGTCCACCTCGGCGGGAGTGGCGGGCCGGTCCTCCAATCCGACACCCCAGACCCGCAGGGTCGAGAGCCCCACCCACGTCCCGAGGTTGATGGCCGTGCCCTGCCTCTCGAGCCGGTCGAAGTATCCGTCCAGGTCTTCCCAGTCGATCTCCACGCCCCACGGCGAGATCTCCGCCGCCCGCTCCGCTTTCGTGGCGTCGCTCACCGGCACGACGCTCGAGACCTCCCCGGTGATCTCCGTGGTGACGCCCTGGAAGATCTTGGAGATCGCGCGCCCGTCGGCGAGGAGGCGGAACTCGGAATGGCCGAGCATGTCGATGAACCCCGGGGCCACGATCCACCCCGTGGCGTCGATCGTGTCGCGCGCGGCGCCGAGATCTTCCCCGATCGCTGCGATGCGGTCATTGGAGATCGCGAGGTCGGCCCGGCGCGGCGGCGCACCCGTGCCGTCGACGATCGTCCCCCCGCGCACGAGGAGGTCGTGGGCGAGAGCTTCCGACTGCGCCGCGGCGGCGGTGGGGATGGAGAGAGCGGTCATCAGGAGGAGGACCCTCATGGGCCGCGCTAGGCTACCCGGGCGTGCCCCGGCCGGCCACCCGGGCGATGTCAGCAATCTACTACTGCCGCCGGGCGTTCCGGGGCAAGATGAAAGGCAGGGTCCGCGATCACCGAGAGAGGAGAGGTCCATGCAAACCAGGCCGATGGTTCTCATGCTGATGGCGGCTGCGCTCTGGCCGTTCGCCGGCTGCACGACCGAGGAAACGGACGTCGAGACGACGCCGGCAGTGCGCGAGGCAGAGGCGCAGGCGGATGCCGAAGGGGAGGCCAACCTCGTCCTGCAGGACACGTTCCCGGCCTGGCGGGCGACCGCCAACCCGACCGGCAACGCGGGACCGAACGCGGAAGCGATCGTCCGCGGGGGAGCCAGCGCCACGACCATCCACGTCGACCTGGACGGCGGCGAGTCCGGCGCGACGTATCCTTGGCACATCCACAGCGGGAACTGCGGCGACGCGAGTCCGCCCGTCGTCGGCGCGGCGGAGGCCTACCCGCCGATACAGGTGAGGGACGGCGGTGAGGGGGATGCGGAAGCCACGATCGACACCACGCTCGACCCGGACGGCGACTACATCCTGAACGTCCACCTGTCGCCGGCGCGGCTCGACTCGATCGTCTCCTGCGGCGAGCTCGTGCAATCCTCGTCGCCGGAGTACTGAGAATACTGACGGGGCGCGGACCGGACCGGAAGGGTCAGCCCCGCTCCTGGAAGCCGAGGCCGGCCAGTCTCTGGCGGGCCTCGGCGACCTTGGGCATCAGCTCGCGATCGGCCTCGCGCCAGTAGGCGAGCGCAGTCTCGTATTGCTCCTTGGCTTCCTCTCTCCGTCCGAGCGCCTCATAGACCTTTCCGAGCTCGAGCGCCGCGTACGAGTCGTTCCGAAGCGAGCGATAGTACGGGATCGACTCCTCGCCTCGGCCGAGGTCGACGAGCAGCTCGGCGATCGACCAGCGGACGTAGTAGTTGACCCCGCCGTTGGCGTCCCAGCCCGTCGCCTGTCTCTGGCCCTGCTGCAACAGCTCGAGCGCACGCTCGCGATCCCCCCGCTCGAGCGCTGTATATCCTTCGATGATCTGGACGAACCCCTCGATCCTCGCGGCGCCGAGCGTGTCGCCCGACTCGAGCTGCGATTGTTGAGCCTGCCTCGCCTTCTCCAGCGAAACGCGCACCTCGGCGGCACGACCCTCCTCCGCGGCGAGAAGGGTGGCGAAGAAATTGTTCGGAAACAAAGTGTCCGCAGAGGCGGCGAGGCGTAGCCGCTCCGGATCGACGGGGAGCCCGCGCTGGCGCAAGGACAACAGTACGGCGGTTACGAAGCCCGGCCCGGGCAGGCCCCGGCCCTCGCGGAGTGCCTCGTCCACACGGGCGAGACGACCGGCTGCGAAGTTCGAGAGGACATATCGGAACGCGTCTCCGTTCCTGTGCTGCGCCTCCGCGCTGGCCAGCTCGACTTCCTGGAACCGCGGATGCACCAGCAGGAACGTGGGCGCGGCTCGCGCGTCGCCCAGCGTGTCCAGGGTCGCGAGCGCCGCTGCCCGCTCGCGGTCGCTGCCCCACGCCAGCGTGGCGCCGAGCCGGTACCGCCTCGCCTCGAACGTTCCGCCGGCCAGACTCTCGAAGGTCGAAAGGAGCTCGAGCGCGCGAGCGCTGTCATCCATCTGGAACGCATACTCGATCGGGTGCTGGTAGTAGGGGGCGAAGGTCGGATCCAGCTGGATCGCCCGATCCAGGGTGCGCGCCGTCTCCTCCTCATCGGCCAGCAGCTGGTCGTAGAAGTGCGCGTAGTGCTCTCCGAGGAGGTAGGCGAGCTCGGGGTCGTCGGGATACCGGCGGCTGGCCGATCGCACCGGCTCGAGCATCGTCATCGATCCCGCGATGAACGCTTGATTGCCGCGAACGAGCACGGCCTCGCGCTCGGCGAGACGCGCAGCATATCGCGCCGCCTGATTGGCCGGGACGACGGCGTCGCCCTCAGGCCGGGCATCGTCGGGAAGCCAGCTGATCGCCTCGCTGAGACGCACCCACGCGAGCGCGAAGGTCGAGTCGGCTCCCACCGCTCGCCGGTAGGCGTCGACGGCGGCCGGCCAGTCGGCCTTGCGGTAGAGCACCTCCCCTTCCAGGTAGGCCCTCAGGGCCGGCAGCGAAGAGGTCGTCACGCGGGCGAGCTCGACACGGGGCAGGTCCTCAGCGCGACCGAGGATCGTCTTCAGCGCCTCGATCGAGAGGCGGTCGACCAGCATGTACACGGAATCCGGGGCGCCCTCGACCTGCGCCTGGCCCAGACTCTTGCCGCTGCCGACGTCGTAGATGTCGGCGGTCAGCCGCAGGTCGCGTCCCAGCGCCACGGCGGTGCCGAGGAGCGCAAATCGCGCGCCCGTGCGTCGGGCCACGTCGAGGGACGTAGCGAGGTCGGGTCGCTCGCCTTCGTCCACTGTCTCGTGCCAGCGCGCGAGAAGCGTCCGGCTGTCGATCGCCCGTAACCCCCCCGCCCCGTCTATGTTCGAGCTCACCAGGTCGACCGCTCCCTCCCGCCACACGTCGAGACCCTCTCCCTGGACCGTGAACGGTAGCACGGCGACTCCCGGGGCGGCATCGGCGAGCGCCTCGTCGGGGGCGAAGCTCCGCCCGCGATCCTGGATCACGACCCAGAGCCCGGCCACACCGAACAGCATCGCGAACGCGAACGCTCCGCCGGCGAGCGCGCGTCCCCAGGTCAGCTGCGGGACTCTACCGCGCCGAACCGAACGAGCGGCGCCCAGGAGATCGAGGCCACGGGCACGCCGATCCGACGTCACGGAGTGCGTCTGTACCCACGCGGTGGCGAGGACGACCGCGAGGCCGATGACGAGCAGCAGCACCGTGACTCCCGGAACCCAGTCGGGGAGGCCGAGCGCGGAGCGTAGGAGAGTGGACAGGGCCAGGACGGCAGCGCTGGCGGCGATATATAGGACGACAACCGGAACGAGGCGGGCCTCTGCGGCGCGCTCGAGGAAGCCCTGCTCGCGCGCGACCCCCGGGTGGGAGGTGACGGCATGCTCCGGGATCTCCGTCAGCGCGTAGATCGGCCACTCGCCGGCGACTCCCTTGAGCGCGTGGCGTCCCCGGTCCTCGAAGCCGAAGTCCGAGCCCGCCTCCGCATCGCGCACGGTGCCCGAGACGAGGATGTCGTTGGGGCCGGCAAGAGCCGCAACCCGGGCTCCGATGTGGACCGCAATGCCGCCCACGTCGCCGTCCTCGCGCTCGACCTCGCCCATGTGGATTCCGCAGCGGACCGCCAGATCGAGATCGCGAACGGCGTCCCGGATGGCGGCTGCGCAGAGAAGCGCGTTGGCGGGGCTGTCGAACACCGAGAGGAACCCGTCGCCGGCGGTGGCGATCTCGTGCCCATGATGGCGCCGGAGCTCTTCGCGCACGACGGCATGATGGGCCCGCAGCACCTCGCGCCAGCGGCGATCCCCGAGCTCCGACGCGTGCTCGGTCGATCCGACGATGTCGGTGAACAGGACGGTCGCGATCATCCGGCGGGACTCCAGCTCGCCTCCCGGCTCGTGTGGAGAAACCCCAATATGTCGGGCTCGGGAGAGCGGGGGTAGCGCGGCTCAGCTTGCCGGATCGGTCAGCTCCCCCTCCATCTCCTCGAGGGCGATGCCCTTGGTCTCGGGATAGACGGCGAGAACTATGGCGAGCTGCAGCACCATCATGCAGGCGAAGAACGCGAATGGTGCGGCCCGCGACGACGCCGCCACGATGGGAAAGGCCCAGGAGACGAAGGCGTTCATGATCCAGTGCGTGGCGCTCCCGAGGCTCTGGCCCCTGGCGCGCACCGCGGTGGGAAACACCTCGGCCAGGTACACCCAGATGACCGCCCCCTGCGAGAACGCGAAGGAGGCGATGAACGCGATCAGCAGCCAGAGCAGCAGCTCCTCGCGGCCGCCAGTCCAGAAGATCGCTGCGACGCCGGCGAGCGCGACCGCCATGCCCACCGAACCCGTCGCCAGAAGCTTCCGCCTGCCGATCCTGTCGATCAAGGTCATTGCGAGGATCGTGAAGGCGAGGTTGGTGAACCCGATCGCGACCGCCTGCAGATCGCTCGAGAGCTTGTCGAAACCGGCGCTCGCGAAGATGTCGTTCAGATAGTAGAGGATCGCGTTGATTCCGGTGAGCTGGTTGAACACCGCAATCGAGATCGCCAGGAACAGGGGGAAGCGGTAGCGCGCGGAGAACAGCCGCTCCTGTCCCCGGCTGCGGTCCGCACGCGAGGCCTCGACCATCCGGTCGAGGGAGACCTCGACGTCCTGCTCGCCTATCAGCCGCAGCGTGCGGCGGGCCTCTTCGAACCGCCCCCTCTCCACCAGCCAGCGCGGACTGTGGGGGATCCCGATCAGCATCAGGAGGAAGAGAGCGGCGGGGGCCGCTTCGACGCCGAATTTCACGCGCCACTCCGCGTCCCCGAGATTCATGCTGCCCACGACGTAGTTCGACAGGTACGCGGCGAGGATCCCCACCACGATGTTGATCTGGAATACCCCGACGAGGCGGCCGCGCCATCCGGCGGGGGAGACCTCGGCGATGTACATGGGCCCGACGACAGACGACCCGCCGATGGCGAGGCCCCCGAGGAAACGGAAAACGAGCAGCGAGAGCCAGTCCCAGGCGAACGCGCAGCCCAGTCCCGAGACCAGGAACAGGACGCCGAGCGCCCAGAGGCACGCGCGCCGGCCATACCGATCGGCGGGGAATCCCGCGAAAAGCGCGCCGACGACCGTTCCCCACAGCGCGATCGAGACGGTCAGGCCGAGCTCGCCGGGAGAGAGCAGGAAATCGAGGCGAAGCGCGTCGGTCGTGCCGGCGATCACCGCCGTGTCGAATCCGAACAGCAGGCCGCCGAGCGCGGCCACGACGACGCTTCTCCTGAGGGCGGCGGCGAGCGCCATTCAACTCAGGGCCACGTCGAGGACCATCATGACCGAGAAGCCGACCATCGTGGCGACGGTCGCAAGGTCCGAGTGGCCGCCGGCCTGGCTCTCCGGGATCAGCTCCTCCACGACGACGTAGAGCATGGCGCCGGCCGCGAACGCGAGCGCGTAGGGCAGGATCGCGCCGATGAGGAGCACCGCCGCCGCGCCGATCACGGCGGCGAAAGGCTCCACCAGCGCGGATAGCTGGCCGTACCAGAACGACTTGAGCGCCGGGACGCCTTCGCGGCGGAGCGGCATCGCGACCGCGATGCCCTCGGGGAAGTTCTGGAGGCCGATCCCGACGGCGAGCGCGACGGCTCCCCCGAGCGTGGCGCCGCCGGCCACATCGAGCGCCTGGGCCGCGGCCGCGAACGCGACCCCGACGGCAAGGCCTTCGGGGATATTGTGGAGCGTGATCGCGAGGACGAGAAGGGTCGTCCGGTGCCACGCGGTATGCACCCCCTCCGCCTGGTTCATCCGCAGGCGGGGATGGAGGTGCGGGAGGAAGTTGTCGGCTACCCTCAGGAAGGCGCCCCCCGCCAGGAACCCGACCAGCGCGGGCAACCACCGGACGCCACCCGCCGCCGCGGCCATGTCGATGGCGGGGACGAGCAGCGACCAGAAGCTCGCGGCGACCATGACGCCGGCGAAGCCCAGCATCGCGTCCAGGAGCGCGTCGCTCATCCGGCGCGTGACCAGGACGAGCGCCGCACCGAGCGCCGTCACCGCCCAGGTGAAGCTTCCGGCCAGCAGCGCCTGCAGCACCGGATCGAGTCCGCGGAGGGTGTCGAGCATGCGCGGCACGCAACATCGTCCGAAGCGCGCGGGACGAGCAAGGCTCCTTGACTCCGCCCGCGTTCGCGGGCGACTCTTGCGGCTCCCGTGAAACGCGTACTCCTCATCCTGCTGGCCGTCCTGGCGATCGTCGCGATCGTGGTGTATGCGGGCGTGATGCTGCTGGCGCCTCTCTTCCGCTATGCTCCCAGCGTGGAGATCGACGCCCCCGCGATCCTCGTCGTCGACCTGCAAGGCCTAGTCGTCGAGCAGGCACCGCCGGATTTCTTCTCGGCCCAGCTGGAGGGCGCCCAGCATCAGATGCACGATCTGCGACTGGCCCTCGAGCGGGCGGCCCACGACGACCGCATCGCGGGCGTGCATCTCCGGGTGGGCGCGCCGGGCTACGGCTGGGCAAAGGCCGAGGACCTGAGGGAGGCGCTCGCGGAATTTCGCGCGAGCGGGAAATTCGTCTACGCGTTCACCTCGATCACCGACGAGCTCGGGTACTACGTCGCGCTCTCCGCCGACAGCCTGTTCCTGCTCCCCAACTCCGGCATCGAGATGAACGGCTTCCGCGTGGAGACGCCGTTCGTCCAGGAGATGTTCGAGAAGCTGGGCGTCGAACCCCAGGTCGAGGCGATCGGGGTCTACAAGAGCGCGGCGGACATGTTCCGTCGGACCAACATGAGCGAGCCCGACCGCGAGGCGACGCGCGCGATCCTGGACGGGGTCTACGGCCGGTTCGTGAGCGCCGTCACCGAGGCGCGCGGGGTCGATCGATCCCGGCTCGAGGCGAGCCTCGACCAGGGCGTCTACCTGAGCCGCGATCTCCTTGCCCTGGGGCTCGTCGATCGCGAGCTCCAGGACGCGGAGGTGCGGCGCCTGGCGGTCGCCCGCGCGCTCGATGCCGAGCCCGGCAGCCTGTCGCCGGCCGACGTCGAGGTACACCTCGTCGACATCCGCGACTATGCGGCCACGTTGCCGCAAGGCCCCCGGAGCGCCGAGGGGACGATCGGGCTCGTCTACGCGGTCGGCGCGATCACGTCCGGAGAGAGCGGATACGATCCGCTGTTCGGCCGGACGATCGGCGCGGAGACGATGAAGCGCCTCCTCGCCGAGGTCGCCGAGGACGGCGCGCTGGATGCGGTGGTGCTGCGCGTCGACAGCCCCGGGGGAGACGCGATCGCCTCCGAGGAGATCTGGGGCGCGGTCGGGGAACTCCAGAGAGCGGTTCCCGTCGTCGTGTCGATGGGGGACGTCGCGGCTTCCGGGGGCTACTACATGTCGGCCGGCGCCGACGCGATCGTCGCCTCGCCGTCGACGCTGACCGGTTCGATCGGTGTCTTCGGCATCCTCTTCAACGCCGGCGAACTGTACGACAGGATCGGGATCGACTGGGACGTCCTGGAGACCAATCCCGCCGCCGACTTTCCCACCTCGATCCGGTCCCTCTCGGAGGAGGAGCGGGCCACGTTCCGGGGGCTGATCGAGCACACGTACCGCACGTTCGTCGGCCGGGTGGCGGAGGGCAGGGGAATGAGCGAGCCCGAGGTCGACGCCGTCGCCCAGGGGAGGGTATGGTCGGGAGCCGACGCCGCGGAGCGCGGCCTCGTCGATCGCGTGGGAGGCCTCGAGGCGGCGCTCACGGCAGCGAAGGAGGCGGCGGGGATCGATTCCGACGCGCCCGTGACCCTCCATGTCTACCCGCGCCGCGAGTCGCTCCTCGACCGGATCCGCGACGCGATGTACCTGCGGCAGCTGAGGGCGGTCCGCAGCGGCGCCGTGTCCGCGCGCGAGCGCGCGGCGGCGTTCGCCCTCGGGGACCTCGTGCGGGGCCTGACGGGCTTCGCCGTCGCCTTGCGCCATGACCCGGGACGCGCGATCGCGGCCCTGCCGTGGGTTCCCGAGATCCGCTGACGGACCCCACCGCCGACGTTCCACCGGGCGCGCTGTCGCTCACCCGAGCTGAGATGCGCGAGCTCGGCTACCGGGTCGTCGACCTGGTCGTCGACCACTTCGCAGCGATCCGCGAAGAGCCGGCTGCGCGGCGGGGCACTCGCGCCGACCTCGAAGCCGCTCTCCGCGAGCCGATCCCCGAGAGGGGATCCGATCCCGGCCTCGTCCTCGACCGCGTCGTACGAGACATCCTTCCCTGGACCGCGCGGGTCGACCACCCCCGCTT
>DASRVB010000079.1:0-2902 GCA_035687725.1 Gemmatimonadota bacterium
CTCGCGGCCTGGCCCGGCACCGGCCGCGGCAACGCCGAACGCAAGCGACCCCGGGATCTGGTGACCGATGTGGACCGCGAGTCCGAGCGCCGCATCCTGGAGGTACTAGCCCATGAGTTTCCGGACCACGCCGTCCTCGCCGAGGAATCCGGCGGCCGTTCGAGTTCCGGATCGCTTCGCTGGATCGTGGACCCCCTCGACGGCACTGCGAACTACGTCCACGGGTTTCCCATGTTCGCCGTCTCGATCGCCCTCTACGATGGGCAGCTCCCGCTGGCCGGGGTCGTGCTGGATCCCGTGCGCTCGGAGTGGTTCACTGCCCGGTCGGGCGAAGGTGCGTGGCTCGATCGCGGCGATCCGGGTTCGGCCACGCGCCTCACGGTGGCCGATGGTGGCGATCCCGAGGAGGGCCCGCTCCTGGCCACGGGCTTCCCGTTCAAGAACCGCTCCCAGATGGATCGCTACATGGCCGCCTTCGGCGACCTGTTCCAGCGCTCCTCCGACATGCGCCGCGCCGGCTCGGCGGCGCTCGACCTGGCGTACGTCGCGTCCGGAAGGGTGGACGGCTTCTGGGAGATGGCCCTGAACCCGTGGGACATCGCGGCGGGGGAGATCCTGGTCCTCGAAGCCGGCGGGGTCGTCTCGGACTGGCGCGGAGGGAACGGCCATCGCGAGTCGGGATGGATCGCCGCGGGAGGCCCGGCGACCCACAGGCTCCTGACGTCGGTCCTGGCGCGACATGCCGCATGAGCCCCGCTCGAGCCACCGGGCGGGGAGCTCCGTGAGCGCCGCGCGCAAGCTCAGGGTCGGCGTTCTCTTCGGAGGCAGCTCCAGTGAGCACGAGGTCAGTCTCATGTCCGCGCGCTCGGTCCTGGGGGCCCTGGACCCGTCGAGGTACGAGATCGTCCAGATCGGGATCACCAAGGAGGGACGCTGGCTGATCGCCTCCGACGCCATCGAGCGCCTGATCGAGCGGGCCGAGTCGGCGGGCGCCCTGGAGGGCGAAGTGGAGCGGACGGAGACGGTGGCGCTGCTGGCGGACCCCCGCGCGGGAGGTCGGCTCCAGCGGATGGAAGCTGGCGGCAGCAAAGACTTTGCGCCCATTGATGTACTGTTTCCCTTGATCCACGGACGCACGGGGGAGGACGGCGCTCTGCAAGGCCTGTTCGAGCTGTCGGAGGTGGCCTACGTGGGGGCCGGAATCACCGGCAGCGCCGTCGGAATGGACAAGGAGATCGCCAAGGCGGTATGGACGGCCGCGGGGTTGCCGGTCGGTCCCTATCGGGTGGTGCGCTGGACGGACTGGAGGCGCGACCCGACGAGCGTGCGGTCCGCGGTCGCCGCGGGCGTGGGGTTCCCGTGCTTCGTCAAGCCGGCCTCGAGCGGGTCGTCGATCGGGGTCCACAAGGTCCACTCGATCGAGGAGCTCGAGCCGGCCGTCGAGGATGCCGCCCGCTACGACACGAAGATCCTGGCGGAGGAGGCGATCGAGGGCCGGGAGCTCGAGTGCGGGGTGCTGGGGAACGAAGACCTGGAAGCCTCGGTCGTGGGAGAGATCGTCCCCGGTCACGAGTTCTACGACTACGAGGACAAATACTTCGACGACGCGGTCCAGCTCGTGATCCCCGCCGAACTGACCGCTGAGATCTCCGAGCGGGTGCGTGACCTGGCGCTGGCGGCCTTCCGCGCCATCGACGCCCGCGGCATGGCGCGCGTCGACTTCTTCCTCGAGTCCGGAACGGGGCGGATCTATCTCAACGAGATCAACACGATCCCGGGGTTCACCCGGATGAGTATGTACCCGCGTCTGTGGGAAGCGAGCGGCGTGCCGTTCCCGGAGCTGTGCGACAGGCTGATCGAGCTCGCGCTCGAGGCGCGCGGTGCGCGCGCCTCGCTCCGGATCTGAGCCGAGGACTACTTCGGAGCCGCGGGGACGACCGCAATTTGTACGGAATCCTCGCCCTGCCCGAACGCGGCTTCCACGGTGACGATAGCGACTCCGGTGCCGACCGCGAATACGAGTCCCTCGTCATTCACCTGAGCCACGTTCCCCGCGCTGGTAGACCAGCGGAGAATAGCGTTCGTCACGATCTGACCTTCTGCCGTGATGCCGCGCGCCTGCATCTGACACGTGGTTCCCTCGGCGAGCGTGCTGCAGCCACCCTCTTCGAGTTCCACGGACGCGAGCGGGATCTCGATCCTCGTGGGTCCGCTTTCCCCACTGCAGGCGGGTAGGGCGAGCGCCGTCGCCATCACTGCGGGCAACGCGATTCGCATTCTCATGGTCCGGATCCTTCCTTCGATGACGTTGACCGCGGAAATCTACTCGGGTGGCTGGCATTGGACCATCGATGACCCGATCGTGACCTCGACATCGTCGGAGGCCCCGGTCTCCAACACTTCCACCGAGATCGACGTGCTACCCACTTTCCAGCCGTTGACCTTCGCTTGTCCGTCCGGGCGTGATTCCACGGTGGCGATCCCCTCATTCCCCGACGACCAGATCAAAGTCGGGAATGGCGCCGGCTGGGAGTTCTTGTCGAAGGCCTCGGTCTCCAGAATGCACGATCTGCATCTCGGGATCGTGGGACATCCGGAGGCGTCGATCAGGATGCGTACCGCCGGGTTGGGTTCCAGCACCAGTGTCGTGCTCTCGTCGCAACCTGCGACCCCGAGAAGTGCCAGGGATACCGCCAACCGCACGGGGTTTGTCACCATTCGGGCCCCCTCCTGTGAGTGTTGCCGCTCGGGGTAGCGCTGCCTACATTTTCAGTCTGTTTGGCCCGTGGTGTAATTGGCAACACGCTTGACTCTGGATCAAGAGACTCCTGGTTCGAGTCCAGGCGGGCCAACCAGTCGATGCGGGGAGCGGGGTCCGCTCCCCGTTCGTTCGTCTCCATAC
>DASRVB010000080.1:0-4673 GCA_035687725.1 Gemmatimonadota bacterium
CCCGTCTCGGCGCAGAAGCCGCCGTACGGCTTGAGCTTCGTGATCTTCATTCCCATCGTGCGAACGATCCGCCAGCCACCGAATGCCGTACCTATCGCCATCGCCGTGTGCGCTCCGAGGATGATCCACAGGGTGTTCGGATCCGTAAGGGATAGCTCGGTGTCCGGGGCCATGGACCCGGCCGCGATGAGCAGCGCCACGATGATCCCCATCGTCTTCTGGGCGTCGTTGCCGCCATGGCCCAGCGAGTACAGGGCGGCCGAAACGAACTGCCCCTTCCGGAACAGGCTGTCCACGGACGCCGGGCGCCACCTCCGGAAGATCCAGGCGACCGCAATCATGAGGCCGACGGCGGCGACCATGCCGATCAGCGGGGCCAGCGGAATGAACTCGATCGTGATGAGGATCTTGTCCCAGTTGAGGACCTCGAAGCCCGCATGCGCGACACCGGCGCCGGCGAAGCCCCCGATGAGGGCGTGCGAGGAGCTGGTGGGAATTCCCCACCACCATGTCAGCAGGTCCCACACGATCGCGCCGATGAGACCCGCCAGGACGACCCAGACGTAACTGTCGTCATCGGCTGTGACGGCGACGATCTTGGAGATCGTGTCCGCCACGCGCGGCGCGAAGATGAACATCGCGACGAAGTTGAAGAACGCCGCCCAGAGCACGGCGTAGCGAGGGCGGAGAACCCGCGTCGAAACGATCGTGGCGATCGAGTTGGCGGCGTCATGGAAGCCGTTGATGACGTCGAAGATGAACGCCACGGCGACCGTCAGGATGACGACGATCCAGATGAAATCCATCAGACGTTCTCGAGCACGATGCCTTCGATGATGTTCGCGACGTCTTCACAGCGATCGGTCGCGATCTCGAGATTCTCGTAGATCTCCTTCCACTTGATGATCGCGATGGGGTCCTTCTCTTCGTCGAAGAGCCGGGCCACGGCCTGACGCAACAGAGAGTCGCCTTTGTTCTCGAGGCGGTTGACCTCGATACAGTGCTCGCTGATCGTCTCGGCGTGCTTCATGTCACGGAGGCCCTTGACCGCCCCTTCGATGTGCTCGGCGGACTCGAGAAGAACGGCGGCCAGCTCCTGCGCGGCGGTGGTCATGTGGTCGATGTTGTAGAGGACGCACTGATCGCTGACCGTCTCCACGTAGTCCATGATGTCGTCCATCCGTGAGATCAGCATGTGGATCTGATCCCGATCGATCGGAGTGATGAAAGTGCGGTGCAGGGCCTCGACGCAATCGTGGGTTATGGAGTCGGCTTCGTGCTCGATGTCCTTGATTCTGCGGGCGCGAGCCTGGAAGTCCGTGCCCGCGTTGGCGAGATCCAGGAGCTCGCGGCAGCCGCGAACGGTAGTTGCCGCATGGCGCTCGAAGAATTCGAAGAAGCTGGTCTCGCGCGGCATGAGCTTCTTGAGCATGGACCCCCGGCAGTGGGCTGGTGGATTGCGGGCGAAAGACGATCGATGACGGAGTTGTGACGGCCGCAGCATAGCCGAAGCGTCGGGGTAAGTCTAGGGTGAAGGGCCGTCCCGGCGGCGGGCGAGCTGTATATTGGCCGTCGTGGCCGCCCGACTGCTTCTGCTCGCTCTGCTGACTCCGTTCCTCTACGTGCTCTCCGCCATGGCGTGGTTTCCCGTCGTCTGGTGGCACGCGATCGTTCCGCCACAGGCATCGGGGCTCATGGGGTACCGCGTCGCGGAGGCCGCGGCGAAGGGACAGGCCCTTCGGCCCCGCCACGAGTGGTTTGCGATCGCGGAGATGCCGACGACCCTGTTCCGGGCGGTCATGGTGGCCGAGGACACGAGGTTCTACGAGCATGAAGGCTTCGATTTCGAGCAGATCCGCGACGCGTGGCGCGCCAATCGCAGCGGCAGGCGACTTCGCGGGGCGAGCACGATCAGCCAGCAGACGGCGAAGAACGTCTATCTCGATCCGTCGCGCAATTTCCTGCGCAAAGGACGGGAGGCGGTCCTGACAGGGTGGCTGGAGCTGTGGCTGACCAAGGATCGCATCCTCGAGATGTACCTGAACGTGGTGGAGCTCGGACCGGGGATCTTCGGAGTGGGGCCGGCGTCGGCAGAGTATTTCGGGCGCTCGCCCGGCGAGATTACGCGTGAGCAGTCGGCGCTGTTGGCGGCGACGCTGCCCGCGCCGCTGCTTCGCAACCCCGGAGCGCCCACCGGCTCCCTGCGCGGGCGGCAGCGAATGATCCTCAGTCGGATGGGGCGCTGGTATGAGGGGCCGTCCCTGGCGGAGGAGGAATCGGCGCTGGAAGAGGAGCGATCGGTGGAGCCCGCTGAGCGAGTACTCTCGGAGCCGATCGAGTTCGATCTTGGTTCGAGCGAGATGCCGGATACCGCGCGGACGCCGGATTCGATGATTCTGGACACGGACACGCAGGCGGGCGAAGATCGAGCGCCTGTGGACGAGCCCGCGTTCGTCCCCGCCGACACCGCGACCAGCGACCGTCAGTAACAGGAACGAATGACGCTATCCTCCGGACCGCGCGCCATCGTGATCGCCACGTTCGTCGCCTTGACCTTGGGGTTCCTGGCGGGCTATTCGCTGGCGCCGCGGGATGCGCCCCCGGAAGATGCCTCGGCCGCCCCCCACGCGATCGGCTCGGAAGAGTACGCACAGCTCGGAATGCAGTCCCTCGAGCGCGGGGACTTCGCCTCGGCCGAGCGTTACCTCCGTCGGGCCGCGGACATCTCTCCCGAAGATGCGGGCGCGCACGCCGACCTCGCGGTCGCGCTCATCTATCAGCGCCGATGGCAGGAGGCACATGGCGAGCTCGCGAGGGCCGAACAGCTCTCGCCGGACACGCCCGAGATATATTTGCTTCAGGGCGTCGTGTATCGGGACGGCCTGCGCGATCCCGCACAGGCACGCGCCGCGTGGGAGCGGTTTCTCGCGATGGTCCCCGCCGGTACAGCGCAGGCGGATACGGTGGAGCAGTGGCTGGCAGGCCTGGAAAGCGATGGAGGAGAAGTACCTCGATGATGATTCGAGCTGTGCTCCACGTAGCTCTCGTTGCCCTCGTGGCGGTCGCGATCGCTTGCAGTGGCCCCCAAGCAGAGGAACCGAACGCTACCGCCGCAGTGGACACGCTTCCGCTCGCTGTTCCCGCTCCCGAGGTCCAGGATGGATTCCTGATCGTGTCTCCGGAGCAGGTCCGGGAGTGGCAGGAATCAAGCGCCGAGTTCGTCCTCGTCGACGCACGCGACGCGATCCAGTATGAGCGGGAGCACATCCCCGGTGCGATCAACATTCCCTACGTCGAGATTCGCGTAGGAGGTCTGCTCCCTGCGCGCGACCAACGCATCGTCGTGTACTGCTCGTCCGAGACATGTCCCATATCGCAGTATGCGTATGAGGCCCTCGATCAGCTCGGTTACGAGGAGATCTACGACATGCGAGCCGGCCTCCAGGGCTGGAAGGACGCAGGGTTTCCCACCATTCTAGGAGCCGATTCCACCGTCGCCGCCAGCTAATCGGACCCACCGCACGGCATCGTAGTTCTCCATTTACGGAACACACCTTCCATTCCTTTGACTCTGCTTTTCCGGGCATGGTAGGGTAGGGCTCCTTTTGGCCCCTGGAACGTGCACGTCCATGTCGGAAAGGGTGTGAACATGAATCACTTCGGCGTCAAGGCGGGCATCGTTCTTGCCATTGCCATGCTCCTATGCTCGTGCAGCGAAAAGAATCCCGTGGGTCCCGGCGGGCAGCCGGAGCTCTTCTTCAACTGGCTCCCGGCTTTGCTGGCCGATCAGTCGTCCGCTCAGCCGTGTCACGAGCTCATGCAGTTCCTGGACAACGCCACCGTGGTAGATCCATGGGCGAGCAAGGACAGTCAGCAGATCCAGTCGATCGTCGATCGCCTCGGCAACTGCCCCGCACAATATCGGCAGAGCGCGCCGGGCTACGAGGCCGGCGACGAGCCCATTCTCGACGCGATCGTCGTCTACGTGCAGCAAGCGAAGTCCTTCCTCGCCGGCGACACCCAGTTCGCACCGCATTCCCAGCAGTCACCCACTCTTCAGCAGGACAGAGGTTGAGATGAACCGACGCCGTTGGATACTGATCCATGCGGTCACGGCGCTGCTGCTCATGTTCGTGCCGCGTGGTCTGAACGCACAATCGGCGCCCGGCGGCGATGGAAGGACGCTGACACCCTCGCAGGGCGAGACGATCGAGGCGTGCTACCACGTTCCTGGCGGCGTCATCTACAGAATCCGGGAGCCCGGCCTGCCGAGCGGGTGCGTTCCCGGGTCCGATCACATCTACTTCACGTGGGGCTCGGAGGTCGGCGGCGGCGTCGGCCCATCCGGTCCTCCGGGGCCGAGCGGTCCGTCCGGTCCTCCGGGTCCCTCCACAGGTGTTCCTGGCGAGCAGGGGCCGATCGGCCCTGAGGGGGTCGCCGGTCCGACCGGTCCGAGTGGCCCAGCGGGTCCGCGAGGTCCGGATGGAGACGCGGGGCCGGCGGGTCCGAGCGGCCCGCAGGGACCAGCCGGCAACGACGGGGCGCAGGGACCGGCAGGTCCGAGCGGCCCGCAGGGTCCGGCGGGGAACGACGGCGCAGACGGCGCAGACGGCGCTCCCGGTCTGGCGGGTCCGAGCGGTCCGCAAGGTCCGAGCGGCCCGCAGGGTCCGGCG
>DASRVB010000081.1:0-3924 GCA_035687725.1 Gemmatimonadota bacterium
GGCCGGCTCGACCTCGGCGCGGTCTCGGCCGCACTCGGCCGCCGCGGTGTGACGGGGGCGCTCGTCGAGCCCGGACCCGCGCTCGCGGCCGCGCTTCTGGCCTCCGGCCTGGCGGACCGCTGGACGGTGTTCGTCGCGCCGGTCTGGGAGCCGTCGGACGACGCGCTTCCGCTCGTCCTGGCCAACGGGACGCCCGTCGAGCTCGAAGACCCCTTTTGGGAGACCCACGGCGCGGACGCCTCGGTCAGCGGCCGCGTGCGCGGAGGCCACACGGCGGCGAGCCTCCCCTGAATCGCGGGGTCCGGCGGGGGCCGCTACCTTCGGGGCCGTGTTCACGGGAATCATCGACACGATCGGGACCGTCACCAGCGTGGGGCCGCTCGGGGAAGGCCGTCGGCTCGTCCTGTCCGCGCCGTGGGCGGGGTCGCTCGCGGTCGGGGAGTCGGTCGCCATCGACGGGGTCTGCCTGACGGCCGTCGACACGAGCGCGGACTGCTTCGTGGTCGAGGCCGTTCGGGAAACCGTTGCGCTCACCACGATCGGCTCCTGGGCCCCCGGGCGCCGGGTCCACCTCGAGCGCGCGCTGGCCGTCGGAGACCGGCTCGGAGGCCATCTCCTGCAGGGCCACGTGGACTGCGTGGGAACCGTGCAAGCGATGGAACGACAAGGGGAAAACCGGTACATTGCCGTGGCTCTGCCGACCGGTCGCGAGCTCGCGGCACCGCGCGGCTCGATCGCGATGAACGGGGTCAGCCTGACGATCTTCCGACTCGCGCCGGCCGGCGTCGAGCTGTCGATCGTGCCCCACACGTGGCGAGCCACGGCGTTCCCGGACCTCGCCCCCGGCGACGGGGTCAATATCGAGTACGACATTATAGCACGATATGTAAAACATTTGATGGTAACGAGTTGACGGAGACGCACACGTGATCAAGCCGATCGTGTTCACGCCTATCGAAGAAGCCCTGGAGGCGATCCGCGCCGGGCGCATCCTGATCGTGGTCGACGACGAGGACCGCGAGAACGAAGGGGACTTCATCATGGCCGCCGAGAAGGTCACGGCCGAGGCGATCAACTTCATGGCGCGCGAAGGGCGCGGCCTCATCTGCGCACCGATCACGAAGGAGCGCGCGGCGGAGCTGCGCCTGGCGCCCATGGTCCAGGAGAACACCGCGCTTCACGAGACCGCATTCACCGTGTCGGTCGACGCACGCGCCGGAACGACGACCGGGATCAGCGCCTCCGATCGCGCGATCACGGTGCGAGCGCTGGTCGATCCGGATACGAGGCCGGCGGACCTGGCACGGCCCGGGCACGTCTTTCCGCTGCTCGCCATGAACGGAGGGGTGCTCCGTCGGGCGGGACACACGGAGGCGACCGTCGATCTCGCGCGCATGGCCGGCCTGGGTCCGGCGGGTGTGCTGTGCGAGGTCGTCGACGACGACGGCACGATGGCGCGGCTTCCGCGCCTGATCGAGATCGCCCAGCGGCACGGCCTGCCGATCATCACGATCGAGGACCTGATCAAGTACCGCCGCATGAAGGAGCGCCTGGTCGTCCGCGAGGCGGAGACCCCGCTGCCCACCGAGTGGGGCGAGTTCCAGCTCATCCTCTACGGAACGACGATCAACGACGAGCACCACGTCGCGCTGGTCAAGGGAGACGTCGCGGGCAAGCAGGACGTTCTCGTGCGGGTCCACTCTTCCTGCTTCACCGGCGACGTGCTGGGGAGCCTGCGCTGCGACTGCGGGGCGCAGCTCCATCAGGCCATGCACCAGGTGGCCGAGGAAGGGGAGGGCGTCGTCCTGTACATGCACCAGGAGGGCCGGGGCATCGGCCTCGTCAACAAGATGAAGGCGTACATGCTGCAGGATCAGGGGATGGACACGGTCGAAGCCAACGAGCATCTCGGATTCCGGCCCGATCCGCGCGACTACGGGATCGGCTGCCAGATCCTCGTGGACCTGGGATTGACGACGCTCCGGCTCCTGACGAACAACCCGCAGAAGCGCGCCGCGATCGAGGGCTACGGCCTCTCCATCACCGAGCACGTGCCGATCGAGGTCGAGCCGGGGCCCCACAACCGGCGGTACCTCGACACGAAGCGCGACAAGCTCGGCCACACGCTGAGCCGCTGAGCCGAGGAAGCGCATGGGAACCCGGGCCGAGCATACCGTCTCCGGCAGGAACCGCCGCGTCGCGCTAGTCGTCGCGCGGTACAACGAAGAGATCACGCGCGAGCTGGCCGCCGGCGCGCGCGCCGCGCTCCTTTCCGCCGGCGTCGCGGAGGGAGACATCTACGAGTATCAGGTCGCGGGCGCGTTCGAGCTGGCGCCGGCGTGCCGCCAGCTGATCGCGGTCGGCCCCGAGGTGGACGCGGTGGTGGCGCTCGGCGCCATCATCCGCGGTGAGACACCCCACTTCGACTTCGTCGCCGAGGCGGCTGCCCGCGGACTCCAGCAGCTGGCCGGCGAGATCAACGTCGCGCTCGCGTTCGGCGTGCTGACGACCGACACGCGCGAGCAGGCCGAGGGGCGCGCGGATCGCAACCGAGGCGACAAGGGCGGCGAGGCCGCGCGCGCGGCGCTGGAGCAGGCCGAGCTGTACGATCGACTGCGCGAGGGCAGGAAATCGACGGTGCGCGGCTTCCGCCTCTCATGAGACGGCGGCACAAGGCGCGCCGCTGGACGCTCCAGATCCTCTACGCCTGGGAAGTCCGCGGACGGGAGCGCGCCCTCGGGGCCGAGGCCGAGGACTTCTTCGCCCGCCGGCAGCTCGCCAGCCAGACGCGGGATTACGCCGAGCGGCTGGTCACCGCGCTGTCCGAGAATCTTCCCGAGATCGACGCCACGCTCGCCGGAGCGGCGGAGAACTGGGATCTCGAGCGCATGGCGATCATCGACAAGAACATCCTGCGGATCGCCGTCGCGGAACTCCTCCACATCGAGGAAGTCCCCTGGAAGGTGGCGATCGACGAGGCGGTCACGCTCGCCTCGCGCTACGGAGGCGCCGATTCGCCCCGCTTCGTCAACGGTGTCCTGGACGCCCTCGCTCACAAGCTGAATCTGATCCCTTCGTGATCCCCCGCACGGCTTCGCGCTTCGGGCTCGTCGCCGACGTGCACGCCAATCTGCACGCCCTGAACGCGGTGCTGGCCGCGCTGGCGGAGGAGGGGATCGAGGAGATCTGGTGCCTGGGCGACGTGGTGGGTTACGGGGGCGATGCCGAAGCGTGCGTGGCGATCGTCTGCGAGCGGTGCGCGGGCACCGTGCAGGGAAACCACGACGCCGCGGCCGTCGAGGCGGCTCTGCGCGCGGGCTTCAATCCCCATGCGCGCGCGGCGATCGAGCGCCAGGCGGACATTCTGTCGGAGGACGCGCTCGAGTGGCTGGGGGGACTCCCCGCCGTGCTCCAGCTCGGGGACGTGGTTCTCCTGCATGCCAGCTTCGCGGACCCCGAGGGATTCCCGTACGTGCTGGAGAGCCGCGAGGCGACGCGGGAGCTGACGGCGCTTCCCGGCCGCTGGGGGTTCTACGGCCACACTCACGTGCCCGCCCTGTGGCGGATGGACGCGGCCGGGCGGGTGGAGGAGCTCTCTTCGCGAGAGACGGGATCGATTGCGCTCGATCGCGCCGGCAGGTACCTGGTCAATCCGGGCGCCGTCGGGCAGCCCCGCGACGGCGACCCGCGCGCGGCCTGCGCGATCTTCGATCGGGAAAACGAGAGCCTGCGCTTCCTGCGTGTCCCGTACGACGTCGCCGCCGCGCAGTCGTCCATCCGGCGCGCGGGCATGCCCGCGATCGAAGCCGATCGCCTGGAGCGCGGATTGTGAGCGCGACCGCCAAGCGGGAGGAGTCGGCGACCCGGGATACCTGGAGTCGTTTCTGGGAGACCAAGCAGGATCTCGACGAGGTCTACCCCTCG
>DASRVB010000082.1:0-3548 GCA_035687725.1 Gemmatimonadota bacterium
GTTCCAGTTCGTGGCCCTTCCGTCTGAACAGTTCGTCCCCCTGTTCGGTCGCAACGACTCCGAGCTGGAGGCCATGGGAGCGCGGCGGCTGGTCGTCGACGAGAACCCCGGCTTCCCATGCCGCGTGACTCCGGCCGATGCCGAGGTGGGCGAGATCCCGATGATGTTCGGGCACCGCCTCCTGTCCTGCGCGGCTATGACGAGGAGGCCATGATGATGGCCGCGGAGGTAGTCGACGGCGCGGGGCTCGCGGCCGCGATTCGAGCCCGGTTCGCGAACGACTCGGTGCGGTATCTGCACATCCACAACGCGCGGCCCGGCTGCTACAACTGGCGCGTCGAGCGCGTTTGATCGCCGAGGGCACCGCATCCCGATAGGGCCGGATGACATTCATCGACTGGTCGGATCCCGAGGAGATGCTCGGGCTGCTGTCCGAATACGTCTCCGACGCACGAAACGAGGCCGAAGCGGATCCCACGCGTGCGGCGTCTCTCGGCGCGCTCCTCCATGACCTGACCGAGCTGATCCATCAGTCCGATGCGATGGCCCTGGAAGAAGTCGTCGCTGAATTGAGGCGCATCCATGGATCGCACGCCCGGGACCTCTCGGGCGACCCCGTCCTCCATCACGTTGAAGCCTGCCTCGAGGAGCTGGAGCGGATTCGCAGCGAAAGCAGCACCTGATTTCCGCTTCTGAGCGCCGTGCCGCTGCCCTCCGAGCCGTGCGCGCCGCTTGACCGTTTCCTGCTCCGGGCTAACCTGAGCGTCATCCCCGGAGGGTCATGCGCGGCGAGCGCTCGGTAACCACCATCCTGTTCACGGACATCGTGGGCTCCACCGAGCGGGCCGCCGAGCTCGGCGACCGCGTCTGGCGGAGGCTGCAGGCCGAGCACCACGCGCGCGTGCGGAAGGAGCTCCGGCGCTTCGGCGGACGCGAGGCGAATACCGCGGGCGACGCGTTCGTGGCCGCGTTCGCGCGGCCCGCGAGCGCGATCCGCTGCGCCCATGCGATCAGGGAGTCGGTGCGCGAGCTGGGCCTCGACATCCGCGCGGGCGTGCACGCCGGGGAGATCGACGGTACGGGGCGCGACATCGGCGGCCTCGGCGTGCACATCGGGCAGCGCGTGGAGAGCGCGGCCGAGCCGGGGGAGATCCTGGTGTCGGGCACGGTGCGGGAGCTCGTAGTCGGCGCCGGGTTCCAGTTCGAGGACCGGGGCGAGCACGAGCTCAAAGGTGTGCCGGGACGCTGGCGGCTCTACGCCCTTACCGAGCTTCCGCCCGGACCCGCCTTCCGCACCGGGCGCTGGATCCCGGAGGTCTCCTACCGCACGGCTGGCATCCTCGCCGGCACGCTTGCACTGGCTGTCGTCGCGATGCTCCTCTGGCGCGGCGCACCGGGGATCGGCGGGGGGTCGGCGGCCGGGAGCGGAGTTTCGCGCTCGGTCGTCGCTGCGATGCCGTTCACGATCCGCGGCAGCGAAGAGCTCGCCTATCTCGGGGAGGGGATGGTGAACCTCCTCGGGAGGAAGCTCGACGGCGCCGGCGATCTGCGCGCGGTCGACTCCCGCGCCCTGCTCGGCCGCGTGGAACGCGCGGAGCTGGGTGATCTGGACCCGCTGGAGGCGGCGCAAATCGCGCGGGACTTCGGGGCGGGACTCTTCGTCCTCGGGGAGGTCGTGGAGGCGGGCGACCGCTTGCGGATCGACGCGGTCCTCTACGACACCGAGCGGACCGAGGTCGTCGCGGAGGCGAGCGGGGAAGGGACCGCGGAGGAGGTGTTCGAGGTCGTCGACGAGGTCGCGGCGGGCATCCTGGGGAACCTCCACGGCGATACTGGCTCGCGCGTCGATCGGATCGCGGCCGTCACGACCTCCTCGCTGCCGGCCCTCAAGGCATATCTGACGGGCGAACAGCAGTTTCGAGCCGGCGAGTACCAGCGCGCGATGGAGTCCTTCCGGGAGTCGGTCGCCGAAGACAGCCTGTTCGCGCTCGCCTACTACCGGCTCGCGGGAGCCGCGGAGTACGTGATCCTGCCCGATGTCGCCGCCGAGGCCTCCGAGATGGCGCTACGCCACGCGGATCGCCTGTCCGAACGCGATCGCGCGCTGCTCGAGGCGTCGGTGGCGTTCCGTCGCGGCGACGCGGAGGCCGCGGACCGCCTGTATCGCTCGATCCTCGGCCGATGGCCGGACGACGTCCAGGCGTGGTTCGATCTCGGAGAGGTGCTCTTTCACTACAACTACGTGCGCGGCGGCACCCCCGACGAGGCGCGGGAGGCGTTCCAGCGCGTGATCCACTTCGATCCGGAAAACAGCGCGGCGATGATCCATCTGATCCGGCTGGACGCCTCCCAGGGCCGGCTGGCCTCCATGGACTCGCTCGTCTCCCGTTACCTCATGGTGGCCGGCGGCGGAGAGCGCGCGCTCGAGGTGGAGCCTCTCCAGGCGTTCGTGCATGGAGACGAAGCGCGCCAGGTGGAAGTCCTGGATCGGCTGAAGAGCGCATCGGACGTGACGATCCAGCTCGCGATCTACAGCGTCGCGTCGTTCGGGGGAGATCTCGCCGACGTCGAGCGGGTGGCGCAGGTGTGGGTCGATTCCGGCCGATCGCCTGGCTTCGAAGGCATGGGGCACCTGGTGCTGGCGTATGCATACCTCGGCGGCGGGAAGCTGCGGGACGCCGCCGCGGAGATCGATCGCGCCCGCGGCCTGAGCGCTCCGGCGTACGTGACGTACTACTCCGCGCTCGCGCGGCTCCTGCCGTGGGTGCCGGTGACGGATGCCGAGCTCGAGGGGCTCCTCGCCGAGGCGCGGGCCCTGCCCATTACGGCACGCGAGAACCCGAACCCCAGCCGCGATCACGAAGGGGTCGAGCCGTACGTACGCCTGGCGCTCATCGGGATGCTGGAGGCCCGCCTCGGCCGCCCGGGCGCGGCGCGGGCGGCGGCGGCCGAGCTGGAAGCGCTCGGTGGCACGCCGTTCGCCCACACCCTCGGTGTGGACCTGGCCCACGCGGTCGAGGGGTACGCGCACTGGCTCGAGGGGGACGAGCAGGCGGCGCTCGAGTCGTTCGAGGCGATGCCGATGGAGGCCGGCTATGCGCTCCTCTTCGTCAGCGACCTGTACTCCCACGGTTTCACGCGTTTCCTCCGCGCGCAGGCGCTCCAAGCGGTGGGGCGGGGCGCCGAGGCGGAGGGGTGGTACCTCGGTCTCACCGCTGCTCCCTTCGAGTTCGCCATGCGTGGCCCGTCGCTGTTTCACCTCGCCGAGATCCGCGAGGAGGCCGGCGATCGCGAGGGCGCCGTGCGGTACTATCGGGAGTTTCTGGAAACGTGGAAGGACGCGGACCCCGGGCTCCAGCCGATGGTCGAGGAGGCGCGGGGAGCGCTGCGGCGATTGGGAGCGTAGGCGGCATGGACGCAGAGGTGGCGGTCGTCGGGGCTGGCGCGGCGGGCCTCATGGCCGCGCGGACGCTCGCCGAGGAGGGGCTCGACGTCGTCGTGCTCGAGGCGCGGAAGCGCGCGGGCGGCCGCATCTTCACGATCCGGCC
>DASRVB010000083.1:0-20876 GCA_035687725.1 Gemmatimonadota bacterium
GACCTCGTCGCCGCTCTCGAAGGCCGGCGTCAGCTCGAACGACACCGCCCGATCGAGGACCTCCCCGTCGGTGTCGGTGACGAGCTCCGCGTTCTCGCGGAACGTAATGGTGCGGAACGGACCCCCGGGCCGGGGGCGCTCGCGCAGGGTCCCAAAGGTCCGGAAGGTCCCGGGACGGCGGACGAACCCGGTCGGCGGACGCATTCCCCTGCCGATGCCCTCGCCTTCCACGAGCCAGCCCCAGAAGTCGCCCGTGTAGTCGAACGCCAGCCGGCTGGCGTACTGCTCGGCGGCAGGCTCTGCGGCCTCGTTTCCGGCGGCGTAGCCGGAGATCTCGAGCTCGTTGGTCGGCCGCCACGAGAAGTCCGCCCCCACCGACCCCGCCGTCTCGCCGCCGGCCGGCGTCATCGCGGTCATGATCGCCCCCCACTGGGCGCGCCGGCCGACGTTTCGCCGGACGCGCGCCACGCTCCAGTTCGTTCGCGGCTCGCCGCCGTCCTCGGCGGTCACCACGTCGAGCACGCCCACCGACCACGGACCGGCCCGGCCGGTCAGCCGTCCCCCACCGAGAAGCTGTACCTCGTCGCCGACGTCGGATATGCCGATCCGGCGGCTGAAGAACAGCAGCAGCGCGGGCGGCCCGCCGAAGCCGCGGCTTCCGAACTCGAAGATCCCCGCGTTCTCGAGGAAGAAGTCGCGCTTCTCGGGGAAGAACAGGCTGAAGCGGGTGAGGTTGATCTGCTCGACGTCGGCCTCGACCTGCGCGAAGTCGGTATTCGCCGTGAGGTCCAGCGTCCAGTTCTCGTCCAGCCCCCACTTGGCGTCGCCGCCCAGCTTGCCGTCCAGCCCTTCGTCCAGGTCCTCTTCGTCGGGATCGGCGCGCCGCCCTTCGGCCAGAGCGTAGGGCTTGAGCTGGAAATCGACGGGCCGGTCGAGTCCCACCAGCCCGCCCAACTCCCCCGCGCGCGCGATCTTGAACAGCCCGCCGTTGTCGCGGCCCCAGGATGCCCAGAGCGCGTCCTCCGTGCGGCGCTTGATCACGCGCGAGAAGTTGAACCCCCAGGTGCGCGGATCGTCCGGGAACTTGAGCGTCCAGAACGGGATCTCGAACTCCGCCGTCCAGCCGCTGTCGGTCCTCTCCGCGGCGACGTCCCAGACGCCGTCCCAGTCGACGTTGATGTCCGCGCCCTCGTTCTCGATCAGCGCGTCGGTCTGGTTGCCGAGCGAATTGGTCATGAAGAGATACGCATTGCGGTGGTCGTGGTAGGTGTCGAGGACGAACGCGAAGACGTCGTCCGGCGCCCCTTCCATCCCACCGCCGAAGCCGAAGCTCGCCAGCGCGTCCCGGTCGAACGTGCGGGCGACGATCCCTCCCGGATCGCGGTCGTGGAGCTCGACGCCGACATACAGCGCGGACTCCGTGAACAGGACCCGGACCTCGGTGTCCTCCGACGCGGGCTCGCCCTCGTCGGGCTCGCGCTGCCGGAGCCCGGAGGCGATCTCGGCGCGACCCCAGACCTCCTCGTCGAGCCGGCCGTCGATCTCCGGTGCTTCCTCGACCCGGGTCGCCTGCACCGACACGGAGGGATGCGCACCCTCCTGCGCGCGGACGTCCCGCGCGCCTCCGAGCGCGGGCGGGCCGGCGAGGGCGGCCGCGAACGACAGCGCGGCGACGAAACCCCTCGCGGCGTCGGGACCACTCATGTCCGCGCGGCCTCCAGCTCCGCGACGAGCCGGTCCAGCCGCTCGTACAGCTCCTCGAACGACCTCGCGTTTTCGATCACCGCGTCCACGCTGAGGCGCCCGATTTCCGTTTCGGTCTCGTGCCCGCGCGCGCCTTCGGATCCTTCGACCGCTGAAATCAGCTCCGCGGGCCGCGTGACCAGGATGCACGCGAATCCCAGCTTCCGGAGATAGCGCTCCTCGCGCTCCAGCCGAAGGTCGTCCACGACCGCCCGCGACGGCTCCTCCGCGGCGAGTCGCGCGGCGAAGCGATCCAGCCAGATGTCGCCGCGGTAGTTGCGGCCCACGGTTCCGACTTCCTGCAGAAGCCGCCTGCCGCGCGCGTCCTTCCGCCCATCCCAGCCGAATCCGGAGCGCGCGATCTCCTTGATCGGCTCCGCGAGCGCGTACTTGACGAATCCGTGCCGCTCGGCGAGCCGATCGGCCGCGGTCGTCTTGCCGACCTGCATCCGGCCGCCGATCGCGAGGCGGAGCGGAGGGGTTGCGCTCACCCGCGGGCTCTGTGGGGGGAATTCATCGGCCCGTAGGATACGCCGCGAGCCCCCCCGGGCAACCGAACGCGCCCGCTCTGTTGCCGCGCCGGAGGGCGGCTCCTAGGTTCGCCCACGGATGCCTTCCACCCCCGCAGTCGACCACCCCGCGATCCGGATCCGAGGCCTGGCCAAGTCGTACGGCGACGTTCCGGCGCTCTGCGGCATCGACCTCGACATCCGCCAAGGCCAGTTCTTCGGCCTGCTCGGCCCGAACGGTGCCGGCAAGTCGACGACGATTCATATCCTGACGGGGCTCGTGACGTTCGCCGACGGCGAAGTGAGCGTCCTCGGCCACGACGTCGTCCGAGAGTACCGCCTGACGCGACGCCGGATCGGGCTCGCCCCCCAGGAGTTCAACTTCGACCGCTTCTTCCCGGTGCGCGAGATCCTGATCCTCCAGGCCGGCTACTACGGAATCCCGCGCCGCGAGGCGGGGCGCCGCGCGGACGAGCTGCTCGAGCGATTCGGGCTCACGTCCAAGGCCGGCGACAAGATCTGGAAGCTCTCCGGCGGAATGAAGCGCCGGCTCCTGATCGCCAAGGCGATGATCCACGACCCCGACATCCTGATCCTCGACGAACCGACCGCGGGGGTCGACGTCGAGCTCCGGCGCGCGCTCTGGGTGTACCTGCGGAAGCTGAACGCCGAGGGGAAGACGATCCTCCTGACGACGCACTACATCGAGGAGGCCGAGGAGCTCTGCGAGGAGGTGGCCATCATCGACCGGGGCCGGATCGTTGCGCAGGGATCGCCCGACGAGCTCGTGCAGGCCGGCGGCGAGCGACACCTCGAGATCCGCCTCACGACCGCGCCGGAATCGCTGCCGGAGGCCGTCACGGGGCGCGACTATTTCGTCGAGGACGACCGCGTCGTCATCCGCGCGCCGCATCCCCGCCGGATCGTCGCCGAGGTCCTGAATGGCCTCTACGCGATGGATCTGAAGATCACCGAGGTGCGGATCAAGGAGTCGAGCCTCGAGGAGGTGTTCGTCCAGCTCACGGGCCGCACGATCGATTCCGGACCCGCCGAGCCGGCGGACGGCGGAGCCGACGCGGCGGACGCGGACGAACGCGAGGAGGAGCTCCATGAGGTATAGCCGCGAGTGGGCCACGGGGTTCTGGACCCTGACGCGGCGCGAGGTTGGCCGCTTCCTCGTCCTCTGGCGACAGACGGTCTTCCCGCCCATCCTCTCGGCGCTCCTCTACATCCTCATCTTCGGCGAGGCGCTCGGATCGAGGATCCAGCTCATCGACGGCTGGCCGTACACCGAGTACATCCTGCCGGGGCTGGCGATGATGGGCGTGCTGACGAGCGCCTACGCCAACTCCTCGTCCTCGCTCTTCGTGGCCAAGCACGAGCAGTACATCAACGACGTCCTGATCGCGCCGCTCTCGTACTGGGAGGTCGTGCTCGCGTACACGCTGGGCGCGATGGTGCGCGGGCTGATCGTGGGGATCCTGATCCTCGGCGTCGGCATGGCGGTCATCGACCTGCCGATCCGCCATCCCTGGACGGCGATGGCGTTCCTCGTGGTGGTCTCGGCGCTCCTGTCGTGCGCGGGAATGATCATGGCGCTGTGGTCCGAGTCGTGGGACCACGTGATGCTGCTCCTCAACTTCGTCATCACGCCGCTCGTGTTCCTCGGCGGGGTGTTCTACTCGATCCACATGCTGCCCCCCTTCTGGCGCGGCGTGTCGCTGTTCAACCCGATCTTCTACATGATCAACGGGCTGCGCTACGGCGTGCTGGGGGTGGCCGACGCGAGCCCCGCCTGGTCGCTGGCCCTGTCGAGCGTGCTGGCGGCGGGGTTGTTCGCGTGGACAGTGCACCTATTCCGCGTGGGGTACAAGCTGAAGTCGTAAAGCGCAGAGCGCGCGACGTCTCCGCGGAGACGTGCCGCGACGGCGTGCGTCTGCTCAGCCCGCTTTGCCGGAAGACTCCAGGGACCATCCCTTCCGGGAGCGCGCGATTTCGAACCACGATCCGTTGACGACGCCGAACGCGTCGCGGTCGGTCAGCGGGCGTTCGAGGATCTTCGAGAGCGCGAGACGGATCGGACCGCCGTGGCTGACGCAGACGATCCGCTCGCCGCGGTGCTCGGACGCCAGGCGCTCGAGCCCGGGCCAGAGCCGCGCCTCCAGATCCCGGTAGCTGTCCCCGCCACCCCGCCGGATGTCGTAGGGATGCGCCTGGTACTCGGCGTGCTCTTCCGGCCAGCGCGCCTCGACCTCGGCCTTCGTGAGTCCCTCCCAGCGGCCGTGAGAGAGCTCGCGAAGGGCGGGCTCGTCGACTGGCGACAACCCGAGCCGCGCGCCGATGATTCGCGCCGTCTCGCGCGCGCGCGAGAGGTCGGAGGTGTACACGGCGTCCACGGCGCCGTCGAAGCGCTGGGCGATCGCCTCTGCGACCCGGAAGGCCTCCGCGCGCCCCTCGTCGTTGAGCGGCACGTCGCTGCCCACCCCCTGCCAGCGGCCTTCGCGGTTGTACTCGGTCTGCCCGTGGCGGACGAGGACCATGCGCGCCTGGTCGACGGGGATCGCACCGCCCGGGGTCACATTTCCGCCACGATCGGGCTCAGGTTCCCATCCAGGAGGAGGGACAATCCGGCTCGCACTTCCCACAGCTCGGAGTTCCTCCCCGTTGCCACGCCATCGACCTCCTCCTCGTCGATCGTCAGGAAGTGCTGCCGCACGGCGGCGTGGAGCGCCCCGCGGCGTCCCAGCGCGCGCTCAATGCCCAGGCCGAACACGAATCCGGGCCCCCGCTCCTCCTCGTCGTCGCCGTCGATGGACTCGAGGCCGAAGTCGAACGCGGGATCGGCGGGCCAGCCGCGACCGATCCAGGGTCGCACCGACGCGAAGCCGCCGAAGCCGCGATGGGAGGACCCGAACCAGGCCTCGGCCGACAGGGTGACCTGGGGGGCGGGACGGATGCCGGCGCGCGCCCCGGCCACGGAGATCCAGCGACCGTCCGCGTCCAGGGAGAAGTCGTCGTCGATTCGAAGGGCACCGGCGAAGGCCGCGATCTCGAACGCCGAGCCGGCTTCCCGGGGAGGGCTCTCTTCGCCTTCGTCGGGCTGGGCCGGGGCGGGCACCGCAAACGCGATCAGGAGCCCCGCCGTCATGAAGGCGGCCGATCCGGCGGCTGCCGCGATCGGCGTGCCGCGCCGGGTCAGGGCTCCCAGGGCCGGCTCGGCGCCTCGTCGTCCTTGAACCGCTCGCTTCGCATCGCGATCGTGACCATCAGGGCGACCCCGCCCCAGACGTAGAGGCAGACGAGCGCCATCGTGATCCATCCGGCGGCGGTCACGGCTGGCCCCCAATCCGCTCGACGGGCTCCGCCAGGCGCGCCAAACGGCGGTTGAAGGCGATGCAGAGCGCGAGCACGACCGCGAACTGGAGGACGACCGTTCCCAGGCTCCAGGGCACGAAGGGGTCGAGGCTCGCGGCCCAGCCCTGCTCGGAGATCGTCTGCGAGAACCACCAGACGAGCAGGATCAGCGCCTCGAACGTGACAACCCAGATGGCGACGTTCCAGATGCGGCCGATCCGCACGTCGCTCCCCGCGCTGTTGACGAACCGCTCGCGGAAATCGTTGACGCCGTAGCGCAGGACCGCTATTCCGAAGAACAGGCCGCTGAGAAGCAGGCCCACGCCCCACACGTTGTCCTGGTTCTCGAACACCGAGAGAGACAACGCGCTGGGGACCCCCAGCACGAAACCCGCGACCGCCACCCATGTGATCGCCCTGCCGCGGGCCACCCCCTTGTCGACGAGGGCGCGGGTCGCCAGCTCGACCATCGAGATCAGGCTCGTCATCGCGGCGAAGAAGAGCGCCAGGAAGAACGCGGCCATGAACAGTCGGCCGGCCGGCATCGCGGCGAAGAGCTGCGGCACCCAGATGAACGTAAGGCCGGTATTGCCTGCGCCGACGATCTCGGCCGACGCGTCGGGGCGGATCGAGAACACCGTGCAGAGCACCATGATACCCGCAAGCAGCGAGACCGAGTTGTTCCCGAACCCGAGCACGAACGCGTTGACGGTCGTGTCCTCGCGGGCCCGCATGTAGATCGCGTACGTGAGCGCGAGGCCCCAGCCCGCGCCCGTGTCCCACGCATTCTGCGTGAGCGCCTCGAGCCAGACACGGCTGTTCCCGAGCCCCGCCACGTCCGGCGTGAACAGGAACGCCAGGCCGCGGATCGCCCCCGGCAGCGTCACGGCGCGGATGGCCAGGATCACGACGAGGATGAGGAGGATCGGCATCATCACGCGCGAGGCCTGCTCGATCCCACGCACGCCGCGCGCGACCACCCAGATCGAGATCCCCAGCGAGATCGCCATCGTGAGAACGGCCCAGCCGGATCCCGCGTAGCTCTCCCAGAGGGCGCCCGGCTCGGCGCCAGGCAGCTCGCCGCTCACTGCCGCGGAGAGGTACCGCAGCGTCCACCCGGTCACGACTGAGTAGTAGAACATGATGAACGTCGCGCAAAGCACGACCCAGGCGCCCATCCACGCCCAGTTCTCGCCGATCAGGGTCGCGAACGCGCCGATCGGGCCCCGCCGCGCGGCCTTTCCCATCGCGAACTCGACCAGGAGCAGCGGCACGCTCCACGTCAGCAGGAAGATCGCCCACGGGATCAGGAACGTCCCGCCCCCGTTGGTCGCGGCGATCCGCGGGAAGCGCCAGATGTTCCCGGTGCCGACCGCCATTCCGAGCATGACGAGGAGCATTCCCCACCGGCTGGAGAACGTCCCGCTCCCCTCAGATGCGCTCATCGATCATCTCCATCAGGGGTCCGAAGCCCAGCAACTCCACACCGAGCCGCTCGCGCGCGAGGTCCTCCACTCGCCCCTCCTGCCCCAGCGCCCAGAGCTCGGCCAGGAACGGCCCGCTGCGCGGGTTCAGGAACCAGTCCACGTCGTACCGGTCGCGAAGCTCTGCGTGCACCGCGCCGGCGAACATCCACGCCCGCAGATAACGGACGCAATAGAAATGCGGATCGACGTCCTCGATCCAGAGCTCGCGAGGAGTGCGCGCCCGCGTCGCGTTCGAGAGCCGCGTCGCGTATTCGTCGGCGCGGGCGGGTTCGGGACCATCGCCATGCAAGGAACGCTCGTAGGAGAGCTTGGCCGAGTAGCGGCGCAGGGCCGCCAGCTCGCGGAACGCGGCGAACCTCAGGTACGGCTCGGGGTCCCGGATCCCTGCGACACGGCGCAGGAAGGAAGGCAGCAGCATCAGGTGGTCGAACGTCATCGCCCACCCCTCCGTCACCCCGTTGTCCCCCATGCGGCGGAACTCCAGCGGCTGCTCCGGGTCGACGTTCGCGAAGTGAAGCGCGTGGCCGAGCTCGTGCAGGAAGGTGCTCCAGTCGTCGTGCCCGCCGTAGGGCTGGAGCACCAGCTTGACCTCGTCGGGAATGCGGATGGTGGCGCAGAACGCCCGCGGGGTCTTCGAGGGGCGCTCTTCGATGTCGAGCTCGATGCGGCCGCCTGCGGTCAGGTCGAGCCCCATCGCCGACACCATCCGCTCGATGCTGGGAACCATCGACTCGCCCGGAAAGAGCGGCGCGAACTCCTCGCCGTGGAACAGGCGAGACAGGTCGTGCGTCCACATCCCGCGGAGATCGACCCCGGGGAGCGCGCGACGGCCGAAATGGGCCAGGAGGTCGTCGTAGGGATCGGCGGTCTCGGCGAGCAGCGCCGTGGTCCTGCTCTCGAGCTCGTCGAAGTCGATCCCCGAGAGTCGCTCGCAGTACTCGTCGTAGTCGGTATCCAGCAGCTCCTGTGCTACCTCGTGCTTGCGCAGCGTCGTCTCCAAGCTGATCGGATTGAGCTCCTTCTCGATCACCTTCAAGCGCGCCCGGTCGAGCTCCATCCGGGCGCTGCGCTCGGACTCCTGTCGTATCCGGACGGGCATCCTGCGGTAGGGGATCCGCTCCCCGTTCACCTCGACGACCGCCGCCGCTTCCGTGACCAGGTAGGCATCCCTGAGGTCGCGGGTCCGGTGGCCTTCGATCCCCTCGGCCAGGAACTCGCGCAGGTGCGCGCGCCGGAGGGCGTCCCGCGAGTCGCCCTCGGGCGGCTCCACGGCGTGGAACGCGTCGGGTTCGAAGAGGCTCGCGTAGCGGTCGTAGATCGCCTCGACCCCCGCGGCGTCCGCCCTGCCGGAAAGCGCCATCCACTCGGCGCGCTCCAGGGCCTCCAGGAACGCGTCGATCTCGGCGCGCATGGCTTCGTCGGAGGTGAGGGTGGCGGGATCAGCGGGTGTAATTGGGCGCCTCCTTGGTGATCGTGACGTCGTGGGGGTGGCTTTCGATCAATCCAGCCATCGTCACCCGGATGAACTCGGTGTCCGTCCGCAGCGCCGCGAGGTCCGCGACCCCGCAGTAGCCCATACCCTGACGCAGTCCGCCGATCATCTGGAAGACCGTCTCGCCGACCGGCCCCTTGTAGGGCACGCGTCCCTCGATCCCCTCGGGGACGTACTTGCGTCCCTCCACCGGCTGCTCCTGGAAGTAGCGGTCGCCCGAACCCTCGGCCATGGCGCCGACCGAGCCCATTCCGCGGTAGACCTTGAACGTGCGGCCTTCCAGGAGCATGGTCTCGCCCGGCGACTCCTCGGTGCCGGCGAAGAGCGATCCCATCATCACGCAGTCGGCCCCGGCGGCCAGCGCCTTGACGATATCCCCCGTGTACCGGATGCCGCCGTCGGCGATCACCGGCACGTCCGCTTCGCGGCAGACCGATGCGCAGTCCATGATCGCCGTGAGCTGCGGGACTCCGATCCCCGCGATGATGCGGGTCGTGCAGATCGACCCGGGGCCGATTCCGACCTTGACCGCGTCGACTCCTCGCTCGACGAGCGCGCGGGCGCCTTCCGCGGTCGCCACGTTGCCGGCCACGACGCGCGCGTCGGGGAAGCCCTCGCGGACCATCTCCACGGTCTTCAGCACGCTCTCGGAATGCCCGTGCGCCGTGTCGACGACCAGCACGTCGACGCCCGCCGCGACCAGGGCATGCGCGCGCTCCATCGTCTCCCGCCCGATCCCGATCGCCGCCGCCGCGATCAGTCGGCCGCGCTCGTCCTTCGACGCCCGCGGGAAGCGCCGGCGCTTGAGGATGTCCTTCACCGTGACGAGCCCCTGGAGGCGCCCATCGGCGTCGACGATCGGCAGCTTCTCGATCTTGTGACGTCCCATGATCGCCTCGGCGTCCTCCAGCGTCGTGCCGGCCGGAGCGGTGACGAGCTCCACTCCGGTCATCACCTCCGCGATCGGGCGTGCGGCGTCGGTCTCGAACAGGAGATCCCGATTCGTGATGATGCCGAGCACTCTGCCCTCGCCATCGACGATCGGCACACCCGAGACTCCACGGGTCTCCATCAGGCGCCGGGCGTCGCGGATCGGACGGTCGGGCCCGAGGGTGTAAGGATTCTGGATCATCCCGCTCTCCGAGCGCTTGACGCGGTCGACCTTGGCCGCCTGCTCGTCGATCGAGAGGTTCTTGTGGATCACGCCGAGGCCGCCCTCGCGCGCCATGGCGATCGCCATCTGGGCGCCGGTGACGGTGTCCATGGCGGCGGAGACGAGCGGCACGTTGAGGTGGATGCCGCGCGCGAAGCGCGTGCGAACGTCGGTGTCCTTGGGATGCACCGCGGAGTAGCGCGGCGCGAGGAGGACGTCATCGAAGGTGAGCCCGTCGCGGATGGGCTTGGGACCCGTATTGACCTCCGGAGGCGATTTTTTCGAGGCTTGCATTGAACCGACTGTCGAGAGCGGATCTGGCAAGCTAGGAGCGCCGGCGGGGGTTGTCAAAGCGCCTGCTGGATCCCGGTCCGGATCGGTTGCACCGACCCCGGGCGGCTCCTACTTTCGCGCTTCGAACTGGCGGTCGCTTCTGAGAAAGAGGGCGCTTGTTCAACCGCATCCTGGTTCCCACCGACGGCTCGGAGTCGGCTTCGGCCGCCGCCGGGTACGCGATCCAGCTGGCCACCGCGTTCGATTCCACCCTCGTAGCCCTCCACGTCGTCGACGTGCGCCTGATCGAGGGCCCGGTGCTCCAGACGATCGGCTCCATGTGGGGAGACATCCCGCTTCCCGTGCGCCAGGAGGGGGTCACCCGCACTCTGCGGGAGCGGGGCACGGCCCTGTTGGAGAGCCTCGTCGATCGCGCCCAGGAGGCAGGTCTCCCGATCGAGACCGCGCTCGAGACGGGCATCGCTTCGGAGGTCGTCGTCGACCGGGCGCGCGGGGTGGACCTCGTCGTGATGGGAAGGCGAGGGGAGTACGCGGACTTCGGCTCCCATGCGGTGGGGGCCACCGTCGGAGCGGTCGCGCGGAGATCCCCGCGGCCGGTGCTCGTATGCCCGCGGGGAAGCGACGCGCTCATGCGCCCGCTCGTCGCCTACGACGGATCCGACCACGCGACGCGCGCACTCGAGATCGCCGTCGAATATGCCGAGACCCGCGGGTGTCCGCTCCACGTGGTCTGCGTCCGGGAAGTGCTCGAGGATGCCCGGCGGACCTTGGACGAAGCATGCGACTATGCCCGCGGACACTCCGTGGATCCGACCCCGGTTCCGAAGGAGGGGGACGCGGTGGCGGAGCGAATCCTGGAAGCCGCCGGCGACGTCGAGGCGGACCTGCTGGTCATGGGATCCTCCGGCAAGAGCCGGCTCAGACAGTTCCTGCTGGGGTCCGCGACCGAGACACTCCTCGAATCCTTCACCCACCCCATCCTCCTTTATCGATAGGCCGTTGAAGATGGTCCATCTCTGCGTTGCCTTGACATGGACCATCTTGAACGGCCTCACTCGCAGGATGCAATTCTCGAAAGGACTGATATGACCAACCTCAACGAGACGATCACCCGCCTGGCCCACCTGCCCCCTTCCGCCAACCCCGTCATCTCGTGCTTCGTGAACACTGGCCCGGACGGCCGCGGGCGCCCGACGTTCATGACGTTCCTCAAGAAGGCATTCGGCGAGCGGCTGCGCAGTTTCCCCGAGCGGACCGAGGCGGTGCGCCGCATCGAGGCCGACCGCGACCGGATCCTGTCGTTCCTGTCGGACGAGCTGGATCCCTCCGTCAAGGCTGCATCTATCCACGCAAGCGACGGAGACGGCCTCTGGGAGGCGCACACGTTTCGCGCCGAGTTCGACGAGGAGCGGCTCGTCGTCGGCCCGGTGCCCCACCTGTATCCGCTCGTCAAGCTCGCCGATCAGTCCCCGCTCTACGCGGTGTGCGTGGCCGACAGCAAGCAGGCGCGCCTCGTAGTGTGCGGACTGGGAGAGGTCCTGGCCGAGGAGGACTTCGCGGGTCCCGAGCCGATCGACCGGACGCGGGTCGCGGGATGGGCGGAGGTCCGCTACCAGTCGAGGATCGAGGATCACATCGCCAAGAACGCCCGCGAGATCGTCGAGCGGCTCGGAAAGATCGTCGAGAAGGGCGAGGTGGACTACGTGATCCTGGGTGGCGACGAAATGATCCTGGGCGAGCTCAGGAAGTACCTCACTCCCGCGATCCGAGAGAAGCTGATCGACGAGGAGGCGATCGCGATCGACGCCGCGGCGCACGAGATCCTCAGGCGCACGCTCCAGACCGTGCGCGACACCGAGGCGCGCGACAGCCGGCGGCTGGCGGACCTCGTGATCGACCGGTTCCGCGCAGGGGGGCTCGCGGTCGCGGGCCTCGCGCCGACGATCGAGGCGCTGAACCTCGAGCAGGTCGATCAGCTGCTCCTCGCCGAGGCCTTCAACGGCGACCACGCGGGCTGGCAGTGCCCCCAGTGCCGGGTGCTCGGCATCGAGCCGGCGCCAGCCGCTTGCCCCTTCTGCGACGAGCCGCTCCCCGAGCGGATCGAGCTGCGGGAGGCCATGGTGCGGCGCGCGGAGCGAACGGGCAGGAAGGTCGAGATCGTCGAGAGCCACCCCGGGCTCGAGGCGCTGGACGGCGTGGGGGCCACACTCCGCTACCGCGTGTAGCGTCAGTCCGCCTCACGCAGTCGGGCGTCGAGGGCTTCGGCGACGAAGCGCGCGTTCTCCTGCTTGAGGAAGGAGCCGTGCAGTTCTCCCGGGAGGATCACGATCTCCAGATCGTCGGCGAGTGATTGCCACACGAGTCGGCGTCCGATCTGGCCGGTGGCCCGGAAATACAGGGTGCGACCGGCGTAGCGGCCCGGGCGGTAGTGACGAATCGCCCAGCGAGCTGCCGCCTTCATCGCCGCCGCTTCTTCGGTGGTCGTGGCCAGCGGATCCGGTCGGTCCAGCAACACGGCCAGCGCCTGCCGGCCACGACCCGACAAGATCGAGAACCACCTCGAGGGAGGATTTCGCGCGAGATCCGCGAGCCCGCGGACGCCCGACCCGGCGAAACGCCTTGCCCTGCGCCACATCCGCACGGGGGCGCGATGCGCCTGCAGGAGGTCATCCGTCGCTTCGAGCAGGACGAGGAGTGGTACGGCACGTCCCCTGGCTCGCAGACGACGCGCCATCTCCCATGCCACCACACCTCCGAACGAATAGCCTCCGAGGAGACAGGGCCCCGTCGGCAAGGCGATCTCCAGATCGTTCAGATACCGCTCGGCCATCTCCTCGACTGTTCGGGGGAGGTCGACGCGTCGGATGCCCTTCAGGTTGAAACCGAACACCGGCCGGTCCCTGGCGAGGTGTTCGGCCAGCGACCGATAGACGTAGATGTTTCCCCCGCCCGCGTGAACCAGAAAGAGCGGTGTGCGGGAGCCGCCGGTGAGGATCGGGACCAGGTAGTCGGTGCCGGGCACCGTGTCGTTCCGCTCGAGGGACTCGGCCACGGCGGCGATCGTGAGTCCTCGATCGAAGATCGAGAACGGAAGCCGTCGACCCGTCCGCTGCTCGATCTCGGAGAACAGCCGGACCGCCAGCAGCGAGTGCCCACCGAGATCGTAGAAGTCGTCCGTCCGGCCGACCTCCGATACTCCGAGGATGCCTCGCCAGACCTCCGCGAGGAGTCGCTCGGTCTCCGTCTGTGGACCTGCCGTCTGTTTCGGGGCGGGCGGATCGGGAAGCGCCTTCACGTCCACTTTCCCGTTCCGATTGAGCGGCATCGCTTCCAGCACGACATACGCGGACGGCAACATGAAGCGGGGCAGCCGGACGGACAGGAACCGGTTCAAGTCCTCGCTCGATAGGGATTCCGCGGCGACCACCCAAGCGACCAGGCGCCGATCGCCGGGCGTCGCCTCGCGGACGGCGACCACGCATTCCCGAACGGATGGATGGCTGCCGAGCGCGGCCTCGATCTCGCCGGGCTCGATCCGGAACCCCCGTAGCTTGATCTGTCGATCGAGCCGGCCGAGAAAGACGATCGAGCCGTTCTCCTCGCGCCGGACCCGGTCGCCCGTGCGATAGACCCGCTCGCCGGTCCCGAAGGGGGCCTGAACGAACCGCTCACGGGTCAGCTCGGGCATGCCATGGTAGCCTCGCGCCAGTCCGTCGCCGCCGAGCAGGAGTTCCCCCGCGACGTCCGCCGGCACGATGGAGCCGTGCGGGTCGACGACCCAGGCGCGGGTATTCGCGATCGGGCGGCCGATCGGGACCGTGGTCGCCGTTTCGGGCACTTCCGAGACCTGGTGCCAGGTCGCGAACGTCGTGCATTCGGTAGGGCCATAGACGTGGAGGAGGCGCTCGGGCGGCTCCGCGCCGAGGACCTTCCGCACGCGCGCCGGATCGACCGCCTCGCCCCCGAACAGCACGGTCCGAACCGTTCGAAAGGCGCCGGGCACCTCGTCGGCGACCGCATTGAACAGCGCGGTGGTGAGGAACAGCTCGGTCACTCCCCTGGCCTCCAGCTCCCGCGCGAGCCGCGGCGGCTCGAGCATGGTGTCGCTATCCAGGATCACGATCGAGGCGCCGTTGAGGAGCGCTCCCCAGACCTCGAACGTCGTCGCGTCGAACGACGGATGAGATACGTGCGCCAACCGATCCCCGGGCCGTATCGAAACGTAGTCCGTGTCGCGCACGAGGCGTACGACCGCCCGATGCTCCACCGCGACGCCCTTCGGGCGTCCGGTGGATCCCGAGGTATAGAGGACATAGGCGAGATCCTCGGGCCCCGGGGACCGGGCAGCCCCAGTTGGGCCGCGGTATGGAGGATCGTGCGGGTCCGTCGATGACGTCAGTACGGGGATCCCGGTGCCGAATGCCCGGCGCCCGTCGCCGGCACCGACGACCACGGCCGCGAGATCCGCGTCCCGACTCATGAACGTCAGCCGCTCGTCCGGGTCGTGCGGATCGAGCGGGACGTAGGCAGCGCCGCTCCTCAGGACCGCCAGCATCCCGACGATCATGTCGATCGAACGACCCATGCAGAGGCCCACCAGACTGCCGGGCTCGACCCCCGACTCCACCACTGCGCGGGCGAGCCCGCGCGACCGCGCGTCCAGCTCCCCGTATCGGATCCGCGCGTCGCCCTGCTCGATCGCGATCGCCTTCGGGTCCCGCCCGGCATGCTCGACGAACAGGTCCACGACCGACCGCTCCCGCGGGTAGGGGGTCGCGGTCTCGTTCCACTCGACCTCGATCCGCCGCCTCTCGGCTTCGTCGAGAAGGGGGAGGGCCGAGAGCCGAGCGCCTGAATCGTCGAGTGCTCCCTCGAGCATCCGAAGAAACCGCTCGCCCATCCGACAAACGGTTCGCTCATCGAAGAGCGCAGTGTTGTACTCCACCCGAGCGACGATACGGTCGCCGTGCGCATCCAGACTCCAGGCCTGGTCGACTGTGGCGCCCCCGGTGTCGATGAACTCTGATTCGACGCTCAGGCCGGGAAACATCTCTACCGACGTTTGCGGAAAGGTCCGGAGCTGGAACAGGACTTGAAACAGAGGGTTTACTCCCTGTATGCGCCCCGGTCGGAGCTTCAAGACGAGGTGCTCGAACCTCAGCTCCGCGTGACTCAAAGCAGAAATAGTGCGTTGTCGGGTCCGCCCGACGAGCTCCTCGAACGTAGGGTTGCCCGACAAGTCACCCCGAATCACAACCGGGTTGATGAAGCAGCCGATCAGACCCTCCGTGCCCGGCATGGTGCGGCCGGCGGTCGGGCACCCCACCGGCACGTCGTCCACCCCTGTCAGACGGTAGATCAAGCTCTGAAACAGAGCCATGAGAACCATGAACGGCGTCGCCTTCTGCGACGCTGCGAATGACCTCAGTCGTTGGACCAGCTTGGAGGGGATCTCGAACTGGTGGCGTGCCCCGTCGAATGTGGCGTGAGATGGCCGTTGCCGGTCGATCGGCAGGTCGACGGACGGCAGTTCGGCGAGCTGCTCCCGCCAGTAGGTCAGCAGCCGCTCGAGGAGACCTCCGGACAACCGCTGGCACTCCCACGCCGCGTAATCCGAATATTGAACCGGCAGTTCCCCGAGCGGCGACGACTCGCCGCCCACGAATGCCCCGTAGAGCGTCCCCAGCTCCTTCTCGAGCACGAGCCGGGACCATCCGTCGAGGACGGCGTGATGAAAGGTAAGGAGGAGGACGTGCTCGGTGGGCCCGAGCCGGGCCAATGCAGCGCGCCATGTCGGTCCGGTGGCGAGGTCGAAGGCGCGCCGCGACTCGGCGCGCTCGAAGGCTGCGAGCCGGCCGTCCACCGCCTCGCCGTGGCCAGTTAGATCTTGTACGGGAATTTGAAGGGATGATGCAGGAAGAATTTCCTGTATCGGTTCGCCTTCGCGCTCCGGGAGCCGCGTGCGGAGGATCTCGTGCCGCCGGGTGATTTCGGCAAGGGCGCGTTCCAGCGCGGGAACATTCAGCGGACCGGTCAGATGGTAGCGCCGGGCAGCGTTGTATACCGGATGTCCCCCGGTCAGACGATCGAGGAGCCAGAACTGTCGTTGCGCGTACGAAGCCGGGGCGAGTCGGACCACTTCGCTATCGAGAGCTTGGGCACCACCTCGGTCAAGCACGCGCTGAGCGTTCACCGACCGTTCGCCCGCGCGAGGTCCGCGTCCAGGATCGCCGAGCAGTCGGGCAGCCCGACCAATCCCTCGCCACTCGTCGGGAGACGCCCGTCGGGACCCAGCAGGGCCCGCACGGCCGCATCGATCGCGCCCTGGGCGGCGAACAGGCAGGGGGTGCTATAGATCCCGATCGAAACCCCCGCCTCCTCGAGCTCGCGGGCGGTCAAGGGCGCGCTCTTTCCGCCGGCGATCTGGTTGAACGCCAGAGGAACCCCGGTTCTCGGGCCGAGCTTCTGGATCAGAGCGGCGTCCCTCAAGCCGTCGGCCAGGACTGCGTCTGCGCCGGCCTCGGCAAAGGCTTCGAGGCGGCGGGCGATTTCCTTCTCGTCGGAGGCGTCGGTGCGGGCGATGACGAACAGGTCGCGGCGTTGCGCGAGAGCGCGCTCCAGTTTGGTGAGATACTCCTCGAGCGGGAGCACCCGGCGGCCGTCCAGATGTCCGCACCTGCGAGGCCGGCACTGATCCTCGAGCACGACGCCGGTGGCCCCGGCCGCTTCCATCCGCTGGATCACGTGCGCGACGATGTCCGGGTCGCCGTAGCCGTCGTCGATGTCGACCAGGATCGCGTGATTCGGCAGGATCGCGCGCACGCGCTCGGCGTAGGCGACCATCTCGACCCACGCGACGAACCCCACGTCCGGCAGGCCGTACTGACTCGCCGCGAATCCGAATCCGCTGAGGAATAGGTGGTCCGCCTGGCGGCCGGCCACCGCGGCGGAGAAGGCGTCGTAGACCCCGACGAACGGCAAGAATCCGCCACGAACCGCAGAGCGAAGCGCCGAGCCAGTCATGGCGTCGGCTCCTCGCTGCCATCGAGGAGACGGGCCATGCGTGCGATCGTCAGGCCATCCACGAAATCTTCGAGGGGGATCTCTCTCCCCCACATCTCCGCTACGCGGTGGAGCAGCGTCAATGCTTGGATCGAGTCCCCGCCGAGGGCGAAGAAGTCCTCCTCGGCGCCGACCACTGCGATCTTGAGAACCTCGCACCACAGAGCGGCCAGCGATCGTTCCACCTCGGTCTCCGGCCTCCGCCCGGCCGCGCCGAGGGTGCCGTCGGCGTTCCGGGACGCGCCCGCCAGCCCGAGGGCTTCGGCCAGGCCGATCCGCTTCAGCTTGCCGGTCGGCCCCTTCGGGATCGCATCGACGAGCACGAACCGCCGCGGAACCTTGTGCGGAGCCAGGCGGGGCGCCGAGAACCGGGCGAGCTCCTGCTCGGTGACGACCGAGCCGGCCCGCAGGACGACGGCCGCCGCGACGTCCTCTCCGAGCGTCGGGTGAGGAATCGCGAACGTCACCGCCTGAGCGACCTGAGGGTGGTCGAGCAGCACCTCGTCGATCTCCCGCGGAGCGATCTTCTCGCCGCCGCGGTTGATGAGCTCCTTGATCCTTCCCTCCAGGTACAGATAGCCGTCCTCGTCGATCCGTCCCCGGTCGCCCGTCCGGAACCATCCGTCGACGAACGCGTCCCCGTTCGCCTCGGCGGGACAGCGGTATCCTGCAGTCACGGCGGGGCCTCGGATCACGACTTCGCCGCTTCCCCCGCTCCGCTCCACGCGGCCGTCGGTGGCCAGCACGGCGACCTCCGTGGCTCCCGCCAGACCGACGGAGCCGGGCCTCCGCCCCCCGGGTGCGAGCGGGTTGGTCGTGATCTGGTGCGACGCCTCGGTCATCCCGTAGGCCTCGATCAAGGGCGCCTCGAGGGCGTCCTCCAGCTGCTCCATGAGGAGCGGCGGCAGGGACGAGGAGGAGGAGCGGGCGAAGCGCAGGCCGACGGCGCGCGCGCGCCCGTTGTCGCCAGCCTGCACGCTGTCGAGGATCGCGTGGTGCATCGTCGGAACCGCCGTGTACCAGCTCGGAGCGAGCTCCTCCAGCCAGTCGAGGAACGACCGCGGAATCATCCCCGGCGTGCACGCCACGCTCCCCCCCGAAACGAGCGGGGAGAGCAGACCCGCGACGAGCCCGTGGATGTGAAACAGGGGCATCGGGTTGAGACAACGGTCGGAGGATGACAGCTCGAGCGTCCAAGCGATGTTCTTCGCCGAGTGTAGCAGGTTGCGATGGGTCAGCGGGACGAGCTTGGGACGCGACGTGGTGCCGGAAGTATGGAGGAGGAGCGCCACATCGTCCGCCTCGGCGAGGTCGGCGGGAGCGCCGCACTCCCCTTCGATGCGAAAGCTCCCGGCCCCGCGCGCCCCCGTCCGTTCCATCTCCAGGACAGGGATTCCCGATCCGCGCGCCACGGCGGCGGCGGGGCTGCCGAGTTCGGGATCGACCACCAGAGCGCGCGCATCGAGGTCGTGAAGGAAGAACTCCAGCTCGGATTCGCGGTAGGCCGGATTGAGAGGCGCGCAGGCCGCATGGCCGGCGATCCCCAGGAATGCGACCGCCCCGTCGGCCTCCCCCCCGGTCACCAGCGCCACCGCGTCGCCGCGGTTGACGCCCGCGAGACGTAGCGCCGTCCCGACCGCCAGCACGCGGTCCCAGAGCTCGCCACGGGCGAGGCTGCGGCCGCCGGGAGCCAGGAGCACGGCTTCCCGGGGAGCGCCCGACGTCGCGCGTCGGACCGTCGTTCCGATCGTGTCCGGTGGACTGACGGGGATCGACTCCAGGCTCAACCCCCGATCTGGCTCATCGTCCCGAGAACGGGGATCGCGCCCGCGGTCAGATCGGGATGCGCCTCCCACTTGCGGTCGAGCTCCAGTTGTATCGCGGCCGCGATCTCCTCGTCAGAGGTGCCGCCTCGGAGCAGCGGCTTGAGGTCGCACCGCTTTTCGCCGTAGAGGCAGTTGACGAAGAACCCGTCGGCGGTGAGCCGCAGCCGGTCGCAGGAGCCGCAGAAGTGGTGGCTGACGGCGGTGATGAAGCCGACGCTTCCCTGGAAGCCCGGCACCCGCCAGCTACGCGCGGGGCCGCCGTCCCAGGGCATCGGTTCCAGCCGGTAGCCCGCCCCCTCGATGCGCTCCCGCGTCTCGTCGCCGGAGACGTACTCGGGCTGGAGCTCGTTGAGCGCGCCGTAGGGCATGTATTCGAGGAACCGCACGTCGATGGCGCGGTCGCGCGTCAGCTCGACGAACGCCGGCGCCTCATCGTCGTTGAGCCCCCGCAGGACGACGCAGTTGAGCTTGAGCGGGCGGAACCCGCGCTCCCAGGCCGCCTCGATCCCCGCCCACGTCTCGGCGAAGCGGTCGCGCCGGGTGATCCGCGCGAAGGTCGCCGGATCGAGCGAGTCGAGCGAGATGTTGAGGCCCGTGAGGCCCGCGGCGGCCAGGGCGTCGGCCTGTCCGGCGAGAAGGAGCGCGTTCGTCGTCATGTGGAGCGATGCCCTCGGGCTGCGCTCGCGGACCATCGCCACGAGCCGGGGCAGATCCCGCCGCGCGGTCGGCTCGCCGCCCGTGAAGCGGATCTTCGTGACGCCACGATCGTGGAACACCCCGGCCAGGCGCGTGATCTCCTCGAATGAGAGGATCTCCTCGCGCGCGAGCCACTCCAGCCCTTCCGCCGGCATGCAATAGCGGCAGCGGAGGTTGCACCGGTCGGTGACGGAGATCCGCAGGTAGCGGTGCCGCCGATCGTGGCGGTCGATCCAGGCGCGGTTCGGTGTCGGAGGGGTCATCGCCCTGTAACTTAGGCCCCGTCCTTGTTTCCGTCACCGAGGGAGCCGCGTTGATCACGCTCAACACTCTCCAGCCGGACCGCGTGCGGGTCGTCACGTTCGACTGCTACGGGACCCTGATCGACTGGGAAACGGGTATCTGGCGCGCCTTCAGCGAGGCCGCGCGCCACGACGGCGTCACGCTGGATCGCGAGCGGTTGATCGAGGCGTACCACGCCGTCGAGCCGGAAGTCGAGGCCGGGGATTTCCGACCCTATCGCGACGTGCTGGCGGAGACCGCGCGTCGCGTCGCGGCCCGCTGCGGCTGGACGATCTCCGCCGACCGGGCCGCGTTCCTTCCCGGGAGCCTCGGCGCGTGGCCTCCCTTCGCCGACACGAACACGGCGCTCGAGCGGCTGGCGGGCCGCCTGCGACTCGGCATCCTGTCCAACGTCGACGAGGATCTGCTGGACCTCACGAGGGAGCGGCTCTCCGTGGAATTCGACTTCTGGGTCACGGCCGACCGGGTGGAGTCGTACAAGCCGGACCTCGCGCACTTCGAGGCCGCGCGGCCGTACGTCGGCGATCCCGCGGGATGGGTGCACGTGGCCCAGAGCCTGTTCCACGACGTAGCGCCCGCCAACTGCGTCTCGGTGCCGGTCGTGTGGGTGAACAGGAAGGGCGAGGAACGCCCGGTGGACGGCCCGCTGCCGGATCGCGAGGTGCCCGATCTCGCATCGCTCGCCGACTGGCTGGTCGGATGATGCCGGCGGGTCGGTTGATTCCGGCGGGGCCTGACCGGACAGCGCCGGGCTATTCGGTCGGCGGAGCCGAATCCGGCGTCACCTCTACCCCCATCTCCTCGGCGACTCCCAGCAGCCGCTTGACGTGCTCGACCCGCGCCGAAGCCGACCGCAGCGAGTCGGCCGCGCTGGCGGTGTCCGCGGCCACGAGCGCCCTTCCGGCGGCGGCGTGGGTCGCGCGCGCACCCTCGAGGACGGCGCGCGGATCGGGGTCG
>DASRVB010000084.1:0-3986 GCA_035687725.1 Gemmatimonadota bacterium
ATCGTGGACGACCACGCGAACACGCCGTACGCGCTCGACGCCCGTCGCCGGCTGGCCGAGGGAGGATAGTGGACCGCCGGGAGTTTCTCCGCGCGCTGGCGGGAGCAGGCGCCGGAGCCCTTGCCGGTCCCGCGCTCTCGCGGCTCGGCGCTTCGCCCGCGCGATCGGCCCGTGTGGCCATGGGCCGCGCCGGATTGCGCGCCGCGTCGTTCCTCATCCCCATGGACGAGGAGCAGCCCCAGCCCCTGCGCGCCTATGGGATCGTCTACCGCGCGCTGGAATCCGGCGGCCGCGCGGAGTGGCTCCTCAACTTCCGCGGCGGCGCGTTCCTCGTCGATCATCCGCCCGCGCTCGACGAGGCGCTCGACCGCGGCGTGTGGACGGAGGACCCGTCGGCCTCCGCCGGCGCGCTCCAGGCCGCGCTCGGCACCGAGGACACGGTCCCCATGAAGCTCGAGGTCGCTCCGAAGATCGCCGTCTACGTCCCGCCCTATGCCGCGCCGTGGGACGATGCGGTTCGGCTCGCGCTCGACTTCGCCGAGATCCCGTACCGGTCGCTCTGGGACTCCGAGGTCCTGCGCGAGGGGCTCGCCGAGGTCGACTGGCTCCACCTCCACCACGAGGACTTCACCGGGCAGTACGGCAAGTACGGGCTCGGTGTCCTGACCGCAGACTGGTATCAGCAGGCGGTCGTGCTCGACCGGGCGACCGCCGACGAATTCGGCTTCGCGGACGGGCGCGCGCTCAAGGCCGCCGTCGCCGAGAAGATCCGCGACTACGTGGCCACGGGCGGCTTCCTGTTCGCGATGTGCGCCTCCAGCGAGACGCTCGACGTTGCGCTGTCCGGCGAGGGATCGGACTTCGCGGGGACGCTCGCCTTCCGCGACTTCGAGATCGACCCCAGCGACTCCGGTCCCTTCTCGACGATCGACGGCCACCGGGTCAACACGCCCGAGCGGCTTCCGCTCGACGACGTCCTGGTCGAGCGCTTCTCCGCCACCGTCGATCCCGTCGCCGCGATGCTGACCCAGGACCACGACCTCCGCTTCCCCGATTGGTACGGCCTGACGACCTCGTATCGTCCGAATACGCTCAAGCCCAGCGTGGTCGTGCTCGCGACATGCGGAGGCGGCAGCCTGGCCAAGTACGTGCATGGCGATCACGGCGAGGGCTCGTTCACCTTCCTCGGCGGACACGACCCCGAAGACCCGCGCCACGCCGTCGGCGATCCGGCGACCGACCTGCGCGAGTTTCCCGCTTCACCCGGGTACCGCTTGATCCTGAACAACGTGCTGTTTCCCGCGGCGGAGAAGAAGGAACAGCTGACCTGACAAGCCCGATCGTTCTTGACGATCTCACACGAACCCACCATGCTTCGCGGTTCGAACGAACGCGTTTCCCCTTTCACCGTCCGGAGACGACTCATGCCGAGGATCACCCTGCGCTGGACCGCGCTCGCGCTTGGCATCGCCCTGATGGGGTGCGCTGGAGAAGAAACCGCACAGGACGAGATGGTCGAGGACACGATGGCCATGGCTCCAGAACCCGCTACGCCTTCGCTCGCGGACTTCGCGGGCACGTGGACCTTCACCGGGACGGCGAACGAAACCGGACAGACCCCACCTCCCTACGAGCTGACGGCGACCCCCGACGAGTCGGGATGGACGTTTCGCTTCCCCGACTTCCCCGACCGGGGCGTCATTCCGGTACGGGTCCTCGAAGTCTCGGGGGACAGCGTGGTCACGGAGACCGATTGGTTCGAGAGCGCCCTGCGGCCAGGTCTCCAGGTATGGACCCGCACCGTGTACCGTCTCGAAGGGGACCGGCTGATGGGAGATCTGACGGCCCATTACGAGACTACCGAGGCCGACTCGGTGATCCACATCTCCGCGGTGGGAACCCGAGCGCCGTAGAGCCCTGCGGTGATCGCCGCAGACCCCCTTCTGTGACCATCCTGAGCTGACCACCACTCGGCGCGCGAAGCGTTGGTCACGTGCTTCGCGTGCCCCTATCGTGAGGGGCGCGCCGTGTTTGTCCCGTTTTACGGCCTCTTCTATCTTCCCACCGGGACGCATGTTGACGAACTGACTCGACAAACGGGGTGAGGTTTTGGCGACGGCCGCGAAGACCAGGTCCGCGGAGCGCGAGCTGCTCGAACGGTTCGAGGCCGGCGATCGGCGCGCGCTGGCGCGGGCACTGTCGTGGGTCGAGAACCAGCGCCCCGGGTTCGAGGACCTGCTCCACTCCCTCCACGGCCGCCTCGGTCACGCCTACAGGGTGGGGATCACGGGGCCGCCGGGCGCGGGGAAGAGCACGCTGACCGAGAAATACGTGATGCTTCTCCGCGAGCGCGGGCTGAAGATCGGAATCCTGGCGGTCGACCCCAGCAGCCCGTTCACCGGCGGCGCCCTCCTCGGCGACCGGATCCGGATGCAGGACCTGACGCTCGACGAGGGCGTATTCATCCGCTCGATGGCCTCGCGGGGGCGGCTGGGTGGGCTCGCCACGACGTCGCTCGAAGCAGCCGATCTCATCGAGGCGTTCGGCTTCGACGTCGTGATCCACGAGACGGTTGGCGTGGGGCAGACCGAGCGCGACGTCGTCAGCGCCGCGGACACCACCGTCGTGGTTCTGGTGCCCGAGTCGGGCGATTCTATCCAGACGATGAAGGCGGGGCTCATGGAGATCGCCGACGTGTTCGTCGTCAACAAGGCCGACCGCCCGGGCGCCGACAAGCTCGCGCGCGCGCTCAAGGCGACTCTGGGGCTCCGTGCCGCGCCGGACGACGGCTGGGAGCCTCCGATTGTCCGCACGGTGGCCGTCGAAGGGCAGCGGATAGAGGAGCTCGACGCCGCGATCGAGGCGCACCGCGAGCACGGCCGGAAGACGGGCGCGCTCGCGAAGAAGCGGGCCGCGCGCGCGGCCGAGCGCGTCCGCGACATCGTTGCCCGCCGCTGCGAGCGCCGGGTGTGGGTCGAGCGTGGTGGCGAGGCGCTCCTCGCCGAGGGCTTGGAGCGTATCGCCGCCGGCGAGACGACGCCCTACGCGCTGGCCGACGAGATCGCGAGCGCGGCCGACATCGACGAACCGGCAGACCCCGAAGGAGTGACCCCATGACACGCACGACCCTGGACGCGCGAGGGACGAACGGCGGCCGCGTGACGACGGAGGCGAAGGACGACTCGCCGCGCATGGCGCGGCTCGCCGAGCGCGTCCGCCGGTGGGAGGAGCGCCGCGCAGCGGAACCTGTCCGCGACATCGACTTCACGACGACTTCTTCCATGGAGGTCGCGCCGATCTACACCCCGCTCGACACGGCGGGGATCGACGAGCTCGAAGACATCGGGCTTCCCGGCGAGTACCCCTACACGCGCGGTGTCTACGACACGATGTACCGGACGCGTCTCTGGACGATGCGGCAGTTCGCGGGCTTCGCGACCGCGGCCGAGACGAACGAGCGCTACCACTACCTGCTGGAGCACGGGCAGACCGGTCTCTCGGTCGCATTCGACCTGCCGACACTCATGGGCTACGACTCCGACCATCCCATGTCGGAAGGCGAGGTCGGCGTGTGCGGGGTCGCGATCGACTCCCTGGCCGACATGGAACGGCTCTTCCAGGGGATTCCGCTCGACCAGGTCTCTACGTCGATGACGATCAACGGCCCCGCGATCCTGTTTCTCGCGCTCTACGTCGCGGTCGCCGAGAAGCAGGGCGTCGACTCGACCAAGCTCCGCGGCACGATCCAGACGGATCCGCTCAAGGAGTACATCGCGCAGAAGGAGTGGCTGTTCCCGCCCGAGCCGCACCTCAAGATCGTCGTCGACATGATGGACTGGTGTACCCGCAAGGCGCCCTACTGGCACCCGATCTCGATCTCCGGCTACCACATCCGCGAGGCCGGCTCGACCGCGGTACAGGAGCTGGCCTTCACGCTCGCCGACGGGTTCACGTACGTCGAGCGCGGGATCGCCGCCGGACTCGAC
>DASRVB010000085.1:0-3364 GCA_035687725.1 Gemmatimonadota bacterium
GGGAGCGAGCGGCCGGCGCTCGCGGGCGGCGGCGACGTGCGTCGCGATTCCGCGGCTCAGCGCCTGGACGATCCCCCCCGCGGTCGCGTGGCTCTCCGCCAGCGACCGGGCGAAGGCCCCGTCCTGGCCTACCGGCACGAGCTGGCCGCGCAGGTCGTCGCCTCCGAGCGCGCGATCGACGGAAGCCGCATCCGCGTCCCGCAGCTCCTCGATTCGCGGGAGGTCGGGGCGGGTGAACACGCGCCGCCCGGCGATGAGCGTGGTCTCGGTCCCGTCCATCGCGGCGATCGCGCGTCTGATCTCGTCGGGGAGCGTCGATTCCCGCGCGAGCGCGAGCTGGCCGTCGATCACTACTCCCGCGGCTCCGCCGACCGCGCAGGCGGCGGCGGTGTGAAGCCCGATGCCGCCATGCGCCCACACCGGCGCGTCGATCTTCGCCAGGAGCCGCTGGAGGAGCACGAACGTCGATTCCTCGCCGACCCGGCCCCCGCCCTCGTGGCCGGACGCAATGACCGCAGCCGCACCCGCGGCGACCGCCTGCTCGGCCTCCTCCAGCGACACGGCGCGGGCGAAGACCCGCCGCGACCCCCACCGCGCGAGATCCCCGCATGCCTCGGCGATCACGAACTCGATCGATTCGGGAAGATCTTCCGGACGGGGCTCGTACCCGGGATGGACGCGTACGCCCAGCCCGGTGACCGCCACTTCGGCGACGGATCTCAGGGCCGCTCGGGCAGCCGCGGCGTCCCTTCCAAGGTCGACCGCGCCCAGAGCCCCGGCGCGGCATATCGCGATGGCGAGTCGCGGATCCGGACGATGGAGGGGAGTGATGCCCAGAATGGCCGGGTGCAGTGGAGTCCTCCGCATGTCGACTCGACGCTGCTCGACTTGAAGGGAATTCGTGGGCGGAGTGAAACTTACGCCGACGCGCGAAGCGGTTCAAGTCGGCGCGTCAGGCGCCGCTCGCCCGCGCGGCTTCCGCCGCTTCCCGGACCAGGCCTTCGATCCTGTCGATCGGGACGGTCGCGTAGGTGACCCGCAGCGCGTTGAGGTCCTGACCCGACCCCCCGAACGGCACGACCCCGATCCTCGGTCCGGAGAGCAGGTTTCGTGCCGCCTCCGGGGCGTCGCCCGCGACCAGGTTGAGGAGCGCGAAGAGCCCGCCGTGGAACGGATCGGGATGGAACGCGGCGCGCGCCTCCGCGGCGTCCAGGGCGCGCTCCATCGCCCGATGGCGCTCGACGAGCGACGCGAGGAGCGGCGCCCGGGCCTCGATCAGGGCCACCGGGTCGGCGAGGAGCCGCCCGATCAGGGTCTGCACGGGCGTCGAGGCGGACGAGATCATTCCCCGGACGACGGCGGAAAGCTTGTTCTCCCACTCGGCCTCCGCGGCCGCGCGGGCCTCGGGCGCGGCGTCCATCGCGAAGGCGGTCGTGGCTGCGCCCAGCCGGCCGCCCCAGAACAGAAGTTCCTTCGTGATCCCGTCGCACTTGATCGCCAGGAGCCGCGGGTGGCGATCGACCAGGCGGTAGAAGAGCGACGTGCGGGGGCGATCGGCGTAGACGTATCCCTCGTACGCGTCGTCGCAGAGGACGACCAGGTGGCCGCCCGTCTCCTCGGCGGCCGTAGCGGCCAGCCCCGCGAACGCCTCGGCCTCGCCTTCGGACGGAACGTAGCCGGTCGGATTGTGGGGGAAGTTGATCACGCACACCGCGCGCCCGCGCTCCCGCGCCGTCTCCGAGATCGCCTCGCGCCAAGCGTCGAGATCCCAACCCGCTCCGTCCAAGAGCCGGACCGGCTCGACACGCGCGCCGTTCACGATGCCGAAGGTGGTGTCGTAGCCGTCCCAGCGGCGGTCTGGAACGAGCACCGGATCGCCGGGGTCGAGCACCAGGTGCCCGATTGCGCCCAGCGCGCCGCTCACCCCGGCTGTCGCGACAGGCAGCGTGAGCCGCTCCTCGAACGTTCCGGGCCGCGAGAAGTCCTCCGCCGCCTTCATGCCGATCCAGCGTCGCCAGCCTTCCCGGAAGGCGCGCGTGCCCGCCACGGGCGCGTAGGGGAACACCTCCGCCGGCGACCACGCGGCGAACGCCTCGCGCACCTGCGGCAGCGAGGCGATCGAGTACGCTTCGCCCGCGCCGCCCAGGATCGACGCCTGCGCGGTGATGACGCCCATCGTCGCGTCGAGCGCTCCGGCGCGGGCGGCGCGCTCGCCCCACACGCGGATTCCCTCGGGCATCCGCGCCGCGCGCCCGCGCGCCGACAGGAAGGGAGCGAGCAGGCTCAGCGCACCCTCGCCACCGCGATCTCCACGAACTCTCGCCCGAACGCGTCGAAGTACACGTCGTACGTCGTGACGCCCGAGTTCTCCGGTGGCAGCAGCCGATAGTAGTCGGCGTCGGAGCGGTCCAGCATCCGCGACACGTCGAAGGTCGTCGTAAGGTGCAGCGGCTCGAGGCGCATTCCCGTGAACGTTTCCACCGGTGAGCACTCGCACCCCGCGATCTCCTCGGTCATCCCCATCAGGTCGACGGATCGGTACGTGTAGCGCGGCTCGTCGGTGATCCCGCGGTTCGAGACCGCCAGCGCGACGAACCAGTCGCGCAGCAGCTCCTCGAACGGGACTCCCGTGACGAACTCCACGTTGTCGATGCCGCGCCGGCCGCTCCCCGAGAGCGCCTTCAGCGCGCCCGGGCCGAAGCGGTCCTCGAGATATAGGAAGAACGCCATGTAGCGGCTGTCGAACGCCGGCACGTAGTCGAGGGGCAGCATCGACAGGCCGCCGTTCTGGCCGTTCAGGAGCTCCCACAGACGGATGAGCGACTCGCGCCAGTACCCGTTCAGCGCCTCGGCGGCGAGCGACAGGCCCTCGTTCACCCAGCGCTCGTCGCCGACGCTCCCATCGGACATCACGTGATGCGTGGCATTGATCAGGTGCTGGTGCTCGTGGGTGATGGTGGCGAGGAGGCGATCGAGCGGAAGATCGCCGTTCCACCTGACGAAGAACGCTTCGGTGCCCACGCGGCGGATCGAATCGCAGTACACGCCGTCCACGTCCCGTAGCTCGGGCGTCATCACGACGAACACGACGCCGTTCCCGTCGAGGTCCGAGGCCACGCCGAAGAGGTCCCTGTTGCGGCCGTAGATGCGCTCGTCGAACGCGCGGCCGATCGAGTCGATGCGCGCCTGGTGCGCGCCGGCCGGCGCATCGACGTAGAGGGCGACCCGCGTGCCGAGATAGCGCAGCGGCGCCTTGCGGCTGGCCGACACCATGCACGACGCGATGTCGAGGCTCTGCGGCACTGCCGCGGGCTTCAGAACGCGCCGGTCCCCGGCCGTGCCTTCGATCACGTCGCCGGCCTCG
>DASRVB010000086.1:0-2120 GCA_035687725.1 Gemmatimonadota bacterium
GTGGAGGTACGCGCAGGAGTTGTAGAGATACCCCTCGTCGCCGCGTTCGACGAAACCGAGGGCCACGTCTACGTCCTCGGACAGCGCGAGCATCTCCGGCCAGAGTGGATGCCCGGGATCGAGCGCCACCGCGTCGAGCAGATCGCCGAGCGCGTACCCGGTCAGGGACAACTCGGGGAAGAGGACGAGGTCTACCCCGTCCTCGGCCGCCGCCCGGGCCCGCGCCCGGTGGTCGGCGAGGTTCGCCGCCAGGTCGCCCAGGACGGGGCGGTGCTGGATGATGCGGATAGTCACGGAGCGCTGCATGGCGATCGAGTTTATCCCACGTCCCTTCCGAGAGCCAATCAGGGACTCGCGCAGCCGAGGATCCGAAAAATCCAACGAAACTCATCCCCTGGGGGGCGGGGCTGCTATTGCAACTACTTCGATGGTGGTGGATACTCGAATTTGAATTTCCCCGCTCAGCGTGATTCCTTCCTGCTTGGAGGGCAGATGGACAAGAAGAACTACGAGCCGCCCACGATTAACTGCCTCGGGAGCGTTCGCGATCTCACGGCATTCGTCGGGCCTCCGTGCGAAGGCAGCCTCGAACCGGAGGACTTTCAGGACGCCATCTGCGTAATCCAGAACCCCTGACCTCCGAACTTGTCGGGGGTAGGTCCTCGGCTTGATCCTGCTGGACCCGATCGAGATTTCCTCGGGTGTGATTCTGGGGAAGCGACGCACTCAGGGTCCGGGACCGGTGCCGCCGACGGGTTCGTCGGGGGTCCGGGATACCCTGAGTGATCTCCTGGTCCCGCGGCTGGAGACCGCTCCCTGCTTCGTAGGCTTTTCGGGGGGACGTGATTCCGCCGCCCTCCTTTCGCTCGCGACGCGCCTGGCGAGAGAACGTTCCCTCCCCGATCCCGTACCCGTCACGCTCCGCTTCGAACACCGCCCGCGAACCGACGAGAGCCACTGGCAGGAGCTGACGATCGAGCACCTCGGCCTGAAGCGCTGGGAGATCGTCCCCCTCGCGGACGAGTTGGACCCCCTCGGCGGCATAGCCATCGGGGTCCTCGGAAGGCACGGACTGTTCTGGCCTCCCGTAGCGCATCGGATCTCTCCGCTGCTTGAGGTTGCCCGCGGAGACGTTCTCTTGCTTGGGACCGGAGGCGACGAGATGTTCTCGCCCTGGAAGCCTCATCCTATCCGGCGCCGGCTCGGCGTGCGGGGGCAGCCCCCCTTTCGGGCCTCCCGGCGCGCGGCGTTCAACCTCCTGCCCAAGCAACTGCGGACGCGCGTGCGACTCCGCCGCAGCAAGGCCTGGCCATGGCTCCGGCCGGCGGCCCGGCGAGAGGTGGAGCGGAGGTATCGGAACTTCCTGGGCAAGCGCAGTCCGACATGGGAGGCCGCCATCGGGCGCCTCCCGGAGTCCCGCAACTTCGAGCTGACCCAGGCCATCTTCGGGTCCATGGCGCGGGATGCCGGGGTCGTTCTGGCGCAGCCGTTCTTCGAGCCGCGGTTCATTCGGGCCATTGGCGAGTCCGCGCCGCGCCGCGGATTTGACAGTCGCGCCAGCGCCATGGCGCTCCACTTCGGCGACGTCCTGCCGTCGAGAATGCTGGAGCGCACGACTAAAGCTGCTTTCGACGAGCTCCATGGCGGCCGCTGGACGCGGGGCTTCGCGGAGTCCTGGGATGGCTGCGGTCTCGACCCCGACCTGGTGGACGCGGATCTCCTGCGCGACGAATGGCTGTCGCCGCGCCCCGCCTACCGTTCGTTGACCGCGCTGAACGCCGCCTGGCTCGCGTCGAAGGAGACCGCCCCGCCGACCTGATGCCCGGTTTGCCCGGCGCAGGGCACGCTGTATCGTAGAGGCATGCAGCTGGACCGCCTCACCAACCGGCTTCAGGAAGCGCTCGTCGCCGCGCAGCAGGCGGCGCGGCGGAACGGCAACCCCGAGATCCAGCCCGAGCACCTGGCCCAGGCGCTCCTCGCCCAGGACGGGGGACTTTTCCCGACCCTCCTCACGCGTCTCGGCGTGGACGTCGACTCGACCCGCCGGCGCGTCGACGACGCGGTTGCGCGGCTGGCCAAGACGACCGGCGGCGCCGATCCGGGCGCCGGCCGAGAGCTGA
>DASRVB010000087.1:0-3066 GCA_035687725.1 Gemmatimonadota bacterium
GACGGTCGATGTGCTCCGCGATCGGCTCGCTTCGCCGCGCGACGTCCGCGCGAAGGTCGCGGTGATCGGCGACGGCACCGCGGAGGCGTTCCGTCGCTGGACCCGGCGCGATCCCGACCTGCAACCGTCGACGTTCACGACCGCGGCGCTCGCGCGAGCTTTCCCACGGGGTACCGGACATGTCTTGTGCGCGCGCGCCGACATCGCCCCTGAAGGACTGGAGGCGGCGCTGGACGCCAAGGGCTGGAAAACCGAACGCGTCGACGCCTACCGGACGGTCTTCGCCACGTCCCTCCCCCGCGAAGTGCGCGACGCGTTCCGCCGCGGGGACGTCGACGCCGTGACGTTCACGAGCGCCTCCACGGTCCGGGGCTTCACCAACTCGCTCGGCGCCGCGAAGGGAACGCCGAAGGTGGTCTGCATCGGTCCCGTCACCGCAGCGGCTGCCCGCAACGCCGGGCTCCGCCCAGCAGCGGTCGCACGGCCCCACACGATCGAAGGCCTCGTCGCGGCCCTCGAGCGAGCGCTCGCGTCGTCCGGGCCGCGTTAGACCCAGACGTCGCGCAAGGCCCGCAACGCGTTGCCGCCGACGACCTTCGCGATCCGTTCGTCGGAGTAGCCGTGGCCGACGAGCCACCGGATCACGTTCGGGAACTCCGAGGGGTTCTCCGTCCCCTCGACGCACTCGACCGGCTCGAACTCACCGACCTCACCGGTGTCGAGGTTGCCCGCGTACAGGAGGTGGAGCCCCACGTGATCGCCGAAGAACGTGTCGGGACCAAACCCGACGTGATCGATCCCCATTTCGGTCGACGCAGTACTCGAAATGGTCCATCAGCCCTTCGAGCGAATGCCGCGGGTGCGCCGGCGAGATCGTCGTGTGCGGGGAACCCTCGATCCCGATCCCACCGCCGGCCTCCGCGACCGCCTTCAGCAGGTCGTCCGCGGCTCGTTCTGCTCATCGGTGAGCGGATAGACGAACGGCTCCACGCGACCGATCTGAGGCGAGAGCGCGAACTCCTTGTAGTCCACGCCCGGCTCCAGGTAGGAGAACGATTCGTAGCCATCCCATCGTTTCTTCGGGTCCATGTTCGGCCCCTTCTGTGGTTTCGGCCCTCCGCGATCTCGCTCGCGGTACGCTCTGGCTCGTGAGCTTCCCGCGATCCCGCCCACGTCGCATGCGTCGCACGCCGGCGCTCCGTTCGCTGATCCAGGAGACCGAGGTGCGGCCGGGCGACCTGATCGCCCCGCTGTTCGTGAAGGAAGAGCTCGCCGAACCCGTCCCGATCGCGTCGATGCCGGGGCAGTCGCAGCACACGCTCGAGTCGCTCCGAAAGGAGGCCGTCGAGATCGCGGAGCGCGGCGTCCGGGCGTTCATCCTGTTCGCGGTGCCGGCCCGGAAGGATCCCGGGGGCTCCGAGGCGTGGAATCCGGAAGGGATCGGCCAGCAGGCGATCGCGGCGCTCCGGGCGGAGTTCGGCGACGACGCCATCGTGATCGGCGACCTCTGCCTCGACGAGTACACGGACCACGGTCACTGCGGCGTCCTGAACGAGCGCGGCGAGGTCGAGAACGACGCCACCGTTGAGCTGTACCAGCGGATCGCGATCGCACAGGCTGAGGCCGGCGCCCACCTCGTCGGGCCGAGCGGGATGATGGACGGACAGGTCGCCGCGATCAGATCCGCCCTCGACACGAGCGAGAACCAGGACATCGGGATCATCGCGTACGCCGCGAAGTTCGCCTCGGCCCTCTACGGCCCGTTCCGGGAGGCGGCCGAGGGAGCGCCTCGCTTCGGCGACCGGACGGGTTACCAGGAGGATCCCGCGAATCTGGACGAGGCGATCCGCGAGATCCACACGGACATCGAAGAGGGCGCCGACATCGTGATGGTGAAGCCGGCGCTGCCGTACCTCGACGTGATCCGCCGGGCGAAGGACGAAACGCGGTTCCCGATAGCCGCCTACCACGTGAGCGGCGAGTACGCGATGGTGAAGGCGGCGGCCGCGAACGGCTGGCTCGACGAGCGGCGCGTGGTCCTCGAACTGCTGACCTCGATCCGGCGAGCCGGCGCCGACCTGATCCTGACCTATCACGCGAAGGACGCCGCGGACTGGCTCCGCAGCTGAGTCACCGGCCATGGCTCGGTACGTCGCGCTCCTGAGAGGCATCAACGTCGGAGGGAAGAACGCGGTCCCGATGCCCGCGCTGAGGGCGAGCTTCGAAGACGCCGGCTTCGGCAACGTCACGACGTACATCCAGAGCGGCAACGTCGTGTTCACCGGTCCGTCCTCGAGCCAGGCCGCGCTGACCGACCGGGTCGAGCGGACGATCCGAAGGGCGTTCGCTCACTACGAGGCGAGCGTCGTCGTGAAGAGCCGGAGCCAGATGCGCACGGTCGTCGACAAGGCACCGAAGGGCTTCGGCTGGGAGCCGGCGAAGTATCGCTACGACGTGTGCTTCCTGAAGCCGTCTGTCACGGCGAAGCAGGTGGTGGCCAGTCTCCCGACGAAGGAGGGCGTGGACCGGATCTGGGCCGGCACGGGCGTGGTGTACTTCTCGAGGCTCACGAGCCGCGCGACCTCGAGCCGCCTGAACCGAGTGGCCTCGTTGCCCGTGTATCAGCAGATGACGATCCGGAACTGGAACACGACCACGAAGCTGCGCGAGCTCCTCGACGCGGAGAGCCCCTGACGCTCCAAGCGACTACGTGACGGTGGAGGGGTCGCAGTTCCCGCCGGAGAGTACGACGCACACCCGCTCGCCCGGGGAGATATCGACCGCGCCAGAACGCAGGGCCGCGAACGCCGCCGCCCCGCCGGGCTCGACGATCAAGCGGGCGTCCTCCCAGAGCGCCCGCTGCGCTTCGCGGATCTGATCCTCCGTCACGAGGGTCATCCGGTCGACGCGATCTCGAACGATCGGGAAGACGTTGTCACCCACCCGTGCGGCGCCGAGGGAATCCGAACCGAGGCCACCAACCGGCACCACGACCGGTTCGCCGGCCGCGAGCGCCGCCGTCATGGACGCGCAGCCCTCCGGCTCGACGCCGATCACCCGAACCCG
>DASRVB010000088.1:0-2716 GCA_035687725.1 Gemmatimonadota bacterium
GCGTGACAGTGCCGGTCTTGTCGAGGACGATCACGTCCACCGACTGCGCGATCTCGAGTCTCTCGGCGTCCTTGATCAGGATCCCCATGGACGCTCCCCTACCCGTCCCGACCATGATCGCTGTCGGCGTCGCCAGGCCGAGCGCACACGGGCAGGCGATGATGAGCACGGCCACGGAGGCGACGATCGCGTAGGTCACCGACGGCTCCGGGCCGAGGACGAACCAGATCGCGAACGTGGCGATCGCGATCGCGATGACGATGGGCACGAACCAGGCGGCGACCAGGTCGGCCAGCCGCTGCACCGGAGCCTTCGATCCCTGCGCCTCGCGGACGAGTCGCACGATCCTGGCCAGCGCGGTGTCGGATCCGACGCGCGTGGCGCGGAAGGCGAACGATCCGGTGCGGTTCATCGTCGCGCCGATCACCTCGTCGCCCGGCCCCTTCTCGATCGGCATGGACTCCCCCGTCAGCATCGACTCGTCGACCGCGGAGCGGCCTTCGAGCACCTCGCCGTCGACCGGCACCCGCTCGCCCGGCCGCACGACGACGACGTCCCCGACCGTCACCTCCGCGACCGGCACGTCGACCTCGATACCGCCGCGCCGGACACGAGCCGCGTCCGGCTGCAAGCCCAGAAGCTCCCGGATCGCCTCGCCCGTCCGCCCCTTGGCGCGCACCTCGATCCACGTCCCCAGGAGGATCAGAGTCACGATCGTCGCGGCCGCCTCGAAGTAGACGTGGGGCTCGATCCCCACCGACCGGAAGACCTCGGGCGCCAGAGTGGCGACGGCGCTGTACGCGTACGCCGCGCCCGTGCCGGTCGCGACGAGGGTGTTCATGTCGGCCGAGCGGTGCTTCAGTCCCTTCCAGGCGCCGACGAAGAAGTGGCGGCCGCTGTATGCCAGGATCGGCGTCGCGAGGAGGAGCTGGAGCCATGTCGGTAGGACCGGCCAGCCGTGGACCGGGGCGCCGGCCATCATGAGGAGGTGCGGCGCCATCTCAAAGAGCCCGAACGGGAGCCAGAGCGCGAAGGCGACCAGCCAGCGCCGGCGGAGCGACGCGAGCTCCGCCGAGCGCGAGGCCTCGCGCTCGGCCTCCGCGAGCCCGGTGGAGCCGATCTCCCGCGCTTCGTAACCGACCCGCCTCAACGCCGCGACGAGATCCGCGGGCTCGACCGCGCCCGGAACCGTGCGTATGCGCGCCGTCTCGGCGGCCAGGTTCACGGTCGCCGCCAGGACGCCCGGTTGCGCGGCGAGCTCGCGCTCGACCTTCTGCACGCAGGACGCGCAGTGCATGCCCTCGATCCCGAGCTCGACGTCGCGCTCCATTCCCTGGATCGGGAGGCGCACCGAACGGCCGGCTACGGATCGGGTGAAGGATACGGCGCGGTTCATTTCGCGGATCGGCGATACTTCTTCAGCAATGTCACGACCTCGTCGACCTTCTCCCGCCGGGCGCCCACGTCCCGGCCTTCGAGGGCGTTCGCCACGCAATGCTGGAGATGGGACTCCAGGATCCCGTCCTGCACGCGCGCGAGCGCGGCGGCCGCCGCGTCGATCTGGGTCATGATCTCCACGCAGTAGCGACCCTCTTCCACCATCTTCTGGATTCCACGCACCTGCCCCTCGATCCGCTTCAGTCGATGGATCAGCTTCTCGCGACTCTCCGCCCGCAGGTATCCCGGGGCGCCGGCGTGTCCGGCTGGCGATTTGGCTTTCATGATTCGCAGTATACCCCATGGGGGTATCGTGGGCCATGGGGGTACCGTCGGCCATCAATGGCGGCCCCGGCCGTCGCCCCTATCTTCGCGTCCGGGCCGATCCGACCATTCAGCGAAAGGAATCCCATGCAGCGATATGCTTGGCTCCCGCTGTCCCTCGCGCTCGCGATCGTCACGCTCCCACGGGCGGTGGCGGCGCAGGACCCTGCTCCGGGGCACCCGACGCCATCTTGCCCCCCGGGCGAGACGTGCCCCATGCCGCGCGATCACGAGGCGATGAAGGCGCGACACGAGGCGATGATGCAGCAGCACGAGCAGGGCGCCGCGCGCCTGCAGGAGCTTCAAGACGAGATGCACGCCGCCAGCGGCGAAGCGAAGGTGGAAGCGATCGAAGCGCTGCTCGACGAGATGCTCGCTCAGCACCGCGCGATGCACACCATGATGACGGGCATGCACGGCCATCCGGCAGACCACGACGGCATGAAACGGGAGGCCGATCCCGACGGCGGCCGCTGACCGCGTATGACGCGGCCATCGTGGGCGGCGGGCCGGCGGGGCTCGCCGCGGCGCTCGCTACGTCGCGCATGAACCGCCGCGCGGTGTGCCTCGAGGCGGGAATTCCGCGCACGGCGCACGCGCCCTGCTACCACAACTACCTCGGATTCCCACGGGGAATCTCCGGCGAAGAGCTCCTCCGCCTGGGCCGCGAGCAGGCCGAGCGCTGGGGAGCGGTCATGGTGAACGCCGCCGTGACCGCGGTGGAGATCGACTCCGAGGGCCCGCCGGGATTCGTCCTTTCAACGACCGAAGGCAGCTTCCGGGCAATCGGTGTCGTGTTCGCGACCGGCGTCAAGGACCGGCAGCTCCGCTGCGGCAACCTCTACGGCGAGACCGGGCGCGGAGTCCACTACTGCGTGGTGTGCGACGGCCTCGAGGTGCGCGAGCAGCGGACGGCCGTCGTCGGCTCGGGCGAGCACGCGGTCGAGACGATCGA
>DASRVB010000089.1:0-13004 GCA_035687725.1 Gemmatimonadota bacterium
GGCGACGCCCGAGGAACAGCGTCAGGAGCGCCAGCACCGTGATCTGGCACGTGAACGCCTTGGTCGACGCGACGCCGATCTCGGGCCCGGCGTGGATGTAGATGCCGCCATCGGTGGCGCGCGCGATCGACGATCCCACCACGTTGACGATCCCCAGCACGCGACCGCCGCGCCGCTGGCCCTCGCGCACCGCGGCCAGCGTGTCCGCCGTCTCGCCGGACTGGCTGATCGCGAACATCAGCGTGCGGTCGTCGATCACCGGATTGCGGTAGCGGAACTCGCTCGCGTACTCGACCTCGATGGGGATCCTGGTCGAGTCCTCGAGCAGGTATTCCCCGACCATCGCCGCGTGCCAGGACGTGCCGCAGGCGGTGAGGACGATGCGGTCGAGTCCGCGCCAGCCGTCTTCGTCGATGTGACTGAGCCCGCCCAGGACCGCGGTTCCCTCGGACAGCTGCAGACGGCCGCGCATGGCGTTGCGGATCGCCTCCGGCTGCTCGTAGATCTCCTTCAGCATGAAGTGCGGATAGCCGCCTTTCTCGATCTCCTTGAGATCCCACGAGATCTCGTCGATCGTCTTGTCGACGTGGGTGTTCTCGAGGTCGCGCATCAGGTATCCGCCGCGGGACAGCGTGACCATCTCGCCGTCGTCTAGGTAGATGACCCTGCGGGTGTGCCCGACGATCGCGGCCGCATCGCTGGCGACGAACAGCTCGCCGTCGTTGATCCCCACCAGGAGCGGACTTCCCATGCGGGCGGCGACGATCTCGTCGGGGCTGTCCTGCGAGAGAACGACGAGGCCGTAGGTGCCCTCGACGTGGCGCAAGGCCGCGCGGACGGCATCGCCCAGGTCCCCCTCGTACTCCTCCTCGATCAGGTGCGCGACTACTTCCGTGTCGGTCTCGCTCTTGAACACGTGGCCGCGCTCGGTCAGCCGCTCCCGCAGCGCGCCCGCATTCTCGATGATGCCGTTGTGGACGACCGCGATCCGGTCGTTGCAGCAGGTGTGGGGATGGGCGTTGATCTGGGTCGGGGGGCCGTGGGTCGCCCAGCGTGTGTGGGCGAGACCGATCGTCCCGGTCGGAGGATCGGATTGGACGAGATCCTCCAGCCCCTGGATCCTCCCCGGGAGCTTGGCGATGTGCAAGCCCCTTCCGTTGATGATCGCGAGGCCGGCGGAATCGTAGCCGCGATACTCCATCCGCCGCAGGCCCTCCAGGAGGATCGGAGTGGCCTCTTTCCCACCTATGTATCCGATGATTCCACACATGGTTATGTCCCTCGACCCGGTCGGATGGTATGAATGGTCACTTCCGTTCGATGCTAGCAGGAATCGGGCCTAAAAGGAAGACGAGACGCCGTTTCAGGCCTTCGCGGCCAGCTCGCGCGCCCGGTCGATCAGCCGCTTCGCGGTCGCGTGGTCGGGCGCTTCGGCGATGAGGCGAACGATCGGCTCGGTGCCCGATTTCCGCAGGTGGAGCCACTCCTGCCGCGCGGGCCAGAGGAGCTTGAGGCCGTCGGTCCGGTCGACCTCTGGGGCCGCCAGGGCCTCCTCGACGCGGGCAATGAGGCCGTCGCCGTCGATCCGCTCGAGCGGCACCTTGGCCTTGAGGATGGCGTAGGACGGCAGCCCTGCCGCGGCTTCGGAGAGCGAGTCGCCCGAGCGCGCCAGGTGGGATAGCAGGAGGGCGATCCCGGCCGGCGCGTCCCGCGTGTGGTGGATGCCCGGGTGGATGACGCCGCCGTTCCCCTCTCCGCCGATGGGGCTATCGACCTCCAGCATCCCCAGCGCGACGTTGACCTCGCCGACCTTCGTCCGCCGGATGGGGACGCCGTGCCGCTCGGCGACGCGATCCACGACCTGGCTCGTCGAGAGATTCGTGACCAGGGTCCCGGGGCGAAGACCCAGCACGTAGTCGGCGACGAGGGCGAGCGTCAGGTCCTCGCCGAGCGCCTCTCCGCGCTCGTCGACCAGCGCCAGCCGGTCGCCGTCGGGGTCGATGGCGAAGCCGAGGTCGGCGCCGGCTTCCCGGACGCGGCCGCAGAGCTCGGAGAGGTTGGCCGCGGTGGGCTCCGGGTCGCGCGGGAAGCGGCCGGTGGGCTCGAGGTGGAGCCCGTCGACCTCGACGCCGAGCGCGGAGAGGAGCGGCAGGGCCGGGAGCGCGCCGGCACCCGCGCACGTGTCGAGGACGACACGGAAGCGCCTGGCCCTGATGGCGTCGATGTCGACGAGCGGGTCGTCGAGGATCCGCTCGACGTGCCTCGCGGTCGCGTCGTCGCGCGTGGTCCGGCCGCCGGCACCGTCCCATGCGGCGCGCGGGATCCGGCCCTCGGACGCCATCGACAGCACCTCCGCCCCCTCGTCGGGGGTCAGGAACATGCCGCGATGGGACGCCAGCTTGAGCGCGTTCCAGGGGGCCGCGTTGTGGCTCGCCGTCAGCGCGATCCCGCCGGCGGCGCCCTCGTCCTCGACCGCCAGCAGGATCGTCGGCGTGCAGGCCATGCCGACGTCCAGGACGTCGCAGCCCACGCTCCGGAGACCCGCCTCGGCGGCGGCCGCGAGGAAGGGGCCGCTGACACGCGCGTCGCGTCCGAGCACGATGGTCTTCCGCCCGGTGCGGGCGGCGGCCGCCGCTCCATGCGCTGCCGCGTACGTGGCCACGACCTCGGGAGTGAGCGAATCTCCCACGACCCCGCGGATCCCCGAGACGCTGATGACGAGACCGCTCTCCATCGGCGCGAATCTATGCGATCCGGCAGGCCGATACCCGACGGCGGCCTTTCGCCGCGCCGTCCGCGCACGCAGTTTGGGGGCATGGCGTGGGAAGGTCTCGACGGGATCGGCGGGCTGCGCATTGCGCCGGGAATCTGGCGCTGGATCGCATTCCATCCGGAGTGGCAACAGGACGTCGCGTGCGTGGTGATCGACTCGCCTGCGGGATTCGTCCTCGTCGACCCGCTCCTCCCCGCCGGGCAGGAGGGAAAGGCCGCGCTTCGCGGGCTCGAGGCCCGCGGCGAGCCGCCGGCGATCGTGCTCACGGTCTTCTACCACGAGCGGAGCGCCGGCGACATCATCGACCGCATCCCGGGCACGACCCTGTGGGTCGAGGAGACCGGCACCGACCGGGTCGAGTCGACGGTGACCCATCCATTCCGGGCGGGCGACGCGCTCCCCGGCGGGCTCGTGCCGTACGCCACCGCGCGGCCCGACGAGGTCGTCCTCTGGGAGCCCGCCTCGCGGTCGCTGATCGTGGGTGACGTGATCCTGGGCCAGGGCGACGCCGGGATCGAACTCTGTCCGGACAGCTGGCTGCCGGACGGCGTGGACCGGCGCGACCTCGCGCTGTCGCTCGGCCCTATCCTCGAACTCCCGGTCGAGCGCATCCTTCCCGGGCACGGCGACGCCCTCGATAACGACGCGCACGGCGCCCTCAAGAAGGTTCTCGAGGCGAAGCGCTGATCGTTCGGTGCGGCGGGTTCCCGCCGCACCGTCCAAGCCGCTACGCCACACGCTCCAGGAACGCGAGCAGAACGAGCTCCTCTTCGGTGAGGCCCTCCACCTCGGCATCGTTCCCGACGGCCGGACCATCGACGAGCTCGACGAGCGTGCCGTCCAGGTAGCGCTCGAAGACGACGGGGTGGATGTAGCACGCCTTGCAGATGGCGGGTGTATTCCCCAGCCGCTCGGCCACGATCGCGGCGCTTTCGTTGATCCGCACCCGACCCTCGCGCTCGTTCGCGCACGGCTCGCACTCGAGCAGGGCGGCCACGGCGTGCAGGGTGCCTGCCCACGTGCGGAAGTCCTTGGCGGTGAACTCCTCGCCGCTGATCTCTCTCAGGTAGTCGTTCACTTCGCCCGAGTCGACCGCCCGCTTCTCGCCTTCTTCGCCGTAATACTGGAAGAGCTCGTACCCCGGCACGTCGCGGCATTGCCGGACGATCCGCGCGAGCCGGCGGTCGCGGACGTCCACCGCGTGGAGCTTGCCTCCCTTGCCGCGAAACTCGAAGCGGATCGTCGGGCCGACGATCTCCACGTGCCGGTCGCGCATCGTGGTCAGACCGTACGACTCGTTGGATCGCACGTACTCCGGGTTGCCGACCCGGATGAGCGACAGCTCGAGCAGCCGTACGACGGCGGCGAGCACCTTCTCGCGCGACAGCTCGCCGAGACCGAGGTGCTCGTCCACGCGCTCGCGGATGCGCGAGAGCGACCGCCCGAAGGGGATCAGGCGCGCGTACTTGGCCTCGTCGCGGATCGCCCGCCAGTCGGGATGGTAGCGGTACTGCTTACGGCCTTCGGAGTCCCGGCCGGTGGCCAGCAGGTGCGAGTCCGGCCACGGGCTGATCCAGACCTCGGTCCAGGCGGGGGGAATCGCCAGCCGATTCAGCCGGTCGCGCTCGCCGGCGTCCTCGATGCGCCGGCCGCGCGGGCCGTAGTAGCTCCACCCCTTGCCGCGCCGTTTGCGCGTGATTCCGGGACGGTCGTCGAGGACGTACCGGAGGCCCGCGGCACGCGCCGCCCGTTCCGCATCGAGGGAGGGAATCGTGGGGTCGCTCATGGTTTCGTGCGCGAACGAACCTGGAACGCGATCTTCGGCCGCGCCATGAATACTTGCGGCACGAACGTTGCTTTCACCCGACGCGCGGGTTCCCCAGTGTCGCGGAGTGGAGGTTCCGAGTGGCCACCGGTTTGAGACAGACGATGCTGGAGCGGCTGTCGGGCTCGCTCCGCCTGACGCGAGCCCTGCGCCTGGTGTGGGATGGCTCGCGGGCTCTGACCGTCGTCGGCCTCCTCCTCGTCCTTCTCCAGTCGCTTCTCCCGCTGGCGATCCTGTACCTCACCAAGCTCGTGGTCGACGCGCTCGCCTTCGAGGTGCAGGGCGGCGACGTCGCATTCTCGCGGGTGCTCCTCCTGTTGGGGTTGACCGCCGGTGTCGGGCTCCTGGGGACCCTTCTCGCCGCGATCTCGGGCCTCGTGGCGGAAGCGCATTCGAATCGCGTGACTGTTCGCGTGCTCGAGACCCTGAACCGCAAGTCCGTCGAGATGGATCTGCGATACTACGAAGACGCCGCCTTTCATGACTCGCTCCATCGCGCGCAGCGCGACGCGCCCCACCGTCCCACAGCCGTCCTCAACAATCTGCTGCGCGTAATCCAGACGGGCCTGTTAGTCGTGGGGATCGTAGGCCTGCTGGTGACCATTCATTGGCTGCTGGCGGTCTTCCTCTTCCTGGCTGTCCTGCCCGCCCTCCTGGTCCGGGTTCGACATGCGGATCGGTTCTACGAATGGCAGAAGCGATCCTCGCAGCTCGATCGCCAGGTCAGCTATCTGAGCTACCTCCTCCTCCAGCCTCCGACGGCCAAGGAAGTCCGACTCTTCGGACTGGGCGAAGTGCTGGCGAACCGCCATCGGGATCTGTTGAGGCGCCTCCATCACGAGAGCTTCGACCTGTCGAAGCGGCGCGGAGGGGAGGACGCGATCGCGCAGACCGTGGCCGCGACGGTCGTCTTCGGGGCCTTTGCGTACATCGCCTGGCGGACCTATCAGGGTGAGCTCAGCATCGGCGATCTGGTCATGTACTTCGGCGCCGTCCAGCGTGGACAGAGCGCCGCCCAAGGTCTGTTCTCGGCTTTGGCCAGCCTCTACGAGGACAACCTGTTCCTGGCGACGCTCGAAGAATTCATGGCGGTCGAGCCCCAGGTGTCCGCGCCGGCAGACCCGGCGCCGGTACCGGACCCGATCCGTCAGGGGATCGTGTTCGAGGACGTCTCGTTCCACTACCCGGGGAGCTCGCGCCCGCTCCTCGAGGGGATCGATCTCGAGATCCGGCCCGGGGAGGTGATCGCGCTCGTGGGGGCCAACGGCGCGGGAAAGACGACCATCGTCAAGCTCCTCTGCAGGTTGTACGATCCCGACAGGGGACGCATCACGGTCGACGGGATCGATCTGAGGCGGTTCGACCCGGTCGAGCTGCGCAGGGAGATCTCGGTGGTGTTCCAGGACTTCTTTCATTTCGCCCTGCCGGCGCGCGACAACATCTGGTTCGGGGACGTCACGCGGCCCCGCGAGGGGGAGCAAGTCGTGGAAGCAGCAAGGACCTCGGGCGCGGATCCCTTCCTTCGCGAGCTGCGCTATGGCTACGATACGGTGCTCGGCCCCCTGTTCAGCGAGGGCGAGGAGCTCAGCATCGGCCAGTGGCAGAAGGTGGCGACGGCGAGGGCGTTCTTCCGCGATGCCCAGCTGCTCGTCGTCGACGAGCCCACCAGCGCTCTGGATGCCATGGCCGAGGCGGAGCTGTTCGAGAAGCTCCGCCACCTCGTGCGGGGACGCTCGACGGTTCTGATCAGCCATCGCTTCTCTACCGTGCGAATGGCCGACAGGATCTATGTGATCGACGAGGGAAGGATCCAGGAGAGCGGCTCCCACGAAGAGCTCATGCTTCAGGGCGGCAGGTACGCGTCGCTGTTCCGGTTGCAGGCGGCACCGTACCGCGAAGGCGACGCCGCCTCGGCGGCTCCCGCGCTGCCGCCGGCTAGCGGATCAGGGCCGTCGCCAGACTGAGGAAGATTCCCATGCTGGCCACGTCGGTGGCCGTCGTCAGGAAGATGCTGGACGCGGTCGCGGGATCGGCGCCGAGTCGCTTGAGCGTCATCGGGATCAGGGCGCCCGAGAGACCGCTGATCACGCAGCTGGCCGTCATGGCGATCGCGACGATCACTCCGAGGAGCCAGGCGTCGGGATTATCCTGCGACCGGGAGTAGAAGAACATGCCCGCCCCCGCCGTGATCCCCACGAGGCCGCCGTTCAGGAGCCCCAGGAACGCTTCTTTCATGACGAGCACCTTCTCGCGGCCGGGCCGAAGCTCTCCCAACGTCATGCCACGCAACGCCACCGCGAGCGCCTGGCAGCCCGTGTTGCCCGACTGTCCGGCGAGTACCGGAAGGAAGACCGCGAGCACCACGATCTCGTCGATCGTGTCCTGGAAGATGCCCACGACGGCCGCGGCGACGAACGCCGTCACGAGATTCAGCTGCAGCCATGGATGCCGGAACTTGAGGCTGCGCGGCCACGGTGTGGAGAGACGCTCCTCCTTCTCGACGCCGACCATGCTTCCCGCCTGGGCGCTGATCTCGATCGCCTGCGCCTCGAACAGGGTCTGCCCCCGAACGAGCCCCACCAGCCGTCCGTCGAGCTCGCATACGGGGTAGACCGGGAAGTGCCGGTTGAGCACCGATCGCATGGCATCGGTGAGCTTCATCTGTGGAGTCAGGAAGAACGGGTCGCGCAGCATGATCTCCTCGAGTCGCTGCGACCGATCGCCGAGAAGCAACTCCCGCATCACCACGACACCCACCAGCTTGCCGAGGTGATTGGTGACATAGAGGTAGGTGATGAAGGCGCGCTTCACGAGCTTGCGCAGCTCGTCCACCGCCTCGCCGATCGTCGAATCGGGATGCAGGACGCCGAGCGGCGGATCCATCAGACTTCCGATCGTGTTCTCGGGATATTCCAGATTCCGACGCCAGTGCTCCCGGACCTCGGTACGCGCTGCCTCCAGCACTACGGCGCGGCGCGCGTCCGGCATCGCCTTGAGCACCGCCCAGCGGACGCCGGGATTGACCTGCTCGAGGGCCTCCGCGACCGCGTCGGCAGGCTCCGCCTCCAGCAGCTTGACGGCCTCCGCCGGACCCCGGCGGGCGATCCGTTCGGCCAGGTGGGCCGGCGCGCTCACGGACGGGGCTTCGACCGCGGCTCTCATTTCCCCCGCTTCCATGGCTCTCCTTTTCGCTGCACGGTGTGGGCGGCGTGCGTCACGCGTGCCCTGAATGGTGGGAGCTCGAGGAGAAAGATATACTGCTGCCGGCAATGAAAGAACACGACCAGGGAGTGTCAAGAATCGATGTTCTGTGGAGGGGGCCGAAGAACCTGCCGCCTCGTCCCATCAAGCTGCAGATCCCCGGCTGGTCGGGCCACGACCTCGACCACGGAGACGGCGCAGCGCCTCAGCCCTGGCACTGCCCGCCGTTCGTGGACGCCTCGACCTACGGACTCGAGCTCGCCTTCCCGTTCGATGCGGAATGTTCAGTCTCCGTGAGAGACGGTGAGCTTCACGTCGACCGCAAGGACTTTTCCGCCGAGACTCACCCGACCATGCAGGACCCCCCGTTCAAGCAGTTCGCTCCGAACCACTATGGGCTTACCTCGGCTCTCGACCTGCTGGTGCCCGACGACATGATCGTGAGGGTAGAGCCGCATCCGCGCTTCTATACCGATACGACCGGCACATGCCCATGCGCGGTCCCCGGCCACATCCACACCGCTTTCTGGCCGCGGGTTTTTTTCGTGGTCTTCAAGGCTCCTGCACCCGGTGAGACTCACGTTTTCCGCAAAGGCGAGCCCTATGCCCAGATCCTGCTACTGCCCCGGAAGACCCTCTACGAGGTGAAGCCCATGCCCGAGGAGCTGGCCAGGGAGCGCGAGCGCATGAGCGGATATATCCAGGAATGCGCGGAGGAGATCGCCAAACACACGTGGACGGACGATACAGGCCAGATCTTCGACGACAAATACAAGGTCTTGCAGTCGACGTTCCTCAAGCGTGGTCACGAAGGCGTCAAGGAGGTGCTGAAGCAGGCGATCAAGGCCTGGCTCCCCAAGCAGAGCGGGTCACGTAGCGAAGGCAAGATCGCGGGTTGACCGCGCGTGTACGGCGCGGGCAGTCATGCGCCGGCGATTGCCGGAGGCATGGAGCCACCGAGCGGATTCGAACCGCTGACCTGCTCATTACGAGTGAGCTGCTCTACCAGCTGAGCTACGGTGGCTCTCGGGGACGGACTGCGGAGCCAAGAAGTGGTGCCTGGGGACGGAATTGAACCGCCGACACGGGGATTTTCAGTCCCCTGCTCTACCAACTGAGCTACCCAGGCGAAGAGTCTAGAAATTAGACCCGCCATAGGGGATCGTCAATCGCGTATCTTGATCCGCATGTGCGCCGCAAGGGCTCGCCCCAAAAGCAGAAACGGAGACCTGGACCCCATCCTCCGGGCGTGCGCGGGCGCCCTGCTCGGGGCGCTTCCGCTCCTCTACACGATGGAGATGTGGTGGTACGCGCGCGCGGTCTCCGAGCCGGTCCTTCTGGGGATGATGGCGGTGGCGGGCGGGATCGTGGTCCTGTCCATTCTGTTCGGAGGATTTCGCCGCGGCCGCGTGACACATCTGGGAATCGACACGCTCATCGTCTTCGGAATCGGGATCACGATCTCCGCGCTCACCCTCGTCGTCGTCGGCCGGATCCATCCCGGTCAGGTGCCGCTCAGCGCCGCCGCTCGCATGATCGCGCTGGAAGCCATTCCCTGCGCAATCGGCGCCGCCCTCGCGATGACGCAGTTCCGTCCCCGTGACGGCGACAGGAAGAACGTCGATCGGCGCATCGGTCGGCTCTCCCAGGACAGGCAGAAAGTCCTGGCGACGCTCGTCGGCGCGGTCTTCTTCGCATTCAACGTCGCGCCGACCGACGAGCTGCGCATGATGGCGATGGAAGCCGAGCCGGTGTACTTCCCCCTGATCGTTCTGTTCTCTCTCCTCGTGTCGTACGTCATCGTGTTCGAAGCCGATTTCGCCGAGCGGCCGAAGGGCTACACAACGGGCGCGCTGGGAAATCCGTTCGCCGAAACGCTCGTCAGCTACGTACTGTCGTTCGGAGTCTCTTACGCGTTCCTGGCCGGCTTCGGGCATCTGACCGCCGAAGCGCCGCTCTACACGCAGATCTCCACCACCGTCATGCTGGGCTACGTGACGACGATCGGCGGATCCGCGGGCCGGGTCCTCGTGGCCGGGTGAGCATGATGCGCGTCCTGCGATGAGTACCCCGCCGGAAAAAGCGAAGAGCGAGCGGCCGTCGCAGCTCAGCCGCAACGTCGCGTTCGCGAGCGCGATCGTGATCGCCCTTCTGGTCGGCTATCTCACGCTCGAGGCGTTCCGGGACGGGGCTCCAGCGGCCATCACGTTCGAGGTCGTGGCCGAGGATGGCTGGACGCAAGGGTCGTCGGCGTACGTCCCGATCGACGTGCGCAACACCGGCGGGCGAACCGCAGCCGCAATCGAAGTCGAGACAAAGTTCGAGGTCGCGGATGCCGACCCCATCGTCACCCGCACGATCATCGACTTCCTCGCCGGCGGCGAGCTCCGACGCATCTACGCGGTCGGGCCGATCGGCTCCCTGCCCTCCGTACGGCTGGTCGGCTTCCAGGAGCCCTGAGCCGGCTCCATCACTTGGAAATGCGCTCGACCGCGGCCGCGCCGAGCTTGCGGGACCGACATCGTTCCGGGTATGATGGTTGTACTCTCCCAAGAGTGAAAAACCGGCTCCGCGGCGGGGTCACGCCGCTGCGCCGACCCTTCCCCCAACGCAGGAGGACTGTGTGTCCAGACTGTCCAACACCTTGTCGGCCTTGATGGCCTTCGCGGCGCTCTCGCTTCCGGCGACGATCCAGGCCCAGGAGGCGGAGGAGCCGGATCCCCCCGTGCTCCGTCTTTCCTTCTTCATGTGTGACTTGAGCGGCGACAACGGCGACGCGATCAACGAAGAGATCGAGACCCGGGACATGCCGATCTGGAATGCGCTCGTCGACGAAGGCATGGTCGAGTCGCACGGCTACTTCTTCCACTGGTGGGCGGACGAGTGGAACCTTGGGATCTACACGATCGCGCCGACGATCCAGGCCATCATCGACGCCAACCTGGAGGCCGGCGATCGGGCGACGGCCACGTACGGGGAGGACGCGCCCTCGCCAGTCGCCGACCACTGCCCCCATCACCGGGACGGGTTCTACACCATGGGGCCGAGCACGGACATGGACGTGGAGACAGCCGCCGGCGGCCGCTAGGTTCGCGAGCACGCTCTGGCGGTTTCAGAAGAAGATCGCGTGCGGGGCGGCGATCCCTGCCGCCCCTAGCGATCGAAGTACGGCGCGAGCACCTCGTTGAAGACGCCCACCGGCTGCGCGCCCAGAACCTCCGTGCCGTTGACGAGGAAGTAGGGCGTCCCGTCGACACCGAGGCGAGCCGCTTCGGCCTGATCGGCCGTCACCTCGCTGGCGGTCTCCCGGTCTGCGAGGCACTGCGAATAGCTCGCCTCGTCCAGACCGATCTCGGCGGCCGCGTCCGCGACGACGCCGTCCGGCAGCCGATCCTGGTTCGCGAACACGTAGTCCGCGTACTCCCAGAACTTCCCTTGCCGCAATGCACATTCCCCGCCGATCGCGGCCTCCTCCGCCTGCGGGTGTCCACCCGGGAAGAAACGGTTGACGAACACCCAGCGGATCTGATCGCCGTAGAAGCTCCTCAAGGCCGGGAAGATCTCCTGATGGAAGGTCCTGCAGTGGGGGCACTGGAAGTCGCTGAACTCGACGATCGTGACCGCCGCGTCGGCGCTTCCCCTCCGGGGATCGTTGGAGATGTTGACCCCGCTCGGCGCGTCCGGCCCTGCGGAGGCGAGGCTCTCGGGCGGAACGTTCTCCAACGTGGCGGCCGCTTCGACGGTGGGGCCCTCGCCGGCCAGCGGCTGGGGTCCGGCGATCTCCTCGGGGTCTGCCTCCACGGCGTCCTCCGCGGACGGGCGCGCGACTAGCCAGGCCACGACCGCCACGACGACGAGGACTCCCAGGATGATTACCCAGCGAGTCCACGGCGAAGGAGGCGACGCGGCGGGACGTTTTCCTCGAGCCATCGGCGTTCGATCCTTTCGATGATGGTCAGCAGGTCGCGGCCAGGACGCCGATCTCCGACGCGAAGGCGTCGAGTCGATCGTACACCTGCGCGGGCTCGGTCATCTGCATCAGATCCGCCCGCACGGCGCCGGCCAGCGGAAGCTCCCTCAGGTAGCCCTTGTAATGCTTGCGGAATTCGATCACCCCTCGCCGGGGGCCCTTGAGCTCGATCGAGAGGCGCAGGTGCTCGAGGCACGCGGCGAGCTTCTCTTCCGGCTCGATCTCGGGAACCCGACCGGTGTCGCGGTACGCCTTCGCCTGCTGGAAGATCCACGGGTTGGCCATGGCGCCGCGCCCGATCATGACTCCATCGACGGCGTACTCCTCGAACATCCGGATGGCGCTCATCGGATCCTTGACGTCTCCGTTGCCGAAGACGGGAATCGACACGGCCTCCTTCGCGCGGCGGATCCAGTTCCAGTCCGCCTCTCCCTTCCGCTGCTGGGCGCGGGTACGCCCGTGCACCGTCAGCGCCTTCGCGCCGAGTCGCTCGAAGAGTCGCGCGTTCTCTACGATTCGGATGGAGTCGTGGTCCCAGCCGAGCCGGGTCTTGACCGTAACCGGCAGCTGAACAGCTTCCACGATGCCGGCCACGATGGCCTCCATCTTCTCGGGCTCCCGGAGGAGTCCCGCCCCCGCTCCGCTGCACGAGGCCACGCTCTTGGTCGGGCACCCGATGTTGATGTCGATCAGATCCGGCCCCGCCTGCTCCGCGATCCGCGCGGCTTCGATCATGACGTCGACCTGAGAGCCGTAGATCTGGATCCCCACCGGCCGCTCGCCCTCTGCCAGACGCAGCTTCTCCAGACACACGCGGACGTCCCGGATCAGCCCCTCGGAGGAGATGAACTCGGTGTACACGAGGTCCGCTCCCAGCTTCCGGCACATGAGCCGGAACGACTGGTCGGAGACGTCCTCCATCGGCGCGAGCAGGAGCGGCCGATCGAGTGCGAGGTTTCCGATCGTGAACATGGACGCAGGAATCTGTCGCCCGTGCGATTGCCGCGTCAAACGCCCGCGTGCGTGCGGGGGCGACCGGCGTCCGCCCGCGTGGGCCAGCGGTCGGCGCCGGCGCGGAAGGCGGCGATCTCCATCGATTGCCGCCCCGGGCTCCAGCCGAGCTCAGTCGCGGCGGCGTCGGCGATGCGGCCGAGAGTCTCGGGCGCCATCGGAACACCGCCCGGAAGCGCGAGGAGCCGGCGGTCCACCAGATCGTCGAGCGTTTCGACCATCTC
>DASRVB010000090.1:0-2853 GCA_035687725.1 Gemmatimonadota bacterium
AAGGAGCTGAACCGTGAGAATCCGCAAGAACAACAAGGGCTTCACGCTCATCGAGCTGCTGATCGTGGTCGTGATCATCGGCATCCTCGCCGCGATCGCGATCCCGCGTTTCGCAGCCACCAAGGGCAAGGCGTTCGACGCGGCCGCCAAGACCGACCTGCGCAACGCCATGACCGCGCAGGAGGCGTACTTCTCGGACTTCCAGACCTACACCGCCCCGGCCAACCTGGATCGCCAGGCGTCGACCGGCGTGACGGTGGCTGGCGCAGGAACGGGCGGGGGCTACGCGATGAGCGCCCTGCACTCGTCCGGCGGGAGTACGTGGTGCGTGGCTTCCAGCGCGGGCAACATCCAGAAGTGCTAATCGGCTGATACGAGCCGAACACCAGGCGCGGCGCGGGTCCTCCGCGCCGCGCTTTTTTTTCAGGAAGTCGATCCAGCGACACGCTTTCCCGAGCAGGAAGTGGAGTCTTGAGGAACCACCCGGTAGCCACCGGCGCCGCCCTCGCGACGGTCTGCGTGCTCCTCTGGTTCCCGCTCTGGACCGGGGAGCAAACGGTCTTCGCGATCGACGCCGCTTCGTATTTCTATCCTATGAAGGCCGCCCTCGCGCGGATGGTACAGTCCGGCGAATGGCCCTGGTGGAACCCGTGGCTGCGGAACGGCCTGCCGTTCTACGCGAATCCTCAGGTGGGCCTCTTCTATCCGCCGACTGTCCTGTTCTACTTCCTGCCCGTCTCGCTCGCCTTCAACTGGGTGATCATCCTTCACTTCGCGCTACTGGCGGTCGGCTTCTTCGCGTGGCTGAGACGGAGCGGGCACAGCGACCTGGCGGCAGGTGTCGGAGCCCTAGCGGTCGCCTGGGGCGGGTTCGCGATCTCGATGACCACGTACCTGAACAACCTGCAGGCGATCGCCTGGGTCGGATGGACGTGGTGGGCGTGGACGGCCTGGCTGGAGGGACGGAAGGTCCGCTGGCTGGCGCTGACCGCCGTGGGGTTCGCATTCCAATTCCTTGCCGGCGAGCCGCAGGTCGCCGCGATCACGGCGGTCATTGCGCTACTCATCGCCTGGACCCGCTCTCGGACGGCCGCCGATGAGCCGCTGCCCTGGTGGGAGCCTTTGCTCGCCCTCGGTGCCGCGGCGCTCGGCGCCATCCTCCTTACCGCGGTCCAGCTCATTCCCACCGCCGAGCTGTTCCTCCTCTCCGGACGGAGCGAGGGGCTCAGACCAAACGAGATCCTCGCCTGGTCCCTCCACCCCAGCCAGCTCCACAATCTGCTCGTGCCCCGCTACTACGAGGGCTCGGAGGGGCTTTTCGATCTGCGGCAGCTTCCGATATCCACGCAGCCGTGGGTATTCACCTCGTATCTCGGCGTTGGCGTCGTCCTCCTGGCGGCTGCGGGCTTCGACCGGAGGCGCACGGTTTGGAGCCTTCTTTGGGCCGGACTCGCGATCCTGGGCGTCCTGCTTGCGATCGGAGCCCACAACCCGTTGGTGACCCTCCTCCTGGACGTGCCGCTCCTCAGGATCTTCCGGTACCCCGAGAAGATGCTCCTGCTGCCGGCTATTGCGATTCCCGTGCTGGCGGCCGCAGGCCTGGACCGCGTCCGGAGCGGAGCCGCGGGGACGCGAGCGGTTGCATGGGCCGCCTTGCTCGTCTTCGTAGGAATGCTGGCGGCCTGGATGCTGACGCGCGCCGGGGCGCTCGACGAGCCCCTGCGTTGGCTGAGCCCGGAAGCGACGGTCAGCAGCGAATGGATCGTCGACGGGTTCGCTCATGGGTTTCGCCATGTCGCCGTGTTCGCCGGGCTGATCGCGTTCCTGCTCGTACTCAAGAGTTACGCGCGGCCGTCCGCCCGGGCCATGATGATCGGGGTCGTGGCGGTGGCGGATCTCGCGACCGTCAATCCCGGGGCCGTCGGCCTCGCGCCGGCCAGGCTCCTCGGTCAGTGGCCCACGGTCCTGGAGGGGTTGCCGCTCGATGATCTACGGACCAGCGCGCGCATCCGCACGAGTCCCTTGGGGAGAGGCTCCAGCGGCTGGTTCATGATCCGGGACATCTCGGTAGCCGCTCAGCACTACTTCCTGTTTCACACGATGGGGCCGAACCTCAGCATGGTCCATGGTATCCTGGCCCAGGGCGGTATCGAGGCATTCCGACCACGCAGCGACGACGCGCAACTGGAGATCCTCCAGGTCCTGCCACTGGAGCTCCAGGTCCGCTATCTGAGGCTGCAGAGCACCCACTGGCTCGCGCACTGGCCGCTGGACGTGGAGGGATTGGAACACGTCCCGGCCAAGCCCGTCTACCGGCTCGAGCGATACCGCATCACCGATCCTCTGCCGAGGGCGTACATGGTCGACCGTATAGCGGTGGAACCGGACTCGGTCGAGGTCCTCAACCGATTTCTTGCAGGCGGAGAGGATCCCCATCGCGTGGCATATGTCTCCGAGGGGAACGGCCTGCCGGGGTCGGGAGAACGCGTCGAGGGAGACGTCGAGTGGCTTCCGGGGACGAACCACTCGGTGCGGTTGCGGGTGCAGGCGCCGCGGCGGGTCCTGCTCGTCCTCACCGACACCTGGTATCCGGGGTGGAGGGCCACCGTCGACGGCGAGCCGGTTCCGGTCGAACGGGTCAACTGGCATTTCCGCGGCGTCTACCTCGATGCCGGCGCCCACGACGTCCACTTCGACTACTCGCCCCGGGGGCTCGGCGCCGCCGCCATCGTGAGCCTGCTTTCCCTGACCGTACTGGGCTTCCTGATCGCAAAAGGAGGGGGCCGTGGAGCCTGAGGAGTATGATCGGATGCACCGACTGGAGAGGGACCACTGGTGGTTCCGCGGGAAGAG
>DASRVB010000091.1:0-9244 GCA_035687725.1 Gemmatimonadota bacterium
GACGACGTGCTCGCGTGGCTCGAGTCCCCCGCGGCGGCTCATGCAACGCCCGCGGCCGCGCCCGGTGCGCCCGTCCCCGCCGTCCCGGCCCGCGAGTACGGGCCCGACGAGCCGATCGAGCGCGTCCCCATGACCCCGATCCGCAAGACGATCGCGCGGCGCATGATCGAGTCGAAGCGTGCCTCGGCCCACGTCACGACCGTCGACGAGGTCGACATGACCGCGGTCGTCGAGCTCCGCGAGCGCCTCAAGGACGGGTTCCTCGAGCGACACGAGGTCAAGCTCACCTACATGCCGTTCATCGCGAAGGCGGCGATCGCCGCGCTCAAGGAATTCCCGCAGGTCAACGCCTCGATCGAAGGGGACGACATCGTCTACCACCGGTTCTGGCACATGGGGATCGCCGTACACACCGAGGCGGGCCTCATGGTGCCGGTGATCAAGCACGCCGACCGCATGTCGATGGTCCAGATCGCCGGGGCGATCGACGACCTCGCCACGCGCGCGCGCGATCGCAAGCTCGAGATGGACGAGATCCAGGGCGGCACGTTCACGCTGACGAACGCGGGCGGGTTCGGCGCGCTCCTGACTACGCCGATCATCAACCAGCCGGAGGTCGCGATCCTGGGGATCCACAAGATCGACGAGCGGCCCGTGGCCCGGAAGGGACAGGTCGTGATCCGGCCCATGATGTGGCTCGGGCTGTCGTACGATCACCGGCTCGTCGACGGCGCGCCGGCGGTCCAGTTCCTGCGCCGCGTCTGCGAGCTGCTGGAGAGCCCCGAGCGGCTCCTGCTCGAAGCCTAGCGGAACGCGGGAGGATACGCGAATGGCGGAAGAGAAGCGCTACGACGTGGTCGTGATCGGCGCGGGACCCGCGGGCTACGTCTCCGCGATCCGCGCCGCGCAGCTCGGGCTCTCGGTGGTCTGCGTCGAGCGGGAGTTCCTGGGCGGCACGTGCCTGAACGTGGGCTGCATCCCGTCGAAAGCGCTCCTCGACGCGTCCGAGCACCTGGCCTGGATCCGCGAAGGCGCGGCCAAGGTCGGCATCCGCGTCGGCGACGTCGACGTCGACTGGCCGACCATGCAGAAGCATCGGGCGAAAGTCGTCGACTCCAGCACCAAAGGGGTCGCGTACCTGTTCAAGAAGCACGGGATCGCGCACCTGGAAGGCGAAGGGGGGTTCGTCGAGCCGGGCGTCATCGACGTGACCAGCACCGATTCGACCACGCGCATCCGCTACGGCGCCGCGATCGTCGCCACCGGGTCGGCGCCGATCCCGCTGCCCGGAACGCCGTTCGACGGCAAGCGGGTGATCTCCTCCACCGAGGGTCTCGCGCTGGACGGGATCCCTCAGCGGATGGTCGTGGTGGGAGGTGGCTACATCGGCCTCGAGATGGGATCGGTCTACCAGCGGGTGGGCACGAAGGTCACGGTCGTCGAGGCGCTCGACACGATCCTGCCCGGCATGGACCCCGACCTTTCTAAAGAGGGGACGAAGGTCTTCAAGAAGCAGGGGCTCGACATCCGCGTCGCGACGAAGGTCACAGGCGTCGAGACCGGAACATCGGGCGTGAAGGTCTCGGTCGTCGGCGGGGAGAAGGAGGAGTCGATAGAGGCCGATGCCGTGCTGGTCGCGATCGGCCGGAAGCCCGTCACGAACGGCCTGGCGCTCGATCGCGTCGGCGGCGAGACGGACAAGAAGGGGTTCGTGAAGGTCGACGGCCTGAAGGCCGCCGAGAACGTATGGGCGATCGGCGACGTGATCGGCGGGAAGATGCTCGCCCACAAGGGCATGGAGGAGGGTGTGGTCGTCGCGGAGAAGATCGCCGGCCGCGACGCGGAGATGGACTACTTCCCGATCCCCGGCATCGTCTACACCCACCCCGAGATCGCGACCGTCGGGCTGACCGAGCCCGAGGCGGTCGAGGCCGGCCACGAGATCAAGGTCGGCCGCTTCCCGTTCAGCGCCAACGGCCGCGCACGCTGCATGAACGAGACGACGGGCTTCGTCAAGATGGTTGCCGACGCGGCGACCGATCGCATGCTGGGCTGCCACATCCTGGGCGCCCGCGCCGGCGACCTGATCGCCGAGCTGGTGGCGGTCGGCTCCTTCCGGGGCAGCGCCGGGGACGTCGCGCTGACCGTCCACGCACACCCGACGCTCGCCGAGGCGGTCAAGGAAGCCGCCCTCGACGTCCACGGCGAGGTGCTCCACATCTGAGCGCTCGGAGCATCCTCCTCGCCCTGCTGTTCGTTATCCTCGGTCCGATTGCTCTGTCAGCCCAGGATGCTTCGAAGAAGCCGCCACATGTCGGTGGGAACGACTGCGATCCCATCTGGGACGGGGCCGTGTTCGGTGTTCTACCGGGCATCGGCGTATCGATTGTGGTGGCGATATCGAGGTCGTGCGGGGAGGCCGGGAGCAGCTGTCAGTCCACCATGGTGATCGGAGGGGTCGCGGGAGCCGGGATGGGGCTGCTGCTCGACGAGCTTCACTGTGCCGAAAAGAACTCTTCGAACGGGCGGCTGAATGGCGATCGGTCCGGGGTTCCCTTCGATCCCGAATTCCGGTTCACCGCACTGCCACCTTCACCACCTCGATCGGACTCACGATAGCACTGATGCATCCCGCAAATAGCCTGGATTCGCCCGCGGGCAGACGGCTTCTGAAGGCACTGCGGAAAGTCTGCGCGTCGCTTCCCGAGGTGGTCGAAGAAATCGACGGGTTCGGCCACACGGCCTTCCGCGTGCGGAAGAAATCCTTCGTCATCGCGGGCATGGGGGAGGGCGGCATCGCCCTGTCGATCAAGTCGGATCCGACGAATCAGGCTCTCCTCGTCGACCGCGGGCCCTGGTATCGCACGCCCTACATCGGGCAGCACGGCTGGGTGTCCGTGGACGATCCGCGGAAACAGGACTGGCCGGAGATCGCCGAGCTGATCGTGGACGGCTACCGTCTGGCGGCCCCCAAGCGGCTCGCGAAGCTCCTCCCGCGCTAAGAGGCCGATTCTCCCGGCGGTGCGGTGGAGTTACCGCACCTGCCGGGGCTGCGTCTGCCGGATCTTCTCCCTGACGTTCTCGACCTCTTCGCCGGCCTGGCGCTTCTGATCGCCGTCCTTCTGCTGGCGCTCGCCCTCGGCCTCTTCGAGCTCCTGCTCGCGGCCGTTCCGTCCCGGGTGCTTCGACCGCGGGCTCTCGCGTTCCGGGGCGGCCATCAGCGCTTCAGTTTCTTGCCGGCCTCCTCGATCTTCTCGCCGGCCTCGCGCTTGATCTTGCCGTATTCCTCCTGAAACTCGCCCTCGGCCTCTTCGTCCGCGCCCTCGATCTCCATCTCGGGGTCGTCGGTCCAGTCACCGGCCTTCTTCTTGACCTCGGCGGCCGCCTGCTTGGCCTTGCCTTCGAGCTCGTCGCGATTCGGGATGCTCATGTCGTCTCCTGCGCAGTGGTTGCGGCCCGCCAACGCCACGGGCCTGCGATGAGGCTCTTCAAGGAGGATACGCGGTGCGGGAGGGGTGGGCGGTACGGCGGCTTACTTCTCGCTCTGCTCGGTGCTCTCCTCGCGGGCGCGGAACAGCTCCTCGGTCATGTTGCGGATGATTCCGGTGAAGTACGAGAAGAGCCCCTCTACGAGGGAATAGTTGTCGGCCAGGATCTGTCCCATGTCCGCGCTGTGGATGGCCAGCGTGCGGGTGTCCTCGATCGCCCGCGCGCTGGCCGAGCGCGGCCGGCGGTCGAGAATCGCGAACTCCCCGGTCGACTTGCCGGGACCGACGACCGTGACCTCCTGACCGCCGACCTCGATCCGGATCCGTCCCTGCAGGACGAGGTACATGTAGTCGCCCTCTTCGCCTTCGTAGAACAGGTAGTCGCCGGCCTGGAACGTCCGCTCTTCCGCGACCGAGGCGATCTGCAGCAGGTCATCGGCAGCCAGCCCGCTGAACAGCTCCACCTGCCGCAGCGCCGCGGCGCGCTCGACCGATGACATCGCCATGCCGTTCTCCCCGTGCCCGTCGATCGCGTGGCGTGCGAGCGGGCGCACCATCGGATCGCCGCTCGCCGCCAGACGCTCGAGCTCCGGCGCCAGCTCCCGTGGATACCAGGCCTCGGCGAGACCGACCGCGTAGGCCTGGAGCCACGGCTCGCCTTCGTCGAACACCCACTCGAGGTCGTCCTCGAGGTCGCGGTCCTCCAAAGCATACCACTGGCGTCCGATCTCGGCTCGGCGCGACGGGCTGAGGTCCGGGTCGATCAACGGCAGCAGGCGCGCGGAGTCCTCGCGCGCGAGCGCGGTCTCCAGGAGCTCGAGCGCGTGCGCGCCGTTGTCGGTGTCCTGGGCCACGAGGCCCGCGTACGCGAAATAGATCGTCTGCGGGCTGTAGAGGAGACCCTGCAGCCGGAACGCGCGCTCGATCGTCGACGCCGCCTGGTACGTCAGGGCGCTGTGGTATGCCTTGCCGACGGAAGCGCCATCGCCGTCCTCGCGCTCCAGCGCCGCCTGGAGCGTCGCGAGCTGGCGCTCGGTCGCGTAGGAGGCGGCGAGCTCCTGGCTGAGCTCCGAGCGGACGAGCGGAGTCGAGACTTCCCAGCTCGGGTGCCGGCGGCGGAGCTTGTTGAGCGCCTTGAGGGCGTAGAGCCGGTGCTTGGAGACCGACAGAGCCGACAGCCCCTCGAGGAGCGCGCGATAGGCTGCGCGGGTGCCGATCTGGACGAACACACCGGGCAGCCAGCGCCGCAGCTCCTCGGACAGGAGCGGATCGCGGAGCGCCGCCGACAGGAGCGGGAGCCCGTCTTCGCCGTACGCGGCCAGCGCATCGCGCGCCAGTGCGCGGGTCTCGCGCGCGCCGAGGCGGCGCAGGATCGGGGTCACGAGATCCCGGCGTGCGGCCCGGCCGGCGCTCTTGAGCGCGGCCCGCACCACTTCCGTGTCCGCGTCGGCAAGCAGCGGCTCGAGCTGGAGCTGGAGTGGGTGGTCCGCCGGAATGCGTCCCAGCGCGCGCGCGCAGGCTCGCCGCAGCGCGGCGTCCCGGTCCCCCATCCGCCGCACCAACCGGACGAGCCGGTCGGTGGCCGCTCGGGCCCGCTCCTCGTCCCCGTGCCGGATCATGTCGGCGATCGCGACCTCGACCAGATCCGGATCGTCGCCGTCGAGCCCCACCTCCATGCGCGGGAGGTACGTGGCGGGATCGATCTGGCAGAGGAAGTGGAGGGCCAGCGCGCGAACGCGGCCGTCGGGATCGTCCAGCAGCGGCTGGACCGCCTTTGCGTCCTTCGGGTCGGCGATCGCGTTCACGGCTTCCAGCGCGCGCACGCGCACCCCCGCATCCGGGTGCCCGAGGAGCTGCACCATCTCCGCGCTGATCGCCGCCGGCGGGATGATCTTCAGCACGTCGAGCGCGTAGTGCACTTCCTCGGCCGCGGTCGTCGGCTGGAGCGTGGCGATGATCTGACGCACGGTCTCGGAGTCGAGGTTCTCTTCGACCGCCGCCTCGAGATCGATGTCCCGCACGGAGAGGAGCTTCTCGAGCGCCTGGCGGTAGGTCCGTCGCACGCCCAACACCGCTACGAGCCACACCACCACCAGGCCGAGGGCGATCAGCGCGGGCCCGCGGCCCGCCAGGGCCGCCGTGCCGCTCAGCACCAGGATCATCACGCCGACCAGCGCATCCGCGCCGCGGTTCGCCACCACGTCGATGAACGGTTTGGCCCGTTGCTTCAGGATCGTGGGCACGGGAAGGTAGAGGATCTCGCGCGCAGCCTGGTCGACGGAGTAGCGCAGCGCCTGGTCCGCCCCCTTGGCTGCGGATGCGGCCCAGATCCCCGGTGCCAGCAGCATCCACGCGACGCCGCCCCCCATCCCGAGCGGCAGCACGAACAGGGTGCCCACGACCCCTAACGTCCGCAACACCCAGCTCACGAAGAACAGCTGAAACAGGAAGGCGATCAGATTGTATGCGGCAAAGATCTGACCGAAGAATTCCGCCTGCTGAGGACGGCCCGGAATCGCTTCCTCGACCGCGGCGTTGAACAGCCAGTCGACGAATGTCGAGACGAGCACCGCCGCGAAGACCATAAGGGCGATCATGCGCAGATGCGGTATGCGGCGGATCACCTCGAGGCCGCCGGTCACCGACCGCGGGGCTCGCTCCGGCCGCTGCTTGAACTTGCTGTCGGCCCCGCGCAGCTGGCCGATCCGGAACACGCGCGCAGCCAGGACGGCACACAGGAGAAGTTGAAGGCATCCCAGCCACATCAGGTTTCCGGTCCCCAGCGGCTCCGCGAGGAAACCCGCGACTGCGCTCCCGATCACGCCGCCGACGAGGCCGCCGGTCCCGATGAATCCGAAGATCCTCTTCGCCTGCCGCGGATCGAACAGGTCGCCGCTCAGGAGATAGAACTGACTGACGAGGACGAGCGTGAAGACATTGAACCATACGTAGAAGGCGCCTGCGCTCCATGCGCTGGGCTCGACGAGCAGCAGGCGGAACACGACGACCGTGCCCAGGGCGAAGATGAGCGAGCCGATCGTCTGGCGGCGGCGGTCGAGCGGCGCGATCCAGCTCGCGTAGACGGAGGTGGACACGACGCTCACCACGGCGCCGGCGATGTAGGCCCAGGGGAGGTTCTCCGACCCGGCCGTCGTCAGGAAGAATGCGTTGCGGGCGGGTTTGAGGAGATGCTGGGTGGATGTCAGGAGAAAGAAATACCCGAACAGCGTCGTGACGAGCGGCCATTCCGCCTGGCGGACGTGAACGGCGCTGCGCAGCCACCCGCCGAGGCCGCGTTCACGCGCGGTGGACGGTGTCAGTCTCGCTCTAGCGGGCGGCGGCCCGCGAATCCGCCGTCGGGGGAATGCCAGAACCCGATCCGGTCCTCCCCGTATCTCCAGCAGAGGTAGGCCAGCTCGCCGTCGATCGTGGTGGGGAAGTCGACGAGTCCGAGGTCGATGCCCTTGAACTCGACGCCCAGTTCCTCGAGCTCGGCGGCGGCCTCGGAGAGCTTCTCGGTGAGCGTATCGATCTCCGATCGTAGCGCGCGAGTCTCGCGGCGGGGCACCTCGGACGGCGTGCCCTCCAGGCGATCGAGCAGCGCCTGGCGCTCGGCATGGTCGTCCATCATTCCCTTCACGATGACGCGGATCAGGGGGAGCATCCGTTCCGCCTCTTCGACGTCGAACTGGCGGATGCCCTGGCCGAGCGCGCTCGACACGTTACAGCCGCTCGATCTCCCGGCGGGCGCCGAGGATCTCCACGCAGTCGAGATACAGGCGGCGTTCCTCGCCTTCGCTCAGCAGGCCGTGCTTGTACCGCTCGTAGTCTTCGGGGAAATGCTCGCGCATGATGGAATAGATCCGGATCTCGTCGCCGGGGCCCCGATCGAACGTGATCTCGACCCGGGGAAGCCATCGTCCGATCGCGCGCGCGATCCAGAAGAGCACGAGGACGATGAGCACGATCTTGAGCATGGTTTCAGTCTACCGGACCGCACCCCAAAAAACAACGCCGCGAAGGGCACAGAAAGGTTGGAAAAAGTCATTACCCGCACTCCACCGGAGGTCGATCAAAACGGGTCCGATGCGAGGCGCGCGACGAGAGGATTCCGATGGCCCGTTTTCTTCGACCGACATCGACCGACAAACCCCACATGGTGCCCAAGGAGGGATTTGAACCCCCACGGGCGCAAGCCCACACGACCCTGAATCGTGCGCGTCTACCAATTCCGCCACTTGGGCATCATGCGGGCCGTCGAGCGGCCGGGTGCAGCGGGGTGCAAAATATCCGCCGCCCGGTGCCGGCGTGCAACACGACCGCGTCGTCTTGCGAAACGGGGTACCCGGCCCCATCTTTGCATCCCCATCTGCAAGACCCCATCCGGTGAGCCATATGAGCGCCGAACACAGAGTGGCGCAGAATCGCAAGGCGCGGCACGACTACGAGATCCTGGACACCGTCGAGGCGGGTCTCGTGCTGCGCGGCGCGGAGGTGAAGTCGGTGCGCGAGGGCAAAGTGAACCTGCAGGATGGGTGGGCGACGGTCGACCGGGGAGAGGCGTGGCTCCACGGGGTCCACATCAGCCCGTATGATCCGGCGAGCCGCTGGAACGTCGATCCCGTGCGCACCCGCAAGCTCCTCCTGTCGAAGGACCAGATCCGCGATCTCTCCGCGCGCGTCTTCGAGAAGGGACTGACGCTCGTGCCCCTCGATCTCCATTTCCGAAACGGATATGCCAAGATCACGATCGCGGTGGCGCGCGGAAAGCGGAAATACGACAAGCGGGAAGCGATCAAGCGCCGAGAGATGGACCGCGAAGCCGACCGCCACGCGGGCCGCAGATGAGCGCTCGCCTCATCCGCCGGAGCGCGCTTCGCGCGATCGGCGCCGTGTCGCTCGTCCTGGCCGGTGCCGGCGCGCAGGCGGTGGGGCAGGTCGCCACCGTGGCCGTCGACGGGGTCGCGCGGAGCGTGCCGCTGATCGAGCGCCAGGGGCATCGCTTCGTCGCGCTCGAGGACGTCGCGGGGCTCCTGGGGGGCAGGATCACCGAGCAGGCCCCCGAGCGCGCCGTGCTCGACGTCGACGGCGTCCGGCTCGTCGTCCGCCGCCGGCTGCCGTTCGTCGAGGTGGACGGCAAGTGGTATCAGATGGTCGATCCCGCGCAGAAGGACGCGCGCGGGTTCTGGCTTCCCGCCTCGAGCCTGACTCAGCTCCTGCCGGTCGTGTGGCCGGGCAGGTTCCCGACACGGGTCCCCGGCGCGGGCGTGGCGCCCAATCCCCAGCCCGAGACCGAAGAGCCGCGGCAGGACCCCGGCCGCGAAGGGGGTACCGAGAGCGGGATGATCGGCGACCTCCGCGGCGTCGACGTGTGGATCGAGCCGGGGAGGACGCGGCTCGACTTCCGGACCCTGCGCGTGCCGGGCGTCGAGGTGGACGACGGCCTTCCGGGAACGCTGCAGCTGAGGCTCGCCGGGGTGTCGATCCCGGCCCGGGTCGCGCGCGGCCTGACCGATGTCGGCCTCGTCGACAGCGTCTCCGTGACCGCGGCCGGCGACGGCAGCGCGATCACGCTCTGGCTCGACCCGCAGGCGACGCTATACGCCGTCTCCCCGCTCCGCCGGCCGAGCGGGCTCGAGGTCGTGCTCCTCGCCGCGCCGCGCGGGGAGATGGCGACGATGCTCGCCTCCGACGTGTCGGTACGCCGCGCCGACATCCCGCGCCCGCACGCCGCGGTCGATACGCGCCCGGACGAG
>DASRVB010000092.1:0-7710 GCA_035687725.1 Gemmatimonadota bacterium
CGCGAGCGGCCCGCGTCCGGGGGCGACCCGGCGCCGCAGGCGGTCGGTCCAGGGACCGACCGCGGCCACGCAGGATCGCGCGTGGAGCGTGAACGCCTCGCCCGAGCGACGATCGTGGATCTCGGCGGCCCACCCGCCCAGCGCGCCTTCGAAGTCCTCGACCGAGCAGTAGCTGGCAGCGACGGCTCCGGCGCGGCGGGCGTCCGCGACGGTCTCGATCACGAGCCGGGCGTCCAGAACGCGCGCGTCCCAGTAGACTCCCGCACCCCGCAGATCCCGCGGTGACAACTCGGGCTCGCGCTGGAGCGCCGATTCGGCGTCGAGCACGCGGTGCCGCCCGAAGCGGCGCGTGCCCGCCATCGCATCGTAGAGCGATAGACCCGCCTTGAGCTCCCACGACGGCCGCGAGCGGCCCGCGTACACGGGCAGGAGAAACGGCGCTGGACGGGTCAGGTGCGGCGCGATCGAGAGCAGGACCGCGCGCTCGACGAGCGCCGTCCGGACGAGCCCGAAGTCGAGCTCCTCCAGATACCGCAGCCCGCCGTGGGCCAGCTTGGTCGTGCGCGAGGAGGTGCCCGCCGCCCAGTCGCCGGCCTCCACCAGCGCCACGGTGAGCCCCCGCAGCGCCGCGTCCCGCGCTACCCCCGCACCCGTGATCCCCCCTCCCACGACAAGCACGTCGAACGACTCGGCGCGAAGGCGCTCGACGGCCGCAGGGCGATTCCACGATCTCGTGCGCTTCGATGCCGTCATCACGTCAGTCTCCGTCCGTGCATCCCGGGGGGCAACAGGGTACCTTCGATCGTCGTTTCGCCCATGTCCGCGCGGCTCCAGCCGCGCGTTTCGTTTTTCGTGCGGGGACGAAGTTGCTGGAAGAGTTGCGATCCCGGCTTCAATCCCAGATCGAGGAGTTCGATCGTGAGCTGCGCATCGAGCTTCCCAAGCGGATCGCCACCGCTGTGGCGCTCGGGGATCTGCGGGAGAATGCCGAGTACAGCTCGGCGCTCGAGCGGCAGGAGTTCGTTCGCGCGCGACTCGCTCAGCTCACCCGCCGACAGAGCGAGCTGTCCTCGATCGACCTGCGCGACGTTCCGCGCGACGCCGCGGGGTTCGGGTCGCAGGTCGCCCTGGCATCCAACGACGGGGAGCGCTCCTCACTACGAATCGTGTTCCCCGAGTTCGTCGACATGGGCGACGAGATGATCTCCATCGCCTCTCCTCTCGGTCGCGCGCTGATCGGCGCACGGCCCGGCCAGCGCATATCGCTCGCCACCCCCAGCGGAAATCGCGAGTACGTCGTCCTCGAGATCACGACGCTCCACGGGGAGACCCTGACCTCCGAAGGATGCTGATGGCCGACGTGACGTGCATCCGCTGCGGCCAGACCCGCGCCGGGCTGGAACGCGCTCCGTATCCGGATGCCATGGGGCGCCAGATCGCCGACAAGGTCTGCGCGAGCTGCTGGGAGGAGTGCAAGCGGATGCAGGTCATGGTGATCAACGAGTACCGGCTCGATCTTTCGGATCCGCGCGCGCAGGAGATTCTCGAGAAGTCGATCCGGGACTTCCTGGGCATCGAGGCCGACTAGTCACGACACGGCGGCTTCGGCCTCGTCCTCGATCCGCCTGGCGATCGCCTCGACCGCGCCGCCCGCTCCCAGCCGATAGGCGGCGACCAGCCGCTCTCCGCTCCATCCGAGTGCCGTTCCCGCACCGGCCGCGATCGGCTCCGCTTCGGTCCACCGCTCGGCCAGCTCCGGCGCTCCCACGACCGTCACGGGCAGATCGAAGAGCCGCGTGTCGTACCACGACACGCGCCTGTAGGGTTTCCGCTCGCCCGTCATGTTCTCCCCCGCCAGGCGCCCCTGGTGCTGGGCATGGAGCCAGTGCTCGACGTGGTGCCGGGATCCGAACACGGGGTCGTCGAAAGCCGCCACGTCGCCTGCGGCCCACAGCCCGTGCGCATCGGTTTCGAGATAGTGATTCACGCGGACCCCGCGGCCGGGCTCGACGAGCCCCGTGCCCGCGAGGAACTCGACGTTGTGACGGATCCCTACGCCCGCGGCGACGAGCGGCGCCCGGGCGAGCTCGCCGTCCATCATCTCGACGGCGAGGTGCCCCGCTTCTTCGTGGATCGCCACGACGATCCTGCTCAGCCGCAGTTCGACGCCGTGTGCCTGCAGCGCTTCGCCCGCGGTCCGCCCGACGGACTCGGGCGCGAGGTGGCCCCACAGCCACGCTTCCCGCGCGACCAGCGTAACGCCTAGACCGCGAGCGGTGAGAGCGGCCGCGATCTCGGCGCCGATCAGGCCGCCGCCGATCACGACGGCGCGATCGGCCCTGCGCGCGGACTCGCGCAGCGCGACCGCGTCCTCGATCGTGCGCAACGTGTGGACACCGGGCAGGTCGAACCCCGGCACCGGCAGGGCAAGCGGACGCGAGCCGGTCGCCACCAGACAGTTCTCGTACCCGATCTCCTCCCCACCCTCGAGCTCGACCGACCGGGTGTCCGGATCGAGCCGCACGATCCGCTCCCGGGTTCGAAGCTCGATTCCGGCTGCGGCGAACGAATCGGGGGGAAGGACGAGCGCGCCCTCGGGAGAGAGGTCGTCGGACGTCAGGAATTCCTTGGAGAGCAGGATCCGGTTAGTGAAGGGGACGGGTTCTTCGGTGACGAGTACCACGCGGTGCCGATCGCGGCGGCGGATCGCTTGCGCGGCGCGGCATCCCGCCGGACCCGCGCCCAGGATCAGGTAGTCGGCATCGATCACCTGCGCGCGTGCGCGATGCTCAGCGTGCTCGCAGCGCGGACACGATCTCCCCCGGCTCCGGGAATCGGCCGGTCCGCTTCTTCGAATGGATCAGCCGGCCGTCCGCAACCACCTCGAATACGCCGCCGCCACTCGGGATCATCTCGATCTCGACATCGGGCAGCCCGGCTTCCAGCTCGGCGGCCAGACCGGCCGCCTTCGGCTCGTAGTTTCAAACCGTGCAGTATTCGATGCTGACCATCATGGTCTTCATCTCCAGTCACAAGGGCAGAGCCCGAAGAACCGATCTTCGCGCGCGCGGCGATAGGCCTCCTCCAGATCTACCCCACGTCTTCGGAATCGCAGGATATCGCGCACTTTGTGGAGATCACTCTCGCTCCACCATCGGGGATCGCTGCCTCCGACGAGCCGATCCGGGCTGACGTAGCCCGCGGCCTCGATCGCGTCCAGAAGCTCGACATCGAGGTCGGTGACGCGGCGGATCAGCTCGTCTGTGCGCACTCGGCTCGACGCTACCCGTCCGCCGCGGGCGCGTCAACCGATCGCCCGCTAAGTTTCCTCTCGATGGAGTCCGACCTATCCGGCCTAGACATCCTGTTCCGGCTCCTGGCGGTCCTGCTCCTCGTGGCCGCGAACGGCTTCTTCGTCGCCAGCGAGTTCTCCATCGTTTCGGTCCGTCGGACTCGGATCGAGGAGCTGGTCCGCGCGGGCAAGCCGATGGCACGGTTCGTCAAGGACGCCATCACGGACCTCGACGCCTACCTGGCCGCGACCCAGCTCGGAATCACGATGGCGTCGATCGGCCTGGGATGGGTGGGCGAGCCCGCCCTCGCCGCGCTCCTGGATCCCCTATTCGCATGGCTGCCTCCCTCCTGGCAGTTCATCACGGCCCATGCCATGGCCGTCGTCCTCGCCTTCGCCATTATGACATCGCTCCACATCGTCCTTGGCGAGCTGGCCCCCAAGTCGCTTGCGATCCAACGCGCCGAGAAGACCGCGCTGGCGGTCGCCCTCCCGACCAAGTGGTTCCTTACGGTGTTCAAGCCGTTCATCATGTTCCTGAACAGCCTGGGCTGGCTGATCCTGCGCCTGTTCGGCATCCAGCCCGTGGGAGCCGGTCATCACGTCGCCCATACCGAAGAGGAGCTCAAGATGATCGTCTCGGCGAGCACCGAGGCGGGAGTACTCGCCCCAGAAGAAGAGGAGATGATCCACAACATCTTCGAGCTCGCGGACCTGACGGCGAACCAGGTCATGGTCCCGCGCACCGAGATCGTCGGCCTGCGGCTGTCGGCGCCCCGCGAGGAAATAGAGGCGACGCTCCGCCAGCATGGATTCACGCGCTACCCGGTCTACGACGGGTCGCTCGACTCGATCGTCGGGATCGTGAACGTCAAGGAGCTCCTGCCCCTGCTCGACGGGCGGCAGACATTCGACCTGCGTCGCGCCATGCAGAACCCGGTCGTCCTGCCGGAGTCGGTCCGCGTGTTCCAGCTGCTCGCCGCCATGCAGGCCCAGCGGCGTCACGTGGTCGTGCTGATCGACGAGTTCGGCGGCACGGCGGGGTTCGTCACGCTGCGCGACGTGCTGGAGCGGATCGTGGGAGACGTGCGGAGCGAGAAGGACCCCGGCTGGCCCGACATCGAGCGGGTCTCCGATCGCGAGGCGCTGATCGACGGGCTGCTCCTGATCCAGGACGTGAACGAGGAGTTCGGACTGGAGCTCGACGAGGAGGAGTACCACACGATCGGGGGCTATGCCTTCGGCGCCCTAGGACGCCGGCCCGAGGTCGGCGACGTGATCGCCGCTCCCGGGTGCCGCCTGGTCGTCGAAGCGCTGGACGGCATGCGCGTCAGCCGGCTCCGCATCGCGCTCGAACAACCGGCGCCCGCTCCGGCCTCCGGCGACGCGAACAGCTGACTCCAGACAGCCGCGGGTTATCCTCCACATGGCACTGGTCGTCTTCCTCCGCGGTGTGAACGTCGGTGGGCACAGGTCGTTTCGTCCCAGCGTCCTGGCGCGGGAGCTGGCCGAGCACGACGTGGTGAACGTGGGCGCCGCGGGGACGTTCGTCGTTCGGAAGCCGGGGTCTCGAGCAGCGTTCCGCGCCGAGCTGCGCCGGCGTCTTCCGTTCGAAGCGGAGGTCGCGATCTGCGAGGGCCGCGATCTGCTGCGCCTGGAGGCGGAGAATCCGTTCGGACGAGAGCCGCGCCCGGGCATCGTCCGGTTCCTGAGCGTCCTGTCGAAGCCCGGCCGCACCCGGCCTCGACTCCCCGTCACGATCCCTGCCGAGGGAGAGTGGTTCGTCCGGCTGATCGCCCGTCATGGCCGGTTCGTCTTCGGCGAGTACCGGCGTCACATGAAGACGATCGGCTACCTCGGCCGGATCGACGCGCTCTTCGGTGCGCCGGCGACGACCCGGAACTGGAACACCGTGCGCTCGATCGTGCGGATCCTGGAGGAGCGGGGATGAGTGGAGCCTCGCGGCCCCCGTTTCTCAGTTCCCCGTGTAGCGGAAGACGAACAGGCCCCGGTTCATGTCGCTCGCCACGATCCGGCCATCGTCCGTCCAGTCGACGCCCCACACCCCTTCGAACAGGAACCCCTCTTTCTCGTGGGACGGCGCGAGCGACCCGGTCCACGACGGCTCGACATCGGCGGCCGCGCCGGGGTGCGTGTCGTAGAAGCCGAGCAGCCGCGGGCGCACAGGATCGGAAACGTCGACGACCTCCACCCCGTGCTTGTAATGCGAGAGGTAGGCGAAGCGCCCGTCACGCACGTGGAAATGGTGCGGGATCGTCCCCAACCGCGGCTGGTACGTCGCGACGAGAACCGGCTGCGCGACGTCGGAGACGTCGAAGATCCGGATCGGCGCGTTGACGATCTCGTCGGTGACGTAGAGGTAGCGTCCGTCGCCCGTCAGCCAGGACGAGTGCGTGAGGACCGCGTCGGGATAGTGGACGCGGGCCATGACCGCCGGATGCGCCGGATCGGCGACGCCGGCCACGACGAGCTCCGCATCCTCGTCTCCATGAAGGCCCATGAACGATCCGAACAGGAGCCCGCCCCTCACGTGGATGTCGTGCGCGGTGGCGTTCACGGCATGGATCGTCGACAGGGCGACCGGGCTGGCCGGATCCGAGACGTCGTAGAGATGGATGGCGTCGGTCACCTGGGACGCGAGCGCGAGCAGCGAGCCGTCCAGCCACACGGTATGGGCGACGCCGGTCGCGGCCGTCGGCACGCCGCCCAGCACGCTGGGCTCGTTCGGGTCGGTCACGTCCAGCGCGGTGACGGAGAACGGGTAGTTGCTGGTCTCGTTCGTGATGTACGCGACCCCGTCTTCGACCACGAGGTCCTGGGTGAACATGCCGGGGGCGGTGAAGCGACCCACCTCGCGAATCCCCCCGTCGAGAGCGACGACCGAGATCCCGCCCGCGTGCCGACGGGCGACGAACGCGTGCCGGTTCCACACCCAGACGTCGCCGACGGATTCCTCGGCGTAGGGCACCATCCCCTCTAGGACCATGTTCCACGACTCGCGATAGCGCACCGTGACCTGCGCGGTGTCGCGCGCCGCGACGGCACCGCCGGACAGAATCCGGGCCTCGATGATCGTCGTGCCGGGCCGGAGCGGCGCAGTCGTCGTCTCGGCGCCGCGGCCGAGCTCGACCGGCTTCCCCAGATACTGGTCGCTCAGCGAGCGCCACTCGACCTCGGCGGGCTGACCGTGGAGCTCGGCCCGCAGGACGTCGTCCGCTCCCCAGTCGACGGTCCGTCCGTCCCACACGATCGCGAGCCCGCCCGTGGGGGGATCCCCGTCGCCCGGGTCGCCCGGCGAGGCCGGCCCGCCGCCGTCGCAGGCAAGCGCGATAGCGCCGAGACTCAGAACGCCGAACAGCGTGAACATTCGTGCAGTCATTTCCCTTGAAACCCCGCTCCCCCGCGTCAGGTTGCGAAACGTCAGGCGCGGTCGGCCAGCGCGGCGTCGAGACTGTCGAGAAATCCGGCGATCTGCCGGTCGGTGATCGTGAGCGGCGGCGTGAGCGCGATCACGTTGCCGTTCGTGCCTCCGGCGAATGCGAGATAGCCGCGCGCGGCGAGCCCGGCGGCCACGGCCTTCGACCGTGCCGCGTCGGGCTCCCTGGTCGCGCGGTCGGTCACGAACTCGATCCCCCAGAGCGCTCCCGCACCGCGCGCGTCGCCGACCGATGCGTGCCGGCGTACGATGCCGGCCAGCCCGGCACGCAGGAGACGCCCGATCGCCCGCGCCCGGCCCGGCAGGTCCCGCGTTCGGATCTCGGCCAGCGCCGCGCGCGCGGCCGCGACGGCGAGCGGGTATGCGAGGAACGTCGTCGTGTGGCGCGCTTCGCCTTCGCCCTCCCACGCGGCCATGAGCTCGCGCCGTCCGACGAGCGCCGCCAGCGGCATCCCGCCGGCGATCCCCTTGCCGACCGCCACCAGATCGGGTTTCAGCGGGCCACTGGCCCACATCGGACCGGTGCGTCCACCCCCGGTCAGGACCTCGTCGGCGATGACGAGAAGCCCCCGCTCCCGCGCCGCGCCGCCGAGACCGGCGAGCCATCCGCGTGGAGGCACGATGACGCCTTCTCTCCCCTGGACCGGCTCGACGATCACGGCCCCGAGCCTGGGCTTCGAGGGATCCCCGATCCAGGCGTCGATCCTGGCGATCGCGGCGTCGAGGCAGACCCGGCCGACACTCCGTTCGGAGACACGAAAGGCCGGGCGGTACGGGTCCGCGAACGGAACCCGCAGGGTGGCCGGCGCGAGCGCGTCCTCGAACGGGGCGCGGAACGCCTGGCGCGAGGTCGCGCGCAACGCACCAAGCGACGTGCCGTGGTAGCCGCCGTCGAACGCGACGATCCCCGGCCTGCCCGTGGCGAGATGTGCGGTCTTGAGCGCCAGGTCGACGGCTTCGG
>DASRVB010000093.1:0-7059 GCA_035687725.1 Gemmatimonadota bacterium
CGACTCTCCCACGAGCGCATGAGCGCAGTCGAGATATTCCGCGGGCCGGACCACATGGCGATCCGTACCGCGTCGGCGTGATGGGAGGCGACATCCGACGATGACGGCATATCATGGGAAGATCGCCGGTCGCGCCTCCCCCTGTCGACCCTCTCCGGAGTGCACCGCCGTTCGCATCGTGTATAATCGGATTGGGTCGCATCCAAACGGCACACGGACCAGGAGGCAAGATGACGTTCGCGCTCAACGTCGCGGCAGCCGCACTCCTTTCCGTCGCGAGCAGTCCGGCGGATACCGTACTTCTATTCGACGATCTCGGCGAGCACCATTACGAGATCTCCACGACCAATCCCCTCGCCCAGCAGTATTTCGATCAGGGACTGAGGCTCATGTGGGGCTTCAATCACGCCGAGGCGATCCGGGCCTACGATCAGGCGGCGAAGATCGATCCGCAGTGCGCGATCTGCTACTGGGGGATCGCGTTCTCCTACGGCCCGAACATCAACGCGCCGATGGACTCGGCGAGCGGCGTGGCCGCATGGAACGCGATCCAGGCGGCGATCGAGCGGAAGCCCCACGCGAGCGAGCGCGAGGCAGCGTTCATCGACGCCCTGGCCACACGCTACGCGGCCGTTCCCCCCGTCCAGCGCGCGCCGCTCGACTCCGCCTACTCGCGCGCGATGAACGAGGTCGCCGACCGATTCCCCGACGATCAGGAAGCAGCCACGCTGGCGGCTGACGCGATCATGAACCTGAGCCCCTGGAACTACTGGACTCCCGAGGGCGAGCAGCGACCCGAGACTCCGCGGTTACTGACGCTCCTCGAGAAGGTCGTCGCGGAGAACCCGAATCACCCTGGGGCCTGCCATCTCTACATCCACGCGGTGGAGGCGGCGGAACCCGAGAAGGCCGTTCCCTGCGCCGAGCGCCTGGCGGCGCTCATGCCCGGCGCCGGCCACATCGTCCACATGCCGGCCCACATCTACATCCGGGTCGGCCGGTACAACGACGCAATCGAGGCCAACCAGCACGCCGTCCACCAGGACGAGACGTACATCCAGGACGTCGGACCGATGCCGAACATCTATCCGATGTTTTACTACCCGCACAACTACCACTTCCTGGCCTTCGCTTCGACGTTCGCGGGTCGCGGCGACCTTGCCGTCGAGACCGCGCGCAAAGCGGCGGAAACCATGGGACTGGAGCTGCCGCGGATGTTCGGTCCCGAGGCCTCGCGGATGCTCGCCCATCCGCACCTCACCTTGATGGCCTTCGGCCGTTGGGAGGACGTGCTGGCGGAGCCTCAGCCGCCGGCCGACATCCGCTTCGCGGCGGGCCTGGTCCACTACGCACGCGGGGTGGCGCACGCGGCCCTCGAGCACTTCGACGAGGCGGCGGCCGAGCTCGACTCCGTGCGCCAGATCGCATCCGAGCACACCGAGGATTGGCCGTCGGTCGTCATGCAGATCGCGACGCATGAGCTGATGGGCGACATCGCGTACCGGCAGGGGGATTTCGCGGGAGCGATCCAGCACTATGAGGTATCGAAGGGGCTCCAGGACGGGCTCCGCTACACCGAGCCTGCGTACTGGAACAAGCCGGTCCGGCACGACCTGGGAGCGGCCCTTCTGGCCGCCGGCCAGGCGGCCGAAGCGGAGCGCGTCTATCGCGAGGACTTGGAGAAGTTCCCGGAGAACGGGTGGTCGCTCTACGGCCTGGCTGCGAGCCTGGACGCGCAGGGCAAGAGCGCCGAGGCCGAGGAAGTCCGCGCGCGACTGGCGAGCGCCTGGTCGGGTGCCGACGTCCAACTCGCGGGGTCCCGCTTCTGAGACTGGACATTTATCCTGTCCACTCTTAGCCTCGGGACATCATGAAGACGATCGGCGTAACGGAGTTCAAGCAGCGTTGTCTGGCCTTGCTGGACCGACTGACGCCTGACGGCCTCGTGATCACGAAGCACGGCAGGCCGGTCGCCAGGGTGATCCCCGTCGAGAGCGAGTCGTCCGATCTGATCGGACGCTTCGCCGAAAAGATCGTGATCAAGGGCGACATCGAATCGACGGGGATCGCCTGGGATGCTGAATCTTGACACCCACGTCCTTCTCTTCGCGCTTCAGGGCCGGCTGACGCGGCGCGAACGGGCGCTCCTGACGAGCGACACGTGGAGCATCTCGGGGATCGTCCTTTGGGAGATCGCGAAGCTCGTCGAAATCGGTCGGGTGGAAATCGATCTGGACGACCCGGAAATAGTGCGCGCGATCTCCGGCATCCACACGTGGCCGATCACGCTCGATGTCTGCCGCGCGATCGCTGATCTCGATTTCCGAAGTGATCCGGCCGACGAGCTGATCGGCGCTACCAGTGTGGTGTTCGGAGCGCCGCTCGTGACACGAGACCGCCGACTTCGGCGCTCGAAGGTCGTGCCCCTGGCAGACTCATCCTAGCAGCGTCTTGGCGATCGTCGCGAGCTGCATGTTCGATGTGCCCTCGTAGATCTTCCCGATCTTCGCGTCCCGCCACAGCTTCTCGACCGGGTAGTCTTTCGTGTAGCCGTATCCGCCGAAGATCTCGATCGCGCGGCTCGTGACCCGCTCGGCGACCTGCGAGCTGTAGAGCTTGGCCATCGCCGCCTCCTTGAGGAACGGCTGGCCCGCGTCCTTGAGCCGCGCGGCGTTGTACACCATGAGGCGCGCGGCTTCGAGCTCGGTCGCCATCTGCGCGAGCTCGAACTGGATTCCCTGGAACTCCGCGATCGACTTGCCGAAGGCCTCCCGCTCACGGGCATAGGCGACGGCGGCCTCGAGCGCTCCACGCGCGCAGCCGATCATCTGCGCCCCGATCCCGATACGCCCTTCGTTCAGGGTCTCGATCGCCACCCTGTATCCTTTCCCCGGCTCGCCGAGCACGTTTTCGTCGGGGACCTCGCAACCCTCCAGCAGGAGCTCGGTCGTCGAGCTCGCGCGGATCCCGAGCTTGTCCTCCTTCTTCCCCACCGCGAAGCCGGGGAACTCCCGTTCGACGAGGAACGCGGTGATCCCCTTGTATCCGGCGGCGGGGTCGATCGTCGCGAAGACGACGTAGACGCCGGCCTCGGCGCCGTTGGTGATCCACATCTTCGCCCCGTTCAGGAGCCAGCGATCGGATCGCTTCTCTGCTCGCGTTTTCAGGCCGAACGCGTCGCTCCCCGACGTCGCCTCGGAGAGCGCGTAGGCGCCCACGGTATCCGCTGCCATGCGCGGCGCGTACTTCTGCTTCTGGGAGGCGGTGCCCCAGCGGAGCAAGCAGTTGTTGAAGAGCGTGTTCTGGACGTCGACGAAGACGCCGACCGAGGGGTCCGCGCGGGAGAGCTCCTCGACCGCGAGGCAGGCCATGAAGAACGACGCGCCCGCGCCCCCCAGCTCCTCGGGGATCTCGATCCCCATGAGCCCCAGCTCGAAGCACTGCGCGGGGATCTCGGGGTCGAGCCGCCCGGCGGCATCCATGGCATGCGCCCGCGGCGCGATCACGTCGCTCGCGAATTGCCGGACGGTTTCCGCGAAGAGCGACTCCTCGTCCGAGAGCCGCGTGAGAGGGTCGCTCACGAGCTCATGCCGCCGCGATGCAGGTCCTCGAGGATCCGGCCCTCGACGAGGTGATCGCGTACCAGGCGCTCCGCGTCGTCGGGCCGGACGTATCCGTACCAGACGCCTTCCGGGTAGACGATCACGTTACCGGCATACTTGTGGCCGCCGATGTGGCTCGTGGCTCGCACTGTCACGTCCTCGATCCCGAGCCTGGCGACCGCGGCCTCGATGGCCGCGAGAAGCGGCGGGCCGCAGTTCCCGCAGCGTTCGTCCCGCGCCATGTGCACGCAGACGAACACGTGGCGTCCGGGAAGGGCTTCGCTCTGGAGCGGCGCCCGCCCGCCGCCGCGCAGGTGATCGACGAGCACGGTCCGCCACGCGGCGAGATCGCCGACGCGGTAGCGCACCGCCTCGGGAAACACGAGCAGGTCGATCCCGGGCCCCCTCGAACGCTCGTCGGTCGCGGTCAGCTTGGGGATCGGACCCTCCGCCTCGCGGAGTTCCCGTACGTCCCTCGCCATAGCGCCGAGGAGACCGGGGGCGTCCTCGAGCCGGGCAGGCCAGGATCGCGCGCCCGTGCAGGCGAAGGCGTGCCGGTGGTAAGGCTTGACGCTGTCGGCGAGGGACCATTCGCCCCGCGAGCTCGTCGTCGCATTGGAGCTCTCGATCATTCGCGGGCAATGTAGGGGGCCGGTAGATTGCCGCGCCATGCGGGCCGAGGAGCGACGGGGCACGGCGGCGATCCTGGTCTCCGCCGCCAGTTACGGCTTCCTCAGCATCCTCGGAAAGCTCGCGCTCGAAGCGGGTGTGGACGTTCTTCCGCTCGCGGCCTGGCGCTTCCTCATCGGGGCCGCGGTCGTCTGGCTCGTGCTCGCAGCGAGACGACGTCCCCTTCCCCCGCTCCGGCGTTGGCCGGGGCTCGCGGCGCTGGGGCTCCTGTACGCGATCGACTCGCTCGCCTACCTGGCGGCACTCCAGTGGGTGCCGGCCTCGACCGCGGTTCTCCTCTTCTACGTGTATCCGGTCGTCGTCGTCCTCCTCGCCGCGATCTTTCTCGGCGAGCGCCTCACGCGCCGGAAGCTGGCCGCCACCGCCGTGGCGCTTACGGGATGCGCCCTCACCGTCGGGGCGGGCGTCTCCGGCGGTCGGCCGCTGGGACTCGCGCTCGTCGTCGTCGCGATGCTCGCGCTCTCCACGTACATCGTCGCGAGCCGCCCGATCATGGCTTCGCTTCCCGCCCATGGAAGCGCCGCCGTCACCCTGACGTCGACGGGCCTCCTTTTGACCGCCGCCGCGATCGGCTTCGACGACATGCGGCTGGGAGGCGGGAGCCGTGGACTCGTCTACGTGCTGGCTCTCTCGCTCGTCTGCACGGCATTGCCGATCACCCTGTTCCTGGTCGGAATCCGTTACGTCGGGGCCGGCCGGGCGGCCGTCTACTCGACGATCGAGCCGCTGGTCACGGTCGCGCTCGCCGCCCTCGTGCTGGAGGAGCGGATCGGGCCGCTCCAGTACGCCGGCGGCGCCCTCATCCTGACGGCCATCCTCTGGCTCCGCGCCGAGCGGCCCCTACCCTCGAGCGAGGCTCCCACCGCGTTTGACGCTCCTTGATGTAGAGATCTGACAGACTCCTGTGCCTCCCCGTTGCGATACTGGGGCATCGGAGGACACGCGAGATTTGGTTACTTTTGCCTAGGAAACGGGGGATTCCCAGCCATGAAGCAGCTCCTTTTCGCTCTAACCACCCTGGCCGCGGCAGTCCTGATCCTGCCTGGTAGGGCGCAGGCCCAGGTAAGCAACTGGGAGCTGAACCTCCACGGCGGGGTCTATCAACGCGACCTCGGTCTGGACGCCGACGAGTTCGATCTCGAGGACGAGGACGACGACACCGACACCGACCCCCTGTTCGGGGGGCGGCTGCAGTACAACTTCGCGAACGGGTTCGGGATTGGCGGAAACTTCGACTGGGTCATGGTCGATCAGGTTCCCAATCCGCCCGGTTCCGAAAACGAAGACATGAACGTGAACCTGTACCTGTACGACGCGGAGCTGCATTACGCGTTTCCCGCCGCGAGTCGGGGTAAGCTGTTCCTCGGCGCCGGCGTAGGCGCGGCCACGCGCAGCTTCACGGACATCCCGCCCAACGGCAGCGACGAGAGCTTCACGGACCTGCTGGTTCCGGTGTTCCTGGGATTCAAGTTCGTCAACGACGTCGACGATCCGACGTGGGGCCTGACGGTCGAAGGGCGTGACAACATCATTTGGATCGACGAGTTCGACGTCGTCGAGGAGGACACCGACAAGGAAGCCACCAACACGTTCGCGCTGCAGGGTGGCATCTCGTTCTTCTTCGGCGGCGGTCCGTCGGAACCCCCACCCCCCGTCGACAGCGACGGCGACGGGGTAACCGACGACATCGATCGCTGCCCGAACACGCCTCCGGGGACCCGGGTCGACTCGCTGGGCTGCCCCGTCCCGCTCGATTCGGACGGCGACGGCGTGACCGACGATGTCGATCAGTGCCCGAACACCCCGGCCGGCACGGAGGTCGATTCCACCGGCTGCCCGATCGTCGAGGAGGAACCGGCCGCCTGCGTGGACGGGCGCGACTGGTATCGAACCGACGCGCAGATCTCGGTCGAGGGCAACAACTGGGTCAAGTTCGGCTCCACGCGCACGATGACCGAGGGCGAGCTCACCCGGATCGGCGAATACGACGGCGTGCCCGTGTACGTGCGGAGCGACGCCACGCAGCCCTACACGGAGATCTTCCTGCCGCTCTGCGCCCCGATGAACAGCTATCAGGCGTACCGGCCGGTGGAGGGCGTCCGCGGCACGACGGGATGACGGGATCGTAGCGAAGAGGACAACCGTGCCGTGACGAAGACGGGCCCCCGGAAACGGGGGCCCGTCGCGCATCGGGCAGCTTCCGGGCCCGGCCGGCTTCTAGCGGCTGTCCGGCCGCGCCGCGGGTGTCCGCGGCTGCGTCTGCCGCGGCGTCAGCGAGCGGAGCGGTGCACCCGAGCCCGAGATCGAGCTCCCCGGCCGCGGCCGCGGGGGCCGCGGGTCGAAGTGCGGATCCCGGTCGTGGCCCCGATCGCGGAAATGGGGCTTCCGGTCGCGAAAGTGCCGATCGCGGGCAAACTCGCCCGCCCCGCGCGCCGGCTGGTGCCCTACGATCACCGATGCCCCGTGCCCCACGATGACTCCGCTGTGGTGGCCGAGGCCGAGATGGCGATCGTGACCGGGCACGAGCACCACGGTCCTGGATCCGTACCCGCCGTCGAGCGGAGCGCTGATCGAGGCCACGACCTGGGGGTGGATCCGGAGGACCACCAGGGTCTCGTACGTGACACACTCGCACTGGAGAAGACCGCGCGAGGCCTGGAACCGGCCCAGCTCGAGCCGGGTCGTCGCGTTCCACTGGCCGGTGGCCCGGCCGGGATCGAACCCCGCGGCCGCGAGCGCGTGCTGGAGTCGGGCGATCTCCGCCGGC
>DASRVB010000094.1:0-39409 GCA_035687725.1 Gemmatimonadota bacterium
TGAGGGCTTCAAGTCCCTGAGCGACAACGACGAGGTCGAGTACGACGTCGAGCAGGGCCCCAAGGGCGCCCAGGCGACGAACGTCAAGCGCCTTTCGTCGAGCTCGATGTAAAGAGCGCGACCCCCGCGGCACTCGCCGCGTGGTATTGAAGAGCCCCCGTCGGGAAGCCGGCGGGGGTTTTTCGTTGGGAATGGCAACCGGGGGGTTGACCCCGTTACGGGTCGAGATATCCTGAGCATCGTGGGCTCTGCCGAACGCGCTGCTGCCACCTGTTTCGTGATCCTGGCCGTCACGGCGGTTTCCGCTCGTGCTCAGCCGGAATCGGGGAACACGGGTACTCCGGCTCCTCTCGACACTATCGCAATCACGACCCGCGAAGGGACACGGCTCGCGTTCGACCTCTCGCGCGACGGGCGAACGATCGTCCTCGACCTGCTCGGGGAGCTCTGGACGCTCGACGCGAGCGGTGGCGAGGCACGCAGGATCACCGATGCGATCCGCGACACGGCCGAAGTCCTCGATCCCGCGTTCTCTCCCGACGGCGGGCAGGTCGTGTTCTCCGGCGAGAAGGGCGGACGACGCGGATTGTGGCTCGCGGAGATCGGGGGCGGGCTGCCGCGACTCCTCTCGCGTACGCCGGACGGCGAAGGGTTCGACGGCCAGGCGGCCTGGTCACCCGACGGCCGGTCCGTGGCCTTCGCGCGCGCCGTCGTGCAGGTCGAGGGCCAGGAGGTCTCGGGGTGGAGCGAGATCGCGCTCCTCGACGTGGCCTCCGGCGATATCCGATCGATTCCCATCGAGGGTCTGCCGGAGCGCGACGTGCGGGATCCCGCCTGGTCGCCGGACGGCGCGCGAATCGCGTTCGTCAACGCGTGGGCGCAGGACGGCGACGGCGGGCGCGTGTGGAGCGTGGCGGCGGGGGGCGGCTCGGCGACTCCCCTGACGCGCGAGGGGATGCGCGCGCTCGCGCCCGCGTTCTCGCCGGATGGTGAGCAGCTCGCCTTCCTCGCGCGGGATTCCGTGGGGCGCTGGCAGGTCTGGGTGATTGCGACGGCCGCGAAATCGGCGAGCCAGCCGCGGGCCGTCACCGACCACAGGGACGTCGCGCCGACGCGCGTTCGCTGGTCGCCCGACGGCGACGAACTCCTCTATTCCGCCGATGGGCGCCTCTGGCGCCTCCCGGTGGGCGGCGGAGAGCCGGCGAGGATCCCGTTCGCGGCCACGCTCTCGGTCCCGCGCCCGCGCGTCCATCTCGCGCCCGTCCGCTTCCCCGCACCGGGCGCCGTGCTGTCCGCGCGCGGTCACATGGGTCTCGCGCTCTCGCCGAGCGGCACCCGGATCGGCGTGATCGCGCTCGGCAAGCTCTGGGTCGTGCCGATCGGCGGTGGGCGGGGGGAGTTCGGCGAGCCGCGCGCGGTGGCCGAGGTTTCCTCGACCGCGCACGGCCTGGCATGGTCGCCCGACGAGAGGGAGATCGCATTCGCAGCCGGCCCGCTCGAATCCGAGGACCTCCACGCCGCCGACGTCGCGACGGGCGCCATCCGACGCGTGACCGCGCTCGAGGGCGGCGAGCGGGAGCCGCTCTGGTCCCCCGACGGCGAGCACCTGGCCTTCGTGCACGCGACGCCGGAGGGACACCGGCTGCGCCTCGTCGACGCCCGTGCCCCTGTAGCCGACGACCTGGAGGCCACCATCGATCTCGGGGAGGTCTCGGCGACGTGGGTCGGCGAGACGTCCGACGCGCCCGCATGGAGCCCGGACTCCCGCGCGCTTCTCGTCCGGCTGGATCCTCACCCGATCCTCGGCACAGGAGCCGAGCTCGTGACCTTGAGCGGCGAGCGGCGACGCCTCGAGCGCTTCGCCGACGCGCCCGTCTTCCTTCAGTGGCCGAGGCCGAACACGATCGTGTTCGCCCGCCACGACCGGCTCTGGACGGCGGAGTTCGACTCCGTCCGCGGCGTCGTCGGCGACCCCGTTCCGCTCGGCGATGCCGCCGCGATGTACCCTTCGGTCGCCAGGGACGGGACGATCCTCTATCTGTCGGGAGACGGTTGGCGGCTGCGATCGCCGTCGGGAGACGAGCGCACCCTCGGCTGGGCGCTCCACTACACGCCGCCAACCCCCGCTCCGCTCCTCCTCCGCAACGTGCGGCTCATCGACGGGACGGGCGCGCCGCTGTCGGCACCCCAGGATCTGCTCGCGCGCGACGGCAGGATCGCTCGCATCGAGCCCACCGGCGGCACATGGGCCAGGCCGGAGAACCTGGAACCGGATACGAGAGTCCTCGATGTGGAAGGTCGCATCGCGATCCCGGGACTCATGGACCTCCACATGCACAGCTATGAGCCCGCTCAGCTGCCAGGGCGCCTGTACTACGGCGTGACGACGATCCGCGACCAGGGCTCGCGGATCGCCACGCTGGTGGCCACCGGCGAGGCGATCGCCGCGGGCGTGATCCCCGGGCCGCGCGTCAGCTACGGCGGGTTTCAGTTCTTCACCGACTGGCCCTACGACGGGGAGGAATGGCGCGGCATCGAGCCCGAGGCCGACCCCGGCCACGTGGAGCGAAGCGTGGAGCTGGCTGTCGCGCTGGGCGCCCATCACGTCAAGACGCGGACGTTCCGCCGCTGGGACATCAACGCGCGTATCGTCGAGGCCGCCCATCGCCGGGGTCTGCGCGCCACTGGCCACTGCGCGCATCCCCTTCCCCTCGTCGCGGCCGGCATGGACGCTCAGGAGCACGTGGGAGCGTGCACGGGGCGTGGAGATCCCCTGGCGTACGACGACATCCTCCAGCTCTATCGCGCGGCGGGAATCGCCGTCATCCCCACCGTGATCTACTGGGACATGACGGCCCGGGTCGCCCGGGACGGAGGCATCGCGCCCGGCGGCGGCCTGGACCCCTGGGAACCTGTGGGAGACCTCGATTGGATGCGCGCCCTGTCGGCCGAAGACCAGGCCTGGTGGGGGGACAGGGCCAGTGCTTCGCGGGAGATGGCGGGGCGCCTCCACCGGGCCGGCGTTCCCGTCGGGTCGGGAACCGACGTGTGGCAGGTGCCATGGGGAGTGCATCTCGAGCTCGAGGAACTCGTGCGCGCGGGGCTGTCGCCGCTCGATGCGATCCGCGCCGCGACCGAGGTCTCCGCGGAGATCCTCGGGGCAGAGGAGGAGCTCGGAACGATCGAGGTCGGAAAGTGGGCGGACCTCGTGCTCCTCGACGCAGATCCCCTGGCGGACATCCGCAACACGGGCCGGATCCACGCGGTCATCAAGGGAGGCGAGATCGTCGATCGCGCGGCGATCCGCGAGCTCGTGCGCACGCACGGGCGATGATGCCAGACACTTCGAGGAGGCGAAATGGCTTACGTCGACGGATTCCTGGTACCGGTCCCGCAGAGCAAGGTCGCCGAGTACCGGCGCATGGCGCAGAAGGCGGGCAAGGTCTGGATGGAGCACGGGGCGCTCGAGTTCCGCGAATGCGTCGCGGACGACCTCGACGTGCAGGAGGTGCGGTCGTTCAGGGACGGGGCCGCCCTGAAGCGTGGCGAGACCGTCATGTTCTCGTGGATCGTCTACAAGTCGAAGGCGCATCGGGATCGGGTCAACGCCAAGGTCATGAAGGACCCGCGAATGGCCGGCATGGACGAGAAGACCATGCCGTTCGACGCGAAGCGCATGTGTTACGGGGGGTTCAAGGTCCTGGTAGACCTATGAGATCCTCGGGCCTGTGGCGTCCGACATCGCGCGAGGACCATCCTGTCCCTTGGAAATTTTCGTGCCCCGGCATCCGGGGACCATTACACTTTCAGGCCGGTATGTCTCATCCCTCCTGGTCAGAAGCAGCGCCGCTCACTCGTGGCATGGTAACCGCGCTCTGGGCCGCGGCGGCCCTGGCCATGGCGTGCGCCGGCACCACGCCGCCGGCCGCCGTCCCGGCGGCGAGCGCCGCCCCGGACCCGTCGTCCGCCGATCCGGCGGCGGTCGCCGACAGCATCCGAAACTCCTTCACGGCTGCCGACGTAGAGTTCATGGAAGGCATGATCCACCATCACGCGCAGGCGCTCGTGATGGCCCGGATGATTCCGACCCACACGTCCAACGGCCCGCTCCAGGTCCTGGCCGGGCGGATCGTCGTGGGACAGAACGACGAGATCGCGATCATGCAGAACTGGCTGCGGGACAACGGCCAGCCCGTGCCCGAGCCGGACACGACGGCGGCAGGAGAGCATGCGATGCACGGCGGGGGCCATGGGGAGCACTCGCTCATGCCCGGGATGCTGACCGCGGCCCAGATGGCCCAGCTCGATGCCGCCCGCGAGGACGAGTTCGACCGGCTGTTCCTGACGTTCATGATTCAGCACCATCAGGGGGCGATCACGATGGTGGAAAAGCTGTTCGGCACCTACGGCGCGGCGCAGAACGACTTGGTGTTCAAAATCGCTTCCGACATCGGGGCCGATCAGACCAGCGAGATCGATCGCATGCAATCGATGCTTCGGGAGATGATGTTCGGGCCCACGGGCTCGCGGTAGCGCACCCCGTCCGATGTTCGTTCGTAAGTAGTTCTCTCACCTCATCAACGGAAGTGCTCATGTACACGATTCCCCCGATGATCCGGCCGATCGCGTTCACGGCCGCTCTAATAGCGCTCGTCCTGGGCGCGATGCCGGCGGTGGCCGCTCCGGCGTCCGATGCGCCGTTCGCGGCGCTCGATCCCGATACCACCGACCCCCGCATCGGCCTTGCCGCGGGGGGCGCCGACGCCGAGCAGGCTCTCTGGAACCTGCGGCTCCTCTCGAATACGCCCAAGGCGGAGCAGTTCGAAGAAGCCACGAACTCCGACCTCGCCTTCATGGACAACTACGTGATCCAGGGCAACTACAACGGCTACCAGATCTGGGACATCTCGAACCCGTCGGCCCCGACGCTGGCCAAGGGCTACTTCTGCCCGGCCTCGCAGAGCGACGTCTCGGTATACGGCAACCTGCTGTTCGTCTCCGGCGAGGGCCTGAGCGGCCGCATCGACTGCGGCGGGCAGGGTGTCCAGGACACGGTCAGCACGGACCGCCTGCGGGGGCTCCGGATCTTCGACATCAGCGATCTCCAGAACCCGGTCAACGTGGGCAACGTGCAGACGTGCCGTGGTTCCCATACGCACTCGGTCCTCGTGGACCCCGACGACAAGGAGAACGTCTACGTCTACATCTCGGGCTCCTCTCAGGTGCGTTCCCCCAGTGAACTGCCCGGCTGCTCGGCCGCCATGCCGGACGAGGACCCGAACTCGGCGCTCTTCCGGATCGAGGTCATCAAGGTCCCTCTGGCGAACCCGGAACAGGCGGCGATCGTCTCGTCGCCGCGGATCTTCGAGGGTCTGGCGCCGGTCGAAGAGCACGGGGAGTCCTCGGCGGACCGTGAGGAACGGTTGGCGGAAGTCGCGGAGGCCAAGGCGTCGGGCGGCTACGTCGTGACGATCGAGGGTGAGGAGCAGGCCGTCACCGGCGGATTCCTCGAGTTCATGCTGGCGCAGGTCGTGCAGGAGCGGGGCGGCACGGGGGCGCCGACGGCCGCGGACAGCGCGTCGCTGCGGGCGGACATTCAGCAGAGGATCGATACGCTGTTCGGCCAGCAGGGTCCGGAGACCGGGCCCACTCAGTGTCACGACATCACGCTCTATCCGGCCATCGGCCTGGCGGGCGGCGCCTGCGGCGGCTACGGGCTGCTCCTCGACATCAGCGACCCGACGAACCCGCGTCGCGTCGCGGCGGTGGCCGACACGAACTTTTCGTACTGGCACTCGGCCACGTTCAACAACGACGGCACCAAGATCCTGTTCTCCGACGAGTGGGGCGGAGGCGGCGGAGCGAAGTGCCGCGCGACGGATCCGAAGGAGTGGGGGGCCGACGCGATCTTCACGATCGACGGTCACGATCTCGAGTTCCAGAGCTACTACAAGCTGCCGGCGGAGCAGACCGCGGTGGAGAACTGCGTCGCCCACAACGGCTCGCTGATCCCGATCCCCGGTCGCGACGTCATGGTGCAGGGCTGGTATCAGGGCGGCATCTCGGTGTTCGATTGGACCGACCCGACGAACCCTCAGGAGATCGCCTTCTTCGATCGCGGGCCGGTGAACGCCGAGGAGATGGAGAGCGGCGGGTCGTGGTCGGTGTACTGGTACAACGGCGTGATCGTGAACTCCGAGATCGCGCGCGGTCTCGACATCCTGGAGCTGACTCCGAGCGAGTTCATCTCGCAGAACGAGATCGACGCGGCGCGCACGGTGCGCTTCGACTACAAGAACGTCCAGGGGCAGCAGCAGTTCGTCTGGCCGCCGAGCTTCGCGCTGGCGCGGGCGTACCTCGATCAGCTCGAGCGCTCGAGCGGCATGGACGCCGATCGGATCGCCTCCGCGCGGCAGGCGCTGGATTCGGCGGAAGGCGCATCGGGCTCCGCGCGCGGGGAGGCGCTGAGCGCGCTGGCGGCGGAGCTGCACGGTGCCGCGGACGCAGCGCCCGAGTCCGCCAAGGTGCACACGCTGGCCACGGCGGTGGAGGAGCTCGCGGCCGTCCGGAGCTGAGAACGGCAGCGACAATGGCAAGGTGTCGGAGCGGCCCGGCGGGAAGATCCCGCCGGGCCGTCTTCGCGTAGACCCGGAGGAGGGCGAATGGGAGGGAACCGTCCGGAACGCGGGCTCGTCCGCGCGGCCGCGCTCGCCGTCGTGATGCTCGCCGCGGAAGGAGCTCCGGGGCAAGCCCAGGCCCCGCCGGCCGTGGAGCGGACCGTGACGCTACCGACGGGAGTGGAGCTCCGGTACGTCGAGGCCGGCTCGCCGGCAGCGGAGACGGTGGTCTTCCTCCACGGCTACACCGACTCGAACCTGTCCTTCCGCTCCACGATCGAGGCGCTTCTCGAGCGACGTCCGGACCTGCGGATCCTGGCGCTCGACCTGCGGGGCCACGGCGGCTCGTCCATGCCGCCGGTCGCGGAGTGCGCGCCGGAGCCCTGGCGCTGCTTCCGGGTCGAGGACTTCGCGCGGGACGTGCTGGCGTTCCTGGAGGCGCTCGACGTCGACAGGACGCACGTGGTCGGCCACTCCTACGGCAGCATGGTGGCGCAGGACGTCGCGCTCGCCGCGCCGGATCGGATCGCGAGCATTGTGCTGATCGGTTCCGCGGCGCGGACGGTGGGGAACCCCGCCATCGAGCAGTTCGTATTGGGTCAGCTGATCGAGGGGACGTGGCGGCCGGAACTGGAAGCGCGCGGACTGGCCTGGCCGGCGGACGTGTACCAGTTGACCCCGATCGAGATCGATCCGGGCGCAGAGGAGTGGCTCCTGGCGAACTGGGTGACCGAGATCGCCGGCGATCCGGACTACCTGGCGGAGATGGCGTCGCGGACGGCGCGCCTTCCCCTGGGCGCCTGGCTGGGGGTGGCGAGAGCGGCGCTGGAGTTCGACAACGTCGCGCGACTGGCCGATCTGACGGTGCCGACGCTCGTCCTCTGGGGCAGCCAGGACGCCGTGACCGCGGAGAGCGATCAGGTCGTTCTGCGGGCCGCCCTCGACGCGGCCGCGAAGGCGTGCCGGACGACCTACGTGTGGAAGATCTACGGTCGGGAGCCGCTCCCGGCGTCCGGGGTCGCCGAGAGCGACTTCGGACACAACTTCCAGTGGGGCGCGGGTCCGGAGGTGGCGGCCGACATCGCCGCATGGCTCGAGACCGGCGCGCCCTCGGAAGATCTCACCTACGTGGATCCGGCGGCCCCCGGCGGCAAGCGAACCGCGCGCGGCGAGGCGGACCTGATCCGCGGACCCGACTGCTCCTGAATCCGGATCCTCAGGGCGCAGACCTGGAGGTGGAGTCGGCGCGCCAGCCGGTGACGAGTCCGGCGATGACGGTCCCCCCGAGCGACATCGCGAGGTCGCCGATCGTGTCTTCGTAGGTGAGCTGGAGGCCGGGCGAGCCGATCCGCATCGCGACGAACTCGATGATCTCCCAGAGGATGTGGGCCACGGCGCCGAAGCCGATCGTGAGGCAGGCCGCGATCCAGGGTTCGAGCCCGAGCCGCAGGATCAGGAAGCCCACGGCGAGGACCAGGAACAGGAACGTGACGGTGTGCGCGACGTCGTCGAACCAGACCACCGTGTTGTAGAGGTCGAGCGCATTGCCGGCCACGTCGATGATGAACGGCAAGGCGAGGAATATGTCGGCCAGATGTGGGTAGGGCGGCCGCCGGCCGCGCAGCGCCCACACCACGGGAATCACCACGATCGAGATCGGATAGAACGCGGCGCGCGCGCCCATCGCCTTTCCGCGGAAGCGGTCGAGTTCGAGGTGCGTCATCCCGTAATAGAGGAGCGCCACGAGAATGAGCTTGGCCGCCAGGTTCAGGAGCGGGAGGATTCGATCGGCGCGCACGACGCCATCTTAGAAGGATCCGCGGTCCCGGCACAACGATTGGGGTAGCTCCGCGTTCCCGGACTGGATCGCGACGATCGCGCGCCGGGAGGCCCTGCCACCTGGACTCAGCCGGAACGGGCGTGCGCCGCGGGCTCGGCGGGGATCGAATCGGCGGCGGCATTCCGTCGGCGTGCGAGCCACAGGAACGGAAGCGCCAGCGCCTGGATCGCCGCGCTGACGGCGTAGGAGGCGGGGTATCCCCAGAGGTCGGCGCTCCTGCCGAGCGGAGGCTGGAACACCACGCCGCCGGCCGAGTCGAGCATGGAATCGAAGGACAGGACCGTGGCCCTCTGATCGGACGGGATGAGTCCGTTCAGGTACGACTGGTGGACGGGTATGAGGGCGGCGAACAGAAGCCCCCAGAGAACGAGCAGCGCCAGGACCATCCAGAACCGGGGCACCGCCGCGATTCCGGCGAGGATGACGGCGCTCGATAGGGTGCCCGCGAGGAGGACCGAGGTCCGCTTCCGAAAGAGCCGGCCGATGTGGGACACCAGCATCCCGCCGGCGATCTGCGCGCCGGCGACGATGGCGGCCGCGAGCCCCGCCACGCCGTAGGCCCGCTCGTCGCCGTAGAGCTCGAGGAGGTAGGGCTGCATCGCGTAGAAGGCGTAGATCGTCACGCCACCGCTGAACGGGGCGGCCAGCATGATCCACCGGACCGCCGGGTTTCCGAGGCCGTGCTCGATCGAGCCGCGCAACACGCGCTTCGCATCCCGGAACGGGCCGCGGCCGCGGGCCGGCGTGAAGCCCAGGTCCCGCATCCACAGGAACGCCACCACGAAGGTGAACGCGAGGGTGATCGTTCGCAGCAGGTAGGGTACGCCGAGATTCGTCGCCTGCGCGATCGCGCCGCCGGCGACCGACCCGCCCAGCATGGCAACGCCCTGAACGATCTCGCCCTTGGCGAAGACGGACTCCAGCTTCCCGTCGAAGCCGCTCGCGGCGAGCGCGTCGACGAGCCACGCCGCAACCGCTCCCGAGAAGAACGTGAACCCGAGCCCCAGCAGCGCGGACGCCAGCGCCCAGGCCCAGAAGGGCGCGGAGATCCGCCACATCCAGAGGTACAGGAGCGTGGCGGCCGCCAGCGTGAGCGTGCCGACCAGATACGACATCCGCCGGCCGCGCGTATCGGCGACCACGCCGGTGGGCACTTCGAACAGCACGAGCCCGGCGGTGAAGAACGCGTTCGCCGCGAACGCCTCGGTGTTGCTGAGGCCCGCGTCCAGGAGGAACAGCGTGTTGATCCCCCAGATGAAGGAGGCCGCCAGCGTGTGGAGGAGCTCCAGCGTCAGGTAGACCCGCTGGACCTTGCGGCATTCGGCGTTCAGCGGCACCTCCTCCCGACCCCGCGTCGCGGGCGCACGGTACCACGCGAGCCGCTGGAAGGCACGATCTGACGGCCGGGGCGGAGCGCTGTATCGTTTCGGCATGGCGAAGCTCGACGCCGGCAAGCGAGACAAGCTCCCGGACACGGCCTTCGCGTACGTCGACTCCCGTGGCAAGCGGCGGCTGCCGATTCACGACGAGTCGCACGTGCGAAACGCTCTGGCCCGGTTCAACCAGGTGCGGTTCGAGGACGATGCCGCGCGCGAGCGGGCGCGAAAGCGCCTGCTGACCGCAGCGAAGAAGTACGGCATCGTCCCGATCGGGTTCATGACGGGGCAGATCGAGACCGAGAGGACGCACGCTGTCGCCGGCCGGCTGGTCATCGAGCTCGGCCGCAGTGGGGCGCCGGGCGAGCTCGAGCAGCGGCTCCGGAGCGTGCTCCGCGATCCGAGCCTCGCCGTCCTCCACTGGTCGCAATCGTCGGGCGCCTATCTCGACGCTCACGGCAAGCCCGTCGCGCTGCCGGCCGAGAGCGACGCGCGGGCGGTCACGTATCTGGAGCGCGAGGGCCGCCCGATGACCGCGCTCGTCCACGACCCGAAGGTCCTCGAGGACCCGCGGCTCGCGGAGACGGTGCTCGCGGCCGTTCGCTTCGTCATCGAGAAGGACCGCGCGTACGATCGTGTGGACGCGACCGCGACCAGCGCTGCGGCGCTGCCGGCCGGATTCGTCACGCTCCTCATGAGCGACATCGAGGGCTCCACCGCGCTCCTGCGCCGGCTCGGCGACCGGTACCGGGACCTGCTGACCGACGTGCGCGACATCCAGCGCGCCGCGGTCTCGCGGGCCAAGGGGCGCGAGATCGACTTCCGCGCCGATGAGTTCTTCGCGGTGTTCGAGCGCCCGGGTGACGCGGTCAAGTCGGCGGCGAAGATGCAGCGGACCCTGCGCGAGCGGGACTGGCCGGATGGCCTCGACGTCCGGGTCCGGATCGGGATCCACAGCGGGCGCCCGACCCTGACCGACGCGGGCTACATCGGGCTCGCTGTCCACACCGCCGCGCGCGTCTGCGCCGCGGCGCACGGCGGCCAGATCCTGATCTCGGGAGCGACGCGCGAGGCCATGGGCAGCCCGGTGCCGGAAGGGTACCGGTTCCGCGACCTCGGCAGACACCGCCTTCAGGGCCTGCCCGAACGGGAAGCGCTGCTTCAGGTCCTGGGGAGGGGGCTCCGGGCGAGCTTCCCGCCCCCCAGGACCAAGAGCCGCCCGCGGAAGCGACGCGGGGGCGGCGGCCGTGCAACCTCGCGCCCCCGGCCCCCTCGCTAGCCGAGCACGACGGGCAGACCCAGGAACTCGCCATACCGGCGGGCGGCGGCGGCGACGGCGCGCGCACGGGATCTCGATGGCGGATCGAAATGGCGCGTCTCGATCGTGACCGCCTTCGCGCTCATCCTGCGCTTCCAGGTTCCGACGACGCGACCGTCGATCGCTATGACGGCGCTCAGCGCGTTCCCCATCCCTACGAGCTTCTTCGCGTGCCGCGGTTCGACCATCGCGCTCCGATCCCTGTAGGAGGAGATGAGCTCGTCATAGAGGGAGAGCAGGTACGCGGTGGGGACCGAAGCGGGCGCGGGCCGCGTGTCGGGAAACCAGAGCGTCGCGCCGTTCGCCTCCACGCTGCGCAGATCCGCCGCGACGGACTCGAGTCCCTGCCGGGCGTCGGACACCGTGAGTCCCGCCCACTTCGCGAAGTCTTGAACCGAGGCGGGGCCGCGGCTTCGGAAGTAGCGCGAAGCGAGCTCTGCCAGCGCCGCGTCTCGCGCGAGGGTTCGACGGTGAGGCGCGCGGTCGTCGAGGAGCGCATAGGTGAACTGCTTCCCCTTCCGGGGACCGCTGCACACGATCCCGTCGAGCTCGGCCAGCGCCATGATGTGCGTCATGCGCTCGACCCCCAGAGATCGAATCCCCGCCTGCGTCAGCACCTCCCGCAGCTCGTCGCGCGTCCGCGGGACCCCGTCGAGGAGGGACTTCCCGATCGCGGCGCCGGCGCGGCGCAGCGTCCGCGCGTCCAGCTCGAGCTGCTTGTGCCGATACGCCAGCCCGGCCTTGACGCGCGGCGCGGTCAGCGCAAGGAGCCAGCGGATGTCGGCGGGCCGGACGAAGTGCCAGGTAGGTCTCAGCAGGTGGGTGCGCAGGATGGCGCCGTCGTCGAACGCCCGCTCCACGTCCGCGTCGACCGCGGATCGCATCCTCGAGCCGAGCGCCCACTTCGCGGCCGGATAGTCCTGGGCCTGGACGGCGCAAAGCCATTCGACCACCGCGGCGGGCGAGCTCAGCGTCGGGCGGCTGAGACGCAGGTTGTGGAGCCGCCGCCGGAGGATGTCCGCTTGGCGCGCCTTCAGTGTCGCTCCGCGGCAGCCGCCTCCTCGCGGGTGTGGTGCACGGTGCCGTCCGCGTGCTCGGGCGGGCTGTACAGCGTATAGAGCCGGAGAGCCTCGTCGTCGGAGGTGTTCTTGACGTTGTGCTCGACGCCGGCGGGAATTACGACGGCGCTGCCGTCCTCGAGGTCGCTTCGTTTGCCGTTCAGCTGCACGTACCCACGGCCGGCTTCGACCCGAACGAACTGATCGTGCCCGTCATGAGTCTCCAGGCCGATATCCTCCCCGGGCTGCAGCGTCATCAGGACGAGCTGGGTATTCGGCCCAGTGAAGACGACGCGACGGAAATGCTTGTTCGCGATGGTGTCTCTTTCGATGTTGGTCACGTACCCCGCCATGAGTCCTCCCCTTTGTCTCTGCTGTCGTTCAGGGTCGCGTACCCGGCGGGGAGGCGATCCCCCCGGGCGGAGCGTGTCGAAACGAGGTCTTCAGGGGCGCGAGCTTCCAGCGGCCGTAGACGACGAACAAGAGGAGGATCCCCGTCACGGCGGGGAGGATCGCCCAGGTCCAGGACATGGTCATGAGCGTGACCACCGTGGCGCCGGTCACGATCACCAGGAGCCCGAGGGCTGCCAGCACCGTGAGGCCGGGCCGGATCTTGAAAAGTCCCGGGAGGATCAGGCCGAAGGCGCCGAGGATCTCGCACACGGAGATGAAACGGAGAAACCCCGCGGAGAGCGGGCTCCCCGCCGTCAGCTGCTCGGCCGGCATCATGAGCTTGGTCACTCCGGTGAACAGGAAGAGCGCCGCCAGCAGGATCTGGACGATCCAGAGCGTCCGGTTCATGTCCGCTTCGCGACCTCCTCCCGGAGCTGCTGCTCCTTCTCCCGCAGCTCGGGCGTGAACTCCGCGCCAAAGTCCTCGGCCTCGAAGATCGGGCGGATCTCCACCACGCCTTCCTCCCTCGGATCTTCCGGCGCCGGGATCCGCCTGGCCCAGCCGATGGCATCCTCCAGGGACTGCACCTCCCAGATCCAATAGCCGGCCACGAGCTCCTTGGTTTCCGGGAAGGGCCCCCTGATGACGATGGGCTCGCCATCGACGGGGAACTTCACGCGCGCGCCCTTCGAGCTCGGATGGAGCCCTTCCCCCGCCTGCATCACGCCGGCCTTCACCAGCTCCTCGTTGAACTCCATCATGTTGGCGAGGTCCTTCTCGGTGGGCATGATCCCGGCCTCGGATTCCTTGTTGGCCTTGACGATGACGATGCACCGCATCGGAGATCTCCTTTCGGGTTGCATATCGCACGCGCTCGATCGAGGCGATTCTGCGGCGCCGTCCGGGCAATGGCTGTCAAAGGTCTGACAAGCCTTGCGTCGGAGGCGGGGCACGGCCAGAATACCCCGGCCATGACCGATTCGACCCTGAGCCAGGCGCTCGCGGAGCCGCGGCGCTTCGGGGAAACCGCGCGCCGGGACGCGTGGTGGCTCCAGCCGCTCGTCATCTTCCTGGGCCTCGGCGCCTTCGTCGTGTACGCGACCTGGGCGGCATTTCAAGGCGAGCACTACTCCTGGGGACCGTACCTCTCCCCGTTCTATTCGCCCGAGCTGTTCGGCGACTCGCCGCACGCGTGGTTCGGTCCCAGGCCGGGATGGTATCCGGCCTGGCTCCCGTGGTCGCCTGCGCTCCTCATCCTGTGGGCGCCCGGAGGCTTCCGCCTGACGTGCTACTACTACCGAGGGGCCTACTACAAGGGCTTCTGGGCCGACCCGCCCTCGTGCGCGGTGGGCGAGCCGCGGTCGTCCTACAGGGGGGAGCGGTCGTTCCCGCTCATCCTCCAGAACGTCCACCGCTGGTTCCTGTATCTCGCGATCCCGTTCCTCGGGATCCTCTCGTACGACGTCTGGAGGGCGACGCGGTGGGAAGACGCAACGACAGGGACGACGACATTCGGCATCGGAGTCGGAACGCTGGTCCTGGCCTTGAACGTGATCCTCCTCGGCGGATACACGCTGGGCTGTCACTCCCTGCGCCACCTGGTCGGCGGGTATCTGGATCGGCTGTCGGGGAGACCTGCTCGGCTCACCGCCTACCGCTGCGTCTCCTGCCTCAATCGCCGCCACATGACGTGGGCGTGGCTCTCGCTCTTCTGGGTCGCGTTTTCCGATCTCTACGTGCGGCTCGTCTCGATGGGCGTCTGGACCGACCCGCGAATCCTGTGATCCCGACAGCAGATTCCCGGCCGGCGCGATGACCGAGCGCGAAGCGCGGGAGTACGACGTGCTCGTGATCGGCGCCGGAGGTGCGGGCCTGCGGGCCGCCATCGCGGCCTCCGGAGCCGGCGCGAGGGTCGGCGTCGTCTGCAAGTCGCTCCTCGGGAAGGCGCACACGGTCATGGCAGAGGGCGGGATCGCCGCGGCGCTCGCCAACGTCGACGAGCGCGACGGCTGGCAGATTCATTTCGCCGACACGATGCGCGGCGGCCAGTACGTCAACGACTGGCGCATGGCCGAGCTCCACGCGAAAGAGTCCCCTGACAGGGTGCGCGAGCTGGAGGCCTGGGGCGCGCTCTTCGACAGAACCTCCGACGGGCGGATCCTCCAGCGGAACTTCGGCGGCCACGCGTACCCGCGCCTCGCGCACGTGGGCGACCGCACCGGACTCGAGATGATCCGCACGCTCCAGGACCATGGGATCCACCGCGGGATCGAGTTCCACATGGAGGCGACGATCGTGCGACTCCTGACCGCGGACGGCCGGGTGGCGGGCGCGTTCGGCTACGACCGGGAGCGCGGGCGGTTTCTGCTCTTCGCGGCGGGGGCGGTGGTACTGGCGACGGGGGGGATCGGACGCGCGTACGAGATCACGTCCAACTCATGGGAATACACCGGCGACGGGCATGCGCTGGCCTACGAGGCGGGCGCGGAGCTCGTTGACATGGAGTTCCTCCAGTTCCATCCGACCGGGATGGTATGGCCGCCGTCGGTTCGCGGGATCCTCGTCACCGAAGGCGTCCGCGGCGAGGGGGGAATCCTCACGAACAGCGAGGGGCGGCGGTTCATGTTCGACGACATCCCGCCGCTGTATCGCGACCAGACAGCCGACACGCCCGAGGAGGGGTGGCGTTACACGCAGGGCGACAAGAGCGCGCGCCGGCCGCCGGAGCTCCTGACGCGCGACCACGTGGCGCGGTGCATCGTGCGCGAGGTCCGGGAAGGGCGGGGGAGCCCGCACGGCGGCGTCTATCTCGACATCGCCTGGATCAAGGAGAAGCGCTCGGACGCGACCGAGCACATCCGGCGCAAGCTCCCCAGCATGTACCACCAGTTCAAGGAGCTGGCCGACCTCGACATCACCGAGCAGCCGATGGAGGTGGGGCCGACGACCCACTACGCGATGGGCGGCGTGAAGGTCGACGCCGAGAGCCAGATGTCCTCGCTCCCGGGACTCTTCGCGGCGGGCGAGGTGGCCGCCGGGCTCCACGGCGCCAACCGCCTGGGCGGGAATTCGCTCTCGGATCTCCTCGTGTTCGGGAAGCGCGCCGGCGATCACGCCGCGCAGTTCGCCGGCGCCCATGGCCCGCCGCGCATCGATCCGGGGCAGGTCGAGTCTGCTCAGCGGGAAGCACTGGCCCCGTTCGAGCGCGAATCGGGGGAGGGACCGTACCGGATCCAGCGCGACTTGCAGAGGATGATGCAGGCCAGGGTCGGCATCGTGCGGAACGAGGCCGACATGAAGGAGGCGATCGAAGGCCTGGCAGCCCTTCGCGAGCGCGCGGGGCGGGTCGGCGTGACGGGCCACCGGGAATACAACCCCGGCTGGCACACCGCGCTCGACCTGCCCAACTTGCTGGTCGTGTCCGAGGCGGTGGCTCGCGCCGCGCTCGTGCGGGAGGAGAGCCGGGGTGCCCACTTCCGGGAGGATCGTCCCGCCAAAGAACCCGCGTTCGAGCGAACCCGGCTCGTAATTCGCAAGGGAGCCGACGGGATGGAGCTCCGCCGCGAGACCCTGCCTCCCCTGCCGCCGGAGCTCGCCCGGATCGTCGAGGAGAATCGCTGATGAAAAGGGTTCGCTGATGGCGACGGCGACATTCCGGGTCTGGCGCGGGCAACGAGGCGTGGGCGAGTTCCGCGACTACCGGACCGAGGTCTCCGAGGGCATGGTCGTGCTGGACGCGCTCCACGACATCCAGGCCGAGCAGGCCAACGACCTCGCGATCCGCTGGAACTGCAAGGCCGGCAAGTGCGGATCCTGCTCGGCCGAGGTCAACGGTATGCCGCGGCTCACCTGCATGACCCGCCTCTCCGATCTCGCCCTCGATCGACCTGTCACCGTGGAGCCGATGAAGGCGTTCCCGCACGTCAAGGACCTCGTCACCGACGTGAGCTGGAACTACGCGGTCAAGCGGAGCATCAAGCCGTTCCGCCCCCGCGAGCCCGATCATCCCGATGGGACCTGGCGCATGCAGCAGATCGACATCGACCGGGTGCAGGAGTTCCGGAAATGCATCGAGTGCTTCCTCTGCCAGGACGTCTGCCACGTCCTGCGCGATCACCATGAGCACGCGCGCTTCGCGGGCCCTCGCTACTACGTCTATGTCGCCGCGCTGGAGATGCATCCGCTGGATGTGGAGGATCGGGTGGACGAGCTCAAGGAGGCGCACGGCATCGGCTTCTGCAACATCACGAAGTGTTGCACGAAGGTGTGTCCCGAATCGATCACCATCACCGATAACGCGATCATCCCTCTCAAGGAGCGGGTCGTGGATCATCACTTCGATCCGCTGGCGCGACTGTGGCGGACGCTGCGTGGCAAACGGGCGGCCGGCGCGCCGGAACCACACGGAGCGGCGACGACCCGATGACCGACCTCAAGCCGATCTCGCGAGAATCGATTCCTCACGCGCTCGAGAAGGTCGAGCGATACAGGCTGCTCAACGAGCCCAACGAGGCGGAGTCGATCTGCCGGGACATCTTGCGAACCGATCCCGGGAACGCGCGGGCGCTCGTCATGCTGCTTCTCACGCTGACCGACCAGTTCAGCGGTTATCGGGGAGCGCGAGTGAACGAGGCGCGAGAGATCCTCGAGCGGCTCGAGGGAGAGTACGAGCGAGCCTACTATGAAGGGATCATCTGCGAGCGGCAGGGGAAGGCCCTCCTCCGTGGTACCACCGGGTCCGAAGTGAGCAGTCATGGGTGGATCCAGGAGGCGATGCGGGCGTACGAACGGGCGGAGGCGCTCCGGCCGACGGGCAATGACGACGCGATCCTGCGCTGGAACGCGTGCGCGCGGCTGCTGCGCGACCGCAAGCTGGGGCCCCGGCCGGAAGACGAGATCGAGGTTCCCATCGAGTGATCGGTCGACGAAGCGGGCGCTCGCCGGCTTCCTGCGGGGACACGCTGAGGAGTGGCTAGGCGAACCTCGCGTCGATCTCGTCGAACGGGACCGCTTCCCCGAGGCGCGTGAAGCTCCCCCGCTCGCGGATCTCCCGGGCGGCCTGGAGAAAGCCGGACCAGGCGGCGCGCGCGAGCGCGCCCCCCACGCTGATCCGTCGGACCCCCAGCTCGGCCAGCTCGGTCACGGTGGCGAAGCCGCTTCCCACCAGCACGTTGACCGGCCTGGGAGCGACGGCCGCGACCACCGCCGTGATCTCCTCGCGGGTGCGGATTCCGGGTGCGTACAGGCAGTCGGCGCCGGCCTCGGCATAGGCCGAGAGCCGCCGGATCGTCTCGTCCAGATCCGGGCGCCCGACGATGAACCCCTCGGAGCGGCCGGTCAGGAGAACGACCGTCCCGCCGGCGTCGATGGCCTCGCGGGCCGCTTGGACGCGCTCCACGGCGAGGGGGAGGTCGAACAGGGGACGCGCCGGAACGCCGGTCGAGTCCTCGATCGACAGGCCCGCCACGCCCGTCTCCACGGCGGCCGCGACGTTGGTTGCCACACCTTGGGGATCGACGGCGAACCCGCCCTCGAAGTCGCCGTTTACGGGCACGTCCACGGCGCTCGCGATGGAGCGGAAGTGGCCGAGCGCCTCTTCCAGCGTCACGTGGTTGTCGGACCGCCCGACGGACCACGCGAACCCCGAGCTCGTCGTGGCGAGCGCTGGGAATCCGAGCTGGACGAGGACCTTCGCGCTTCCGACATCCCACGGGTTGGGGATTACGAAGCACCCCGCCGCGTGCAGCTCGCGGAAGGCGGCGATGCGTTCGCCGGCGCGCATCATGCGGCAATGACCTGACCGGCACACGTCATGCCGCGTGGGCGGCTCCGCGCCCGGCCGCCCGGCCCGTGGCCCAGCCCCAGAAGAAGTTGTAGCCGCCGATGGGGCCGAACGCATCGAGCATCTCGCCGCACAGGTGGAGTCCCGGTCGCAGGCGGCTCTCGAGAGTTCGCGGATGGATCTCCGAGAGCGCGATCCCGCCGCCCGTGACCTCCGCCTTGCGGTAGCCTTCGTCGCCGGTCCAGGGCAGGGGATACCGCGCGAGAACCTCGACCAGGGAAATCCGCTCCTCGCGCGTCACCCCCGCCAGTGGGCGGGCGGGGTCGACGCCGGCCTCATCCAGGAGCCGGTCCACGAGCCTGTCCGGAAGCTCGCGGCGCACGAGCGGTCCGACGGATCCCGAGCCGCCCTCCCGGAGGCGGCGATCCCACTCCTCCGCGCCCGCCGCCGTCCACTGGACGTGGATCTCCTGTGGGTCGCCTCCGTCCATGAGCGACAGGACCGCGAGATGCGAGATGTCGAGCACCGCCGGTCCGCTGTAGCCGCGGTGCGTGAAGAGGAAGCCGCCGCGTGTGGCGAAGCGCCCTCGGGGGAGCGGCGCAGCGATCTCCACCGCGAGCGAAATGCCGGCCAGATCCGCGTGGCGTGGTGGATCGCAGACGAGCGGCGTCAGCGCAGGATACGTCGGGTGGATGGTGTGTCCCAGCCGCTCCGCGATGCGCAGCCCGGCGCCGTCGCTGCCGCTGGCGGGGACGGACAGGCCGCCGGTGGCGAGAACGACGGCGCGCGCGGATATCTCCCCGCCGGCATGCTCGACCCGCCAGGGCCGGTCGCTCACCGGGGGCTTCAAGCCTGTAACGCGCGTGTCGAACGCGATCTCGACGCCGAGCCCGCGCGCATGGTCGTACAGCGCATCGCGCACGTCGCGGGACCGATTCGATACGGGAAACAGCTTGCCCGTTTCCTCCTCGAGCGCGAGCGGGATCCCGAGTGTCTCCTCGAAGAAGCTGCGCTGCTCGGGGAGGGGCCAGGACAGGAGGATCTTCTTGAGCGCATTGGGAGAGGAAGCGGTGACGAATTGTGACGGCCGCACGCGCGAGGGGAGAACGTTGCAGCGCCCGCCGCCGCTGATGACGATCTTGCGAGCGCCGTTGTTCGTGCTCTCGAGCAGGAGTACGTCACGGCCCGATTCGGCGGCGAAGATGGCGGCCATCGTTCCGGCGGCACCCGCCCCGACGACGGCCACGGGATGGCTCGACCCGACCACGCCGACCAATGTCGGCGTCGTTCGCACGATCGAGTAGTATTCCTCCGCCGTGACCCGTTCCGGACGATCGCTCGCCACGCTCGCGACGGCTCTTTTCCTCGCCGCGTGTGCCGCGCGGCAGGCCGTTCCCCTCGACGAGCCGCCCGCCGACGTCATGATCTCGGATCGGCTGTTCTTCGGACGCGACATTCCCGGTGGCGGAACCGTGTCGGATGCGGACTGGGCCTCGTTCCTCGAGGAGGTCGTCACGCCGCGCTTCCCGGACGGGTTGACCGTCTGGCGCGCGGACGGGCAGTGGCTGGATGAAGAGGGACGCACGATCCGAGAGCCCGTCCTGGTCGTCGAGGTTCTCCATCCGTCCGGAGTGGAGCACGACCGGGCCGTGGCCGAGATCGCGGACGAGTACCGCCGGCGCTTCCACCAGGAGGCCGTTCTGCGGGTCACGATGGAAGCGCGCACGCGTCTCTTCGAACAGGAGGTTCCCTAGATGACGGATCGTCTCGCTCCCGTCGCGCTCGCGCTCGTGCCCCTCGTTCTCGGGCTCGCCCTTCCACCGGCCGCCTTCGCGCAGGCCGACCTGAGGGGCACGTGGGACGGCGCGTGGGGAAAATCGGCGGACACGCTCGCCGTCACGATGCGATTCGAGGAGAGCGCCGAGGGGTGGAGCGGATCGTTCGAATCGGAGCGGCTTCGCGTCGAGGGTATACCGTTCACGGACGTCGCCTTCGAGACGCCCGACGTCACGATCCGGATGGTCGGGGACGCGACGACGATGGTGTTCACGGGAACCGTGAAGGGTGATTCCCTGACAGGCACCCTGGAGGAAGACGGGAAGCTTGGCTGGTTCGCCTTCGGGCGGATCGCCCGCGTCGAGCCCGCCCGCCACGAGGAGGCAGTGCGTTTCCGGAACGGCGACGTGGAGCTCGCCGGCACGCTCCTGCTCCCGGCCGGACCGGGCCCCCACCCGGCGGTCGTTTTCATGCATGGCTCCGGTCCGGAGGGCCGCTGGGCGTCGAACTACCTTTCGCGGCGGGTCGTGGAGGGCGGGACAGCGGCACTCATCTGGGACAAGCGAGGGGTCGGGGAATCGGCAGGCTCGTGGGAAGCGGCCAGCTTCGAGGACCAGGCCGGCGACGTTGCGGCGGCGGTGGCCATCCTGCGATCGCGTCCCGAGATCGACCCCAACCGGGTCGGGATTCACGGGCACAGCCAGGGCGGCACGATCGCCCCGCTCGCAGCCGTCCGCTCGAACGCGGATTTCGTGATCGGATCGGCCGCCAGCGGCCTGCCGATGGACGACGTCGAGGTCTACAGCATCGGCAACTTCGTCGGGATCCCGTCCATGTCCGGGGAAGAAGCCCGGCTTGCGCGCGCGTACGTCGAGGCGCTGGTCGACGTGGCATACCACGGAGCTCCACGCGACTCGCTCGACGCGATCGTGGAGCGCGCGCGGGGGCGCGAATGGTTCTTCGAGCCGCCGGCCGCGGACGATTCCTACTGGGTCTTCTCGCGCCGGATCGCGGACTACGATCCCCTCGTCTGGTGGAGTCAGGTCGATGTGCCGGTTCTTCTCGTGTACGGATCAGAGGACGAACGGGTGCCCGTCGAACCGAGCGTCGAGGCGATCACGGGAGCGCTCGAATCCTCGGGGCACTCGGCGACCGTGAGGATATTCGAGGGAGCGGACCACACTTTCCGTGTGCGGCGTCCGGGGGACGAATGGCCGCGGACGGTATCCGGGTATCCCGACGCGGTGATCGACTGGCTCGCGAGCTTGTAAGATTTCTTCTACGACCGTTGGCGTCACGGTCCTACACTGGAAGCAGCAATCCAACATTGGAGGACCGATGGGACTGTTCGACAAGAAGGACGACAAGAAAAAGGAAGAGAAGAGGGCAGGGAAGAAAGCCGACTTCTCCAAGGTGCAGAGCGGCTCCTCGACGACCGCCAAGCCGGAAGCGAAGGCGGCGGCGGGAGCCAAGTCGTACACGGTCAAGAGCGGCGACTCGCTGTGGAAGATCTCCGAGCAGATGTACGGCAACGGGAATGATTGGCGCCGGATCTACGAGGCCAACAAGGATCGCATCCAGAATCCCGATGTGATCCAGCCCGGATGGGTGTTGACGATTCCCGCGCAGGCGGGCTCGAAAGGAGAGACCAGGTGAGCGCGGCCGGACGATGGACGAGCGGGCTGCTGGCGATCCTCGTGTCGACGACCCTGGCGGCCGTGGCGTGCGAGCGGGAGGCCACCGACACCGCCGATGACACGGAAATCGTCGAGGACGCGGGGCCGGCGCTGGACGTCAGCGACGTCGCGCTGGGGCGCTCGATCGGGTCCGACATGAGGGTCACCGAGGAGGTGGGGGACTTCGCCCCGACCGACACGATCTACGCGTCCGTGGAGACCTCCGGGACGGGGAGCGGCACGCTCTCCGCGCGGTGGACGTTCGAGGACGGCCAAGTCGTCGACGAGGGATCGCAGTCGGTCAGCGGCGCCGGCGTCACGGAGTTCCACGTGTCGAATCCGGACGGCTGGCCCGCCGGGCACTACGAGGTGGTGATCTCCCTGGACGGCGACGAGGTCGAGCGCAGCGGGTTCGACGTTACGATGGGCACGTAGGGAGTCATCGAACGATCCTGTTCCACGGTCGGGGAGGCAGCGCGTTTGCGCGGCCTCCCCGCTCTGTATTCCCCTCTATATTCGGGTATACCAGGCGAATTCGTTTCGACTTCCATCGGAGGATCGGATGAGCGACGTACAGATCAGAGGAATCGACGAGGTCGAGCCGTACTCGGGCCCAGGAGTGCGGGAAGGAATCAAGTTTCGGGCGGTCGGCCGTGCGCTGGGTGTGTCGGCATGGGGAATGAACGCGATCGAGATGGCACCGGGCGCGTCCACGTACCCGGAGCACGACCACGAGGAGGATGGGCAGGAAGAGGTCTTTTTCGTGGCCCACGGCTCGGCGATCCTGCGGACCGGCGAAGGCGAGCGGCAGGTCGAGTCCGGCGAGCTCGTGCGGATCGGTCCCCGCGAGAAGCGGAAGTGGATCGCCGGCGACTCCGGTGTGACCCTGCTCGCGATGGGCGGCACTCCCGGAAAGGCGTACGAGCCGCGGTGAGCCGAACGCGTGCAATCGTCGGCACGCGAACGAACGGGCCTTTGTTCACCGCGTCACTGCACGGGGACGCGGACCGCGGGGTTCGACTCTAGGTAGGACACGACATCGTCCACGTCGTCCAGGACGACGACCATCGACGCCATCCGGCTGTCCCCCGCGAGCTTGCGAAGCAGCTCGTGGGCCGGGAGCGTCTCGCGCCAGTAGGTGGAGTCGAAGAGCACCATAGGGCTGATCAGCCCTTCGGTGCCGTAGTAGTTCTGGTTCGCGTCCATGAAGATCTCCTGGACGGTTCCCGCGTGACCCGGCGCGAACACGAGCCCCCGCGTGGCGACGGTCACCAGACCCCCCTCGCGCAGAGAGTTCGCGAAGTACTTCGCGATGTGCGTGGCGAACTGGTTGGCGGGCTCGTGGCCGTAGTACCAGGTCGGCACCGCGAGGCTCTCGCCACCGCGGCCGTCGGCGGGCGAGCGCGGGTTGAGCGACAGCTCTTCCAGCACCTGGTAGCCGTAGCCCATGTACCGCTCGTGATCGCCGTTGAACGCCGGTGAGGGCGCGAGGATCTCGAGCGCGCGATCGAGGGCGTCGTCGGCGAGCGGCGCGAGCCAGGCGCCCAGGTTCGCCGCCTCCATGGCCCCCGGTCCGCCGCCGGTGACGACGCGCCATCCCTTCCGCGCGAGCGCGCGACCGAGTCTGGCGATCTCTCCGTAGACCTCGGTCGCGCGGTGGAGAGCGTGACCGCCCATGACACCGACGATATCGGCGGGGCCCGCGGCCAGGAACTCCCGGGCGGCGTCCTCGATCGCGTGGTCGTGGAGCCGCTCGGCGAGGGCCTCGAGGATTCCCGGTTGCGCTTCGGCGCGTCGCTCGCGGTACCAGCGGAAGATCCGTCCGTCCATCGTGTCCTGGAAGAGGCTGCCCGGCTTCTCGACATCGAGTCCCTCCATCAGCTCCGGGAGCGTGTAGAGCCTGTCGCGGTAGGCGGTGAAGGGAAGTCCCAGCAACTCGATGAGCCGCGGGAACACAACCGCGCCGGTATCGATGACGTGATCGAACGCCTCGGCCTCCATCCGGCAGCCGAGGAAGACAGCGCAGTGGGCGTTGACAGAAAGCAGGAACGAGGTCTCGTCCCGCAGATCGAGGCCCCGTGCGACGACGTGGCGCAGCGAGCCATGCGCTGCCCAGTGGGCTTTCAGCTCGGCGGTGGTCTCGACGGCGACGTACACGGCGCCGGAACTTAGTCGCTGGAGCCGGGAGCGCGATGGGCGAGCGCGGCCTCCTCGATCGCCTCGCAGGCGGACCGCACGCCGTCCTCCGCGCGGACGCTGGCGCCGATCTCGCCGGCCCGCGCCGCGAATCGAGGCTCGTGGAGCAGCTCATCGAGCGCGCGGGACGCGCGAGCTGCGCGATAGCGGCGGGGAGAGAGGATCGCGGCGACGCCCAGGCGCTCTGCCCGTCGCGCGTTGTCGGGCTGGTCGTGAGACCAGGGTACGACGAGCATCGGCCGGCCGGCGCGAAGGGCCTGCCCGAGGGTCCCGATCCCTCCGTGATGGACGACGGCGGCGGCGAGCGGGAAGAGAGCGGCGTACGGCGCGCGCTCGATGGCAATGGCGTCGGCGCCGAGAGGGGCCCCGGGCAGGTTGGCGGGATCGTCTCCCACCAGGAGCACCGAACGCATCCCCAGACGACGTGCGGCCGCCAGGCTCTGCTCGTAGAACGACCCCGCGACCGCCACCGCCGACGTGCCCAACGTGAACACGATCGGCGGAGGTCCGTCCGCGAGAAACTGCTCGAGGTCCGCTTCGAGGATTCCGGCCCCGGAGGAGTCGCGGAACAGGAAGCCCGTGACCCGTGTGCTGGGCGGCCAGTCCGGTCGGGGCGCCGCCAGGACGGGGGAGAAGAGCGCCAGTGTCAGTAGCGAAGAGTGCTGCCCCTCGTAGAGGGGATCGCCCCCGGGTGGCAATCCGCGCTCGACGCGCAGCTCGCGGACCGGAGCGGTCCAGGAGCGGGTGAGCCCGCGGAAGAGGCGGATCAGGACGCGCGGCACTCCCGGGATTCCGTAGAAGCGCCAGGCGTTCGGGAACGGCGGGACGACCGGGAAGTCGTATCGGGAGAAGAAGGACAGGGGCGCCAGGACGGTCGAGACCCAGGGAAGCCCGGCCTCCTCGGCGACGATCCGGCCGGCGAACGTCAGCGGGTGAGTGACGACGAGCTCCGCGTGTCGCGCCGCCTCGATGGTGTCTTCCCAGGAGTCGCGCAGGTGGGGGATTACGAGCTCGCGCAGGACGTACTTCGAGCCGAGGCGCGGGCTCATGGCGCGCGCGAAGGCCTCGCGGTCCTCGGGGTGGGCATCCGGCCGCACCGGATGGAAACCGAGGCCCTCGGCCTCGATCATCGGCCGGTAGAACTCGTGCGTGGCGATCGTCGGCTCGTGTCCGCGCTCGGCGAGCCCGCGCCCGAGCGCGAGGTAGGGGTCGAGGTCGCCGAGCGTGCCGAAGGTGGTCATGAGCACTCGCATCGTGGAGCCCGTCGGGGAGGGCCTTCAGGCGCCTGCGGGCAGCCCCGCGCCCAGGGGCGGGCAGGGCGGACACTGGACATATTCCATCGGCACCTGACGATTCGTACGAGACGTTCGACTCGAGGGATGGATCCTGGACTCGATCGTCAATTGTGCGAGAAACCGGTCAGGAAAGGAAGTGACTCGTGAAGTTGGGCCGCATGGATTGCGAAGAGGGGCCATAGGCGACCGCGAGACCGGCATCGACCGTGCGCCGGACGCAGTATGGCGCTGCGCGCTCCTGCCCGACATCCACGGCAACCTGCCCGCGCTCGAGGCCGTTCTCGAGGACGTCGCACGGCTCGGCGTGGATGCCGCCTATCACCTCGGAGATCTGGTCGGATACGCACCATGGCCGGACGAGGTCGTCGCGCGGCTGGTGGAGGAAGGGATCGCCGGAGTGGCTGGCAACTACGACTCCACGGTGGCGGTGGAGGCCGAGCATTGCGGCTGCCGCGCCGAGAACCCGGCGCAGGAGGCGCTCGCCCACGAGAGCTACGCGTGGACACTGGCCCGCGTGAGCGCGGAGACGAAGGCGCGGCTGCGCGCGCTTCCGTTCCGGATCGACGTGCGGCCCGGAGGCGGTCATCGCTCGGGCTCGACGCTGCGCCTCATCCACGGGGCGCCGACGCTCAACACGCTCTATTGGGACCAGAGTCGTCACGACGACTTCGCCCGCAAGATGGCCGCGAAGCTCGGAGCTGCCGCCGGCGACGCGGTCGCATTCGGGCACACGCACATCCCCTGGAAGCGGACCGTGGACGAAGTGCTCTTCGTCAACGCGGGTTCCATCGGCCGGCCGAAGGACGGCGACCCGCGCGCATCGTGGGCGATCGCCACCTGGGACGGCGGCAGATTCGAAGTCGACGTCGTTCGCACCGAGTACGACGTGGAGCGCACCGCGGCGGCTATTCTGGCCAGCGACCTGCCCGCCGACTTCGCGGAAGATCTGCGGCGAGGCTCGACGACGAGAGAATGAGCGCCGAAGCGACGAGATCCCCGCGGCTGCTGTACGCGATCCTCCTGGCGTGGGGCGCGATCGCACTCGCGGCCGGAGCGGTGGGGGCCGTCGCCCGCGCTCCCGTCCCGGTACCGGTGATTCTGGCGGGGCTGGTGGCCGCCGGGATCCTCGCCTGGCGCCTGTCGGGGAAGGTCCGGGGTTGGGTGCGCGCCGTCCCGCCCCGCGCGCTGGTGGCCATCCACCTGGTCCGCTTCGTTGGGGCCTGGTTCGTCGTGCTCTACCGGCGGGGCGAGTTGCCGTTCGCGTTCGCCGTGCCGGGCGGCTGGGGCGACATCGTCGTCGCCGCGGGAGCCGCGGGACTCCTCCTCGGGGCCTTCCCCGCGCACGCGCGCGGCCGGCGGGCAATCCTCTACGCCTGGAACACGCTGGGTCTTCTCGACATCCTGTTCGTCGTCACGACCGCAGCCCGGCTCTTCTTCGCGGAGGCGGGTCAGCTCGCTCCGCTCACCCGCCTTCCGCTATCGCTTCTCCCGACCTACTTCGTCCCCCTGATCGTCCTCTCGCATCTCCGGATCTTCGGATGGCTCAGGGAAACGAGCAGGGCGGGCGGAGCTACTTCACGATCACCCCACCGTACATCTTCGCCACCGTGAAGTGGACGAAGGTCGTGCAGATCACCAGGTAGGTTCCCGGCTCGTCGAAGGTACCGGGGAGCAGGCGGCAGGGTCGCGGCCAGCGCGAGCGCCGAGAGAGATCGCACACGAGCATCCTCCGTAGGATTTGAGGCCGATTCGGCCGGCCTGACCGGGCCCCGATTGCTCAGCGACGCGCTTTCACGGAACCAAGTCGGTCAGCGGAATGACCGGCTGGCCTTCGCTATCCGCGAACGGCGGCTCGGGCCGAGCGCATTGCGCTTCCCGCCCGGAGAGAGGCGTCGAAGATGCGGCCGACCCGAACACCGGTGGGGAGCCGGTGGCGTCCGACTGCGTGGAGGCCGATCGAGGCTACGCAGCCGCAGTTGGCGCAGTCGGGCGTGCCGCCGAACTGGCACGGGGTAACCCTCGTTTCGAGGTCGGCGGAGTAACAGCGCGTGACGCGCGCGAACACGCACTCGTCCGGGCTGCTGGGGGGCCGCAAGTAGGCGTCCAGCATGCCCCGATTCGCCAGCAGCTTCGGATACTTCGTTCGGATCCGGTCGAGATCCTCGACCGCGCGCCGCCGCTCGGAGGGGGACAGGATCTCCGGTATCCGCTCGCCGACTTGAGGAGTGAAGAAGCTGATGCGAATGGAGCGGACCTCGGGGCGCTCGCTCCACGTGCGGACGAACTCCTCGATGTACCCGTCGCGGGCCGTCATCTGGCTCGTCACCGTGCAGTGGACGATGATCCGATGCCCCTCGATGTGCTCGAGGATGCGCTCGTACGTGGCCGGCTTGCGTCGGACGTCGTGCTCCGGCTGGAGCCCGTCGATCGAGACCACCATCGTCAGTCCTTCGATGCGCGCCCATTCGCGAGGGATGCGGCGGACGGCGCTGGTCACGACCTCGACCTTCACTCCCCGCTGGTCGAGCTGCGGAAGCAGCGCGCCCAGCTCCCGGTACCGGACGAGCGGCTCGCCGCCTACGATGTGGACGAGCAGCGGCCGCTCGCGGTCGACCAGATCGAGGATACCCTCGATCAGGTCGGCCCCCGTCTTGTCGGCGAGGCTCGTGAGGGGAACACCGTCGAGGTGGCCGGGTTGATAGGCGTAGCATCCGGGACATGAGAGCGGGCAGCGGGTCGTGATCTCGATGGACAGGGAGGGCGAGTACCCCCGCAGGATCCGGGTCCAGGCCTGCAGGATGGCGGCGCGTTGCAATGGGCCTCTCGAGCTGCGGGTCCGACTCTTAGAGCGTCGAGCCAGTAACGAGACTATAGTCCCAGCCTGTCCGGAGCAGCGTAAGCAATCGTACGGCGCCGGGCATCGAACTGGTACAGAATGGTATATTTCCTCGGGAGTGTGGGAAGGTGCAGAAGATTCTTCGCTCTATCATCGCTCTGGCGCTTCTGCTCGAGGCGGCGGCCTTCTTCCTGGGGGCGATGCTCCATCTCGGCATCCCGATGCCCCTCCCGTTCGTGGAAACCGAGTCGTTGCGTTTCGCCTTCCTGGAGGCCGCGACAGGCGGCCTGCTCCTCATCGCCTTCGGGGCCGCCGTGCTGCGAAAGCGGAACGCATGGAAGATCGCGGTGGCGGCCAACGTCGTGGGTGTCGCCAGTATCGCCTACGTCACGGCCGGGGGCGGCCCGTCGGCACAGTCCAGCCATCACGAGCCCATGCTTCTCCTCATGATCATCGTCCTCGTTGGCCTCTCGGTGCCGCGATGTCGGCAGGCGCTCGAGAACGGCCGCCACGTCCGTCGACGCCGGAGACTCCTTCAGGCGCTCTAGCTTCGGGCCGTTCGGGACTCGCGCGGTGACGGACATCCGTCCAGCGACCTCCCGAGACGCCCCGGCCATCCACACGCTCTACGCGCCGATCGTCGCCGGCACGCATATCTCGTTCGAAGTCGAGCCGCCATCCGTGGAGGAGCTGCGACGGCGGATGGAGGCGGCCCCGATCCCGTGGCTGGTGCGAGAATCTGCGGGCGGGATCACGGGCTTCGCGAGCGCCGGGCTGTTCCGCGAGCGTGCGGCATATAGATGGACGGCCGAGATGTCGATCTACGTCGCCGAGCGGGAACGTCTGCGGGGCGTCGGCCGGGCGCTCGGTGGAGCGCTACTGGATCGGCTCCGCGTCGCAGGATACCGCAGCGCGGTGGGCGTGGTCGCGCTCCCCAACCCCGCCAGCGAAGGGCTGCTGCGGGCGCTGGGATTCCGGCCGGTGGGGCTCCTGCGCGAGGCGGGATTCAAGCTCGACCGCTGGTGGGACGTGCAGCTCTGGCAGCGCGTGCTAGAGGAACCGCAGGGCGACGCCCACGGCCGCGGACGCGGCGATCGTCTCGAGGATCCCCCGCCTCAGGCCGAAGAGGGCTAGCACCGCGCCCAGAGCGATCGCCGCCGCGACAGGATCGACCGTCGACCAGACCGGCAGCTCGAGGTCGAGCATCCGCCAGCCGGGCCGCTCCGTCGCGCCGAACAGCGTCCGCGTAGCGAACCACAGCGCGAGGTTCAGGATCACGCCTACGACAGCGGCGGTGATTGCCGAGAGCGCGGCGTTCAGCTCCTTCCGTCCCCGCAGGTGCTCGACGTAGGGCGCCCCGACGAATATGAACAGGAAGCACGGCACGTACGTGACCCACGTGGTCACCACGGATCCCAGCGCGCCCGCGATCATCGGGTGGAGGTTCCCGGGATCGCGGTAGGCGCCCAGAAAGCCGACGAACTGGACCACCTGGATCAGCGGCCCGGGCGTGGTCTCGGCCATCCCGAGGCCGTCCAGCATCTCGCCGGGGGCGAGCCAGCCGAAGTCGGCCACCGCGCGCTGCGCGACGTACGCGAGGACCGCATAGGCTCCGCCGAAGGTGACCGAGGCGGTTTTCGAGAAGAACACCGCCTCCTCGAGAAAGACGGTGCCTCCGGCCGTCACGGCCAGGAGGCCGACCGGGACCCACCACAGCGCCAGCCACAGCGCGGCCGTCGCGGCCGTGCGATGGAGGGGTGGAGGAGGGACGGACTCAGGCTCGGGAGGATCGCCGACACCGGGGAGAGCGGGGGAGATCAGGGCTTCGGCTCCCAACCTCCCGCCGATCCAGCCGGCGAGAGCGGATCCCGCGATGATCGCCGGGAAGGGGACGCCGAACGCGAAGATCCCGACGAACGCCGCGATGGCGATGGCGAGGAGATAGCCGCTCGCGAGCGCCCTCTGCGCGATCCGCACGAGCGCATGGACGACGATCGCGAGGACGGCCGGCTTGATCCCGTAGAACACCGACTCCACGAGCGGGACGTCGCCCCAGCCGGCGTACACGATGCTGAGGACGAGGATCGACAGGAATCCCGGGAGGACGAAGATCACGCCCGCCGCGAGCCCGCCCCGCCAGCGGTGCATCAGCCACCCGATGTACGCTGCGAGTTGCGTCGCCTCGGGCCCCGGAAGCAGCATGCAGTAGTTGAGGGCATGGAGGAACCGCCGCTGCGAGATCCAGCGCCGCTCGTCGACCAGGAGTCGCTGCATGACCGCGATCTGGCCGGCGGGGCCGCCGAAGGAGAGGCAGGCGACCTTGATCCACGTGGGCAGCGCCTGCCGGAGGGTCGGTGTTGCGGCCGCGGAGTCCTGGCTCGACCTCACGCGAAAAAATCGAGAATCCCGGGGGCGAGAGCGTCTACCGTACCGGCATGCAGCCAGGCGTCCGGGGCGGCGCCCGGAGTACGGTTGACGTCGTACAGCACGACCTCTCCATCCACGATGCCATAGTCGAACTTCCCGTAGTCGAATCCAAGTTCCTCGCGAATCGCGCGGAGCTCCACGGGGATGGGCTCGGACGTTGGTTCCATGACCCCCCGGAACTTGACCACCGGGTGCGATGACGCCGTCCGCCGGGTGACTTCCCTCGATCCTAGGAAGAGCCAGTGCCGGCACACATACCACTCGCCTTCGCGCTCGGGGACGAAACGCTCCACCACCAGGTTACGGTTCGCCCAGACGCCGTGCGGAACGAGCCGGCTCCCGGGGAACACAGGATAGTCTTCGGGCCGAACGAAGCGCCGCATTCTCCACGGAAGGGCGGCTTCTGCCATTCTCCTCCACCACGGGGAAACCCGATGCTCGCGCCAGCCGCCCGCGTTGCGGTCGGTCTTCACGATGACCGCGCCCCCGTAGGAGTCTTCGCGCCCGACGAGGAGCCGGCTGAAGCGTCGTTTGCGGATGTCGACCGCGAGTCCGTTTACGGTTCGCGGAAATCTGGCCGCCAGCTGCTGGTAGGCCGGAGGAACGACGGAGAGACTCACATGCTGGATCGCGAGATCGGCTTGGGCCGCGTCCTCGACATCGGTGACGAGGTCGACCTTCAAGCCCATGTCCTCCCATTGCGACATGAGCAGGTGGACAAGCCTGGGCTCGTCCCAGAAGCCATCCTGCGAGTGTGCCAGGATCGCAACCGAGTGTCCCGAATGGCTCATGATCCGATGGGAGAGCCGCGCTCCGCTTCTTCGCTGGTGATAGAGGCGTGGAGGTTGCCGGGCCCGAGTATCAGGCTGGGGCACCGCTCGCTGAGCTCGTAGGCGGGATGGATGACGTCCAGTATCGCGAATCCCGCTTCGGAGAACAGACGGCTGAGGGCGTCCAAGGTCGGAAACGTGTAGCGGGCGGCTACTCCGCGGTATGCGTTTATGGTCCGCACGGTTTCGATCGACCAGCCGACTCGGCGAGACAACGCAGCGAGATCGGGCTCCGAGGCCTGCAACGTATCCCACACCTCCGCCAGGACGACTCCCTGCTCGGCATTTGCCTGCAGCGCCATCGCGAGCCGCCACTTGAAGGCGTGGAAACCTTTCACGCGGCCGTCCGCCAGATCCCTGAGGACGTCCGCAAGCGGTTCCGGCGTCTCGGCCTGGACGAAACAGCGGGCGACGCAGCGGCCGTCCGTGGCGAGCACTCGCCGCAGCTCCGCACAGGCCTCCATGTAGCCCCCGGGAAACGGAAGCGTGGACAGACAGCCATCGGACAGGACGACGTCGACGGACCTGTCCGACAATGGCAGCCGCCGCCAGTCGCCGCAGATGGCCGCGTCTCCCCTGTGCAGCGGGCCCGGCCATACGGCCCGGATCATGTCCCTCGATCGATCCACCGCGATCACGCGGGTCCCCTCCAGCGTCGTGAGCGAGCAGAGCTCCGGGGTCACGCCCATGACGAGCACGGTGGAATCGAGCCGGCTCGTCGCCGTGCTCCATGCGCCGAGGGCTCTTTCAACGACCGCCAGGTCCTCCGGTGAAGGCCGGAGGGGTGGGCCGACCCGCGACCATTGCCGGGCGTGTCGCTCCCATGGAGTCGAGGCGCTCATCCGTTCGCGCTCGCGGGCACTGCTTCGATGACCGCCAGCGTGGAGCGGAGCGGCTTCACGCCTGCGGTGCGGAGGCCCGCGTCCGACAGGAGCTCTCGAAGCTCGGCCTCCGTCCGCTCGCGGCCCCCATGCTGGACCAGCATATGCAGGTCCATGCAGGCGAGTTCCTGGTCGTCGGGAGACGCGCCGAAACGCCCGGGAGCGATGCGCTCCACCACGAGCAGCCGGGCAGCCGGCCCGAGGGCGCGCCGGCAGCTCGCAAGGATGGCAGTCGCGCGCTCATCGTTCCAATCGTGGAGGACGCTCTTCAGCAGATACGTGTCGGCGCCCTCGGGCACGCGATCGAAGAAGTCCCCGGCGACGAACTCGCAGCGATGCTCGAGCCCGGCGGCGCGCACGTTCCGCCGTCCCAGCTCAATCGCGTGAGGCTCGTCGAACAGGATGCCGACGGAGCCCGGGCATGCGCCGAGCGCGGCGACGAGGAGCTCGCCGGAACCGCCGCCGACATCGACGATCTTCCGGGCGCCCGTCCAATCGACAGCCGCGACGAACGCGCCCACGAGGAGCCGCGTGAGCTGGGACATCGCTTGATGGAAGATCCGAGCCGCTTCCGAGTCGGAGGCCAGCCGGTCGAACGCGGCCGTTCCCGGGTTCAGCTGCCGCGCGCTGTCGCCGGTCATCACGCTGTGCAGGAGCTGTCCCCAGACAGGCCAGCACGCGCCGCCCCAATGGAGCACCCACGCGCGGAGCGAGACGGGCGCTTCTTCCCGCAGGAGCGATCCGGTCGGGGTGAGCTCGAAGGCGCCGTCGGGCCGGGGACGCACGATCGCAATGGCGACGAGCGCCCTCAGCAGTCGCTCGAGGGAGGGGCCGTGGGCGCCGATCTCCGAGGCGAGCTCGGCGGCCGAGCGGGGGGAGTCGTGGAGGCGGTCGGCGATCCCCAGGCGGGCGGCCACGTACACCGCCTGGGTCTTCCAGCTTCCCGACACGATGTCGAGCAGCCGGGCCGCATCCGCGGTGCGCTCTGGACTCGGTCCCATGGCGCCGCATGATAGCGGCGGCTGTGGGGGCCAGCACGGCGCCGAGGTATCATCTGACGAAGGGAGAGGAGGGAGGGCCATGAGCAGCGAAGCTTCGGTACACGGCATACACCACGTCACGGCGATCGCGGGTCATCCGCAGGAGAACCTGACCTTCTACGCGGGGGTCCTGGGGCTGCGCCTCGTCAAGCGCAGCGTCAACCAGGACGATCCCGGCACCTATCACCTCTTCTACGCCGACGCCGCCGGCACCCCCGGCACCGACGTGACGTTCTTCCCGTGGACGCGCATGGCCCCCTCGCGCCCGGGCGCGGGCATGGTGGGAGAGATCGCGCTGGCGATCCCGGGTGGAAGTCTCGGCTGGTGGCGGGAGAGACTCGGCGATCACGACGTCCTTCGCATGGAAGAGGAGCAGCGGTTCGAGGAGAGGGTACTCCCCTTCCACGATCCGCACGGTCTGTCGCTGGCGCTCGTCGAGATCGGGGAGGATCGCGAGTTCGCGGTGTGGGCGGAGAGTCCCGTGCCTCCCGAGCATCAGATCCGCGGCGTCCACGCGGTGCGGATCCAGGAGCGCGTGCTCGCGCCCTCGGTCGCGCTGCTCGAGGAAGTGCTGGGCTTTCGGCGCGTCGCGAGCGACGGCGCCTGGCATCGCTGGTCCGCCGGTCGGGGATCGGGGGCCTTCGCCGACCTGCAGGAGGCGCCGGAAGCCCCGTTCGGCCGCTGGGGAACCGGTGCCGTTCACCACGTGGCGTGGAGGGTCCGGGACGACGAGGAGCAGCTCGCCGTGCGCGCGGCGGTCGAGGCCACGGGTCTCCAGCCGACGCCGGTCATCGATCGGTTCTGGTTCCACTCGGTGTACTTCAAGGAGCCGGGCGGGACGCTGTTCGAGCTGGCCACGGACGGCCCCGGCTTCGACCGCGACGAGGATCCGGCCAGGCTCGGGGAGACGCTCGTGCTCCCGCCGTGGCTCGAGCGGAATCGGCCCGCGATCGAGAGCGTCCTGCCGCCTCTCGAGATGCCGGTTGCCGCGTCGTGATCGTGCCGTCCAGGGAGGGGCAGACGCCCGCAGCGAAGGGCTCCTGGAGGCTGCGCCCGCCGCGACCCGAAGACTACGCCTGGGTCGTCGAGCGCCACCGCGACTTCTACCGCCGCGAGCACGGCTGGGACGACCGCTTCATGGCTCTCGTGGAGAAGGTCGTGGAGGACTTCGTCCGCGACTTCGATCCGGCGCGGGAGCGGTGCTGGATCGCGGAGGTGGACGGCCGCCCGGTGGGCTCGGTGTTCCTGGTCGCCCATCCCGAGCGCGAAGGCGTCGCCAAGCTGCGGCTGCTCCTCGTCGAGCCCGAGGCGCGCGGCCTCGGGATCGGAGCCCGGCTGGTCGCCGAGTGCACGGTCTTCGCGCGGGCGGCGGGGTACCGCGCCATCACGCTGTGGACGAGCAGCGCGCTCCATGGCGCGCGCAGGATCTACGAAGCCGAGGGGTATCGGCTCGTCCGCGAGGAGCCCGAGCCGATGTTCAACGAAGGGGAGATGGGGCAGGAGTGGGAGCTCGAGCTCTGAGGCCGACCCTCAGCCCCCGCTTCCTTCGTCGATGGGTCGCGCGCCCGGCATGAGGAAGACGCGGCGGGCGAGGGCGGAGTCGAGCACCGCGCGGTCGTAGTACGGCTCCAGCGCGCGACCGCCGAGGATGTCCTCGGCGAGCGCCGCGAACTCCTCCCACGTCGCGTCGACCCCGACCCGCTCCATTCGCTCCCGGATCACGCTGAACCAGGCCCACGTCAGCGTCTCGTGGTACAGGCCCTCCTTCCCGATCGCGACCGCGAGCTCCTGGATGCCGCGCGCGAGCTCGGCGAGGGCCTGGGGAGCGGGTCGGGTGCGCGCATAGTGCCAGGCGATCATGACGTGCTCGCGGTGGCTGAGCGACCCGGTCAGCGTGCGGCGCTCCTCGAAGGCGCGGACGACGTCGGGGACCGAGTGGGTGGCATCGGAGGTCATGCGCGGAAAGATAGGGGGATGCGGCGAAGCCGCGCCTGCGTGCCGGGGCGAGCCGTCCGCAGGATCCCGGAACGCCTCCACTATCCGGCCGCGGCCAGCTCCCAGCGGAAGCGCGTGTTCGAGGCTCCGTAGGAGTGCTCCCCCAGATGCTTCGCGAAGTCGCGTGCCCAGTGGGGCCTCCGGCCATCGACGTCGGCGAAGCCGTACTCCTCGGACAGCCCCCACGAGCTGAACAGGCCGCCGCTCTTCGCGGAGACGTCGGGATCGGCGGCCAGCGCGGCGATCGCGCGGCCGACGAAGCACGGCGTCTCCGAGGCGCTGAGAAGGAAGCGCTTCGCCGCGGCGTTCGTCTCGGCGACCTCCTGCCAGTTCTCTTCGGTCGCCCCGAACGTGTCGAGGGCGGTCTCGGTGCGCATGAACCCGGGCGTGATCGAGAGCGCGGTGACCCCCTTGCCGGCCAGCTCTTCGGCCAGCCCGGAAGCGAGCCGCACGAGCGAGGTTCGAACGAGGTCGTAGAACAGCGGCCCGCGGTAGCCGATCGTGTCTCCGTCGGTGATCTCGACGATGAGGCCGGACCCCTGCTTGACCATGCGCTTCGCCCCGTGAAATGCGGTCGACAGATGGGGCCAGAGCCAGGCCTCGACAAACGCGCGCCCCGCGGGGAGCGACTGCTTCCAGAAGGGCCGCAAGTCGGTGACCTGCGCGGTGGCGAGCACCAGGACCAGCATGTCCAAGCGCTTCCGCTCGCGCTGCACGCGCCGGAAGAGGGCGTCGACCGCGGCCTCGTCCGCGTGGTCGACGCGGGCCGGGATTCCGACGCCTCCCGCGGCCTCCACGAGCTCGGCGGTTTCCTCCACGGTCTCGGGCCTTCCCGTGGGTCCCGGCGCCCCGCGGCTCGTGCGCGCGGTGCAGTAGACGGTGGCGCCAGCCTCGCCGAGCATGCGGGCGATCCCACGACCCGCCCCACGGGATGCCCCGGCCACCACCCCGACTTTCCCCTGCAACGGCTTCATCGCGGCTCCTTTCCTGAATCCCATTGGACAGGCGGAACGATTCTCGCCTATACTGAATGCTGATTTAGTTACTGACTCTAAACGAAGCTTAAGAATTCTGTCAAGCGATGAGCCCGAGACCGCGAAAGGTGAGCGACGAGGAAGTGTTCGGGGCGGTGATGCGCGTCATGCACCGGGTTGCCCCCGCGCGGGTGACGCTCACGGAGATTGCCGCCGAGGCCGGCGTGACCCCGAGCGCGCTCGTCCAGCGCTTCGGCTCGAAGCGCCGGCTCCTGCTCGAGGTGATCGGTACGGCGGCCGAAGGCACGGAAGAGTATTTCGCGCGCGTCCGTCGCGAGAGCCCGTCCCCGCTCACGGCCCTCCATGCATACGCCGAGTGCTTCGCCGAGATGGCCGAATCGCCCGAGACCCTGGCGCACAATCTGGGCTACCTCCAGCTGGACCTGACCGATCCTGACTTCCGGAAGCACGCCCGCGACCAGGCCCGCGTGTCCGACCGCGCGATCCGCGACCTCCTGGAGGAAGCGGTGGCCGAAGGCGAGCTCGCGCGTGGAACGGATCTGGACATGCTGACGCGCGCGGTGATAGCGGTCCTCGGCGGCTCGCTGCTCGCGTGGGCGATCCGCCAGAAGGGCACCTCCGCACAGTGGATGCGGGCGGATCTGGATGCCGTGCTGAGGCCGCACATCTCGCGGAAGCGCGGCCGCGCGAGTCGGGGAGACCGAGCGCGATGAGCGAGCCGGCGCGCTTCTGGACTGCCCTTCGCGCGATCGCCTACGCCGGTGCGTTCGTCGCTCTGTGGATCTGGATCGCCTACGAAGCCCATCTGCGCGACGTCCCGTTCGGCTTTCCGCTGCCGGTGTGGGCGTCGCCGATCGGGATCGCGCTGATGGCGATCGGGCTGGGGCTCATGGGTGCTTGCGTGGCGATGTTCGTGGTTCGGGGCCACGGCACGCCCGCGCCGTTCGATCCGCCGCACGCGTTCGTCGTGAGCGGCCCTTATCGCTGGGTCCGGAATCCGATGTACATCGGAATGTTCGTTTTCCTCGTCGGATACGCCCTCTGCGCGGTGTCGTTCGCGGCGCTCCTGGTCGCGTTCGCGATGCTCGCGGTCGCCCATCTCGTCGCGGTCCTCTACGAGGAACCCTCGCTCGCACGGCGCTTCGGCGAGCCCTATCGCGCGTACCGCCGCACCACCCCGCGATGGATCCCGCGTTCGCCGCGCGGCCCCGCCGGCGGCTCGTGAGCGCGCGCGGTCCGCTCTGGACCTGCGAGCAGTGCGCGCGCACGTTCGCGAACCGCAATCAGACCCATGCCTGCGGCCGGCACCGGCTGGAGGACCACTTCGAGGGAAGGCCGCCGGAAGTCCGGGCTCTGTTCGACGCGTTCCTCGCGGCCCTCGAGGAGATCGGCCCCGTCACGGTGCTCCCCCAGAAGACCCGCATCGCGTTCCATGTCCGGATGTCGTTCGCGCAAGCGACGCCCCACCGGGGCGGCCTGGACGGCCACCTGATCCTGGCCCGCCGCATCGAGGATCCGCGCTTCCTCGAAGTGCGCACGTTCTCCCCGCGGAACCATCTGCACAGATTCCGCATCGCCAAGGTCGAGGAGATCGACGCCCGGATGCGGGCCTGGATGCGCGAGGCGTACGAGGTCGGTGAGCAGCGGCATCTCGACCGGCCGGGAAGTCGTTGACCGTCCGGGCCGGGGTCAGCCCTTCTCGTAGCTCGGCTGATACAGCTCGATCGTGAAGTCTCCGGGAGCGCGGAACGTGGTCCTGCGGCCGTATCCAACGTCTGCCACTTCGTCCACGAACTCGACTCCGCGCGCGCGAAGCCGGCGCATGGTGGCCTCGAGATCGTCGCAGTAGAACGAGATGTGGGCGGTTCCGGAAGCCATCGTCTCGCCGCCGCCCGTCTCGACGGGATGGCATCCCATCTCCGCTTCGGGCAGATCGAAGATCAGCCAGCCGCCGCCGACGTCCGTGGCGGGAAGCTCGAAGACGTCGCGCAGGAACGCGCGCAGGGCTTCGGGCTCGGACGAGTAGAACATCGTGTGCACCCCGCGGATCATGAACCACTCTCCTCTCCGACGAGATCGGCCACCTCTGTGTCCGTCGCGGCCAGCAGCACGACGGTCGAGATCGCGAATGCGACGCCGAGCACAAGGATAAGCGGGTCGAAGACCGTGTCCAGCACCGTGAAGGGGCCGCCCAGCGCGATGCCGAACAGAACGATCGCGCCGAGCGCGTCGAGTCCCGCCATCGCCCAGCGCTCGGCGGTGCCGGTCTCTCCACGTTCGATCTCCCACAACAGCAGGATCACGGTGGGCACCAGCCAGAGGTCGATCCACGGCAGGAACGCGCGGTAGTGAGGGTGGAGTAGAGACGTCACCCAGAAGTCGCCCTCGGAGTACACGAGATACGGGAACAGCTCGGGAGCGAGATGGAGTCCGACGAGGACATAGATCGCGAGCCCGAGGCGGATGGCGATCCCGTTCCGGGTCGGTTCGCGCGGCGCACGCAGGGGCGGCAGTCCCCGCGGGTCCCAACGGCTCGGAAACGGAGAAGGAGACCCCATGCCCCACCGCTGGATGACCGCGAACACCAGGACGACGATGCCGAAATTCGCGACCGCCCCGAACACGACATCCATCCAGCTCGTCGATCCCGTGAACGCGAAGCGGAAGGGAAGCAGATACGTGACGGTGTGGAATCCCCGCAGCCAAAGCGCCGTGAAAGCGAGGTGGACGAGCAGAACGCCGGCGGCGCACTTCCAGAAGAACGGCAGGATCCGGGCGCCGACCAGCACCGACTGATCGGGCGCTAGCCGATACGCGACTTCCGCCGGATCGCCCATCGCGGCGAGCTGCTCGAGCGCGATCTTGTCGGCGGGAAGGTCGGACTCGCGGCGCCGGGCTTCGACCTCAGAGGTCAGCCGCGAGCGCAGGTCGTCGGCGACCTCGGCGCGCCGGTCCCGCGGCAGCCGCCTGACCACTTCGTGCACGTACCTGTCGATCCACTCATGCCACTCGACGATCATCCCACTCCTCTGGCCCGGGTCGTATCCCGAAACTAGTTATGTGCCGTCTCTCCATATA
>DASRVB010000095.1:0-7553 GCA_035687725.1 Gemmatimonadota bacterium
GGAGGATCGAGGACCACAGCGACCGCGTGACGAGGACCACCCACCCGAGGAGGAGGCCGAGGAAGAAGGTCGGCACGATCTGCCACGGGTTGTAGAAGTGGAAGAAGGCGAAGAAGGCGGCCGTCCATAGCGTGGCCGAGCGCGCCCCGCGGCGCCGCGCGAGCCCGTGGAGAATGACTCCCCGGAACAGCGCCTCCTCGAGCACCGGCGCGAGCACGACGGCGACCGCGACCGTGAACACCAGATCGGCCGTGCCGTCGATCTGCAGGAGACCGCGGAGGAGCGCTTCGAACTCGGGCGGCACGGGGACGACGTGCTGCACGATGACGTAGATCTCGCTGAACACGGTGACGGAGCCCGCCAGGACGAGCGCGAGCGGCCAGAGCGCCATGCGCGGAAGCGGCCGCAGGCCGAGCGCCCGCCGCCACGGCAGGCCGGTCCGCCTTACGCCCCACCCCACCGCCGCCAGCATCGCCAGCTCGGTGGGCACCGCCATCAGGGCCATCTGCGGCCAGTCCGGGAACAGGGCCATCGCCGCGGCCGTGAGGACGAGGGCCATCAGCAGCGTGCCCGCGAGGAGCCAGGCGGTCCTGCCCAGACTTGGGTACGCGTCTTGTCTCAACGTCGGCGTCGGGTGCGGGTCGGAAAACGGGCAGGACCGAGGGAATCTAGCCCGGCGTCCCCGCGTCGCGCTACACGACGATCGTCGTCAGCTCCCCAGCGTCAGGTACACCTCGCGGCCGTCGCGGAGCACGCTCAGGTTGATCTCGCGGTCGTCCTCCCACGATTCGTCGAGCCGGCGCCGGGCGTCCCCGATGTCCTGGCCCACGTCGCGCCCCTCGATCGTGCTCAGCACGTCGCCCCGCATCACGCCGGCGCGATCCGCCGCCGACCCCGCATCGACGAACGCCACGAAGACCGAGCCGTCGAATGCCTCCCCCAGATCGAGCCCGTAATCGGTGCCGCTCAGGCCGGGTCCGGCGACGGTGGCCTCGTCCCCCGCCCCAGAGCGCTCCTCGTAGTCCTTCTCGACGGCGAAGATCGGGCTGCCGGACGGGTTGTCGCGCAGCCATCGGGCCAGCGTGTACGTGCGCGACAGCCGCCTTTCCCGCAACAGCTCGTCGACCACGAACTCGTGGTTGGGGTTGTATGCGAGCCACAGATCGTCGTCCGTCGCGCGCTCGAGGCGGTCCCGACCCCAGATCTCCTCGAGCGCGGAGTACGTGACCCAGTTGACCAGGGATTCGAGCTCGAAGCTCCCCGGCACCATGAACGGATGGCCGTAGGCCGGGTCGGCGGTGGCGCCGGGCCGATCGGGTGGATCGTCGAGGAGGTAATGGACGAGCTGGTGGGCGAGCAGCAGCACGCGGACATCCTCGTCGCGGGGGACCTCCGCCGACCCGCCGGCTCCCTGCACGGCGTCGAGCGCGAGCACGAGCGGGTATTCGATCGAGACCTCGGGCCAGAAGCGCACCAGGTACACCTCGATGTCCCGGTAGGGCCACGCGAGCCCCGCCATGTCGCCCGCGCGCAGGAGGAACAGCGAGCCCTGCCGCCGCCACCACTCGCGCATTTCGGAGCTCTCGTCCTCCACCCACTCGACATCCTCCGCGAGGGCCCGCGGGTCGGCCCCGTACCGCTCCGGATAGGCGATCGAGAGCAGCTCCTCCGCGGAAGAGCGGAGCCGAAGCTCCGGCGCCGCTGCCGGGACCTGTCCCGGCAGCGGGGCGACCCACGCCAGGGTGGATCCGACCAGAGCGATCACGGCTGCGTCGATCCGCCTCATATGACCTCCCCCTCCCGGGCTGCTATATTCGCTTCTCCACTCGAGCCTTCGTCTGAACGTACCTTCCTCGCCGGGATTTCACCGTGCCCACCGTACAGGAAAGAGATGTCATCCGCACGATCCGGCGGGTCAAGGATCCGGACAGCGACAAGGATCTGATCTCGCTCGGCCGTGTCAAGGAGCTCTCCGTCCACGGCGGGGAGATCGCCTTCAAGGTCCTCGTCGATCCGGCGCGACCGCTCTCCGAGACGGTGCTCAAGGACCTGCGTGGGCTCCTCGAGGAGCTGGAGGGCGTCGAGCGGGTGGCGATCTCGCTCCAGCAGGAGGCCGGCGTGGCCGGAGGGCCGCTCAAGCGGCCGGCCGCGCAGCAGCCGATCCCCGGAGTCGCCCACATCCTCGCCGTCGCCAGCGGCAAGGGGGGCGTCGGCAAGTCGACGGTGGCGGTCAACCTCGCGCTCGCCATGGCCGCGGAGGGCCAGCGCGTAGCGCTCCTCGACGCCGACATCTACGGTCCCTCGCTTCCCACCATGATGGGGCTCAAGGGCGTGAAGCCCACGGTGGCCGGGAAGCGGATCCAGGCGGTCGAGAAGTACGGCATCCGGGTCATGTCGCTCGGGTTCCTCGTCGAAGAGGACACCCCGATGGTATGGCGCGGCCCGATGGTCCACTCCGCGGTAACCCAGTTCCTGCGCGAGGTCGACTGGGGGCCCACGGACTGGCTGGTCGTAGACATGCCGCCCGGAACCGGGGACGCGCACCTGACCCTTACCCAGGCGGTCCCGCTCGAGGGTGCGATCATCGTCACGACGCCGCAGGACATCGCGCTCATCGACGCGCGGAAGGGCCTCCGCATGTTCGACAAGGTCGGGGCGCCGGTGATCGGGATCGTCGAGAACATGGGCACGTTCGTGTGCCCCGACTGCGGCGCGGAACACCAGCTCTTCTCGCAGGGGGGCGGTCGCGCAACGGCCGAGCGCTACGGAGTTCCGTTCCTCGGCACGATCCCGCTGCACCAGGATGTCGCTCCCTCCGGCGACGCGGGCGACCCCATCGTCCACTCCCGTCCGGACTCGCCGATCGCGGAGCGGTTTCGCGAGATCGCCCGCAGGATCCTGTCGGGCGCCTGAGGCGAGTGCCCGAGAGCCGTTCCAGCGACGGCGGCGATCGCCACGCCACGCCGGCCGAGGCCGAGAGCGAGGCTCAGCGCCTGCTCGAGCGACTGCTCGCGGCCGTCGACGACGAGCGGCCGGTCGCGATCTACACCCACGACCAGCCCGACCCCGACTCGATCGCCAGCGCCTACGCGCTTCAGCACCTGCTGACCCGGCGCCTCGAGGTCGACTCGATCATCGCCTTCGGCGGCACGATCGGCCGCGCGACCAATCGAGCGATGGTGGAGCTCCTGGGCATCCGGATGCATCCGATCTCGAGCGTCAGGCTCGAGGAGTACGGCACCCACTGCATGATCGACACGCAACCGGAGACCGGGAACCACTCGATTCCCGACGACCTGTCGATCGCCATCGCGATCGACCATCATCCCACGCGACCCGATACTCGCAAGGCGACGTTCACCGACGTGCGCACGGAGTTCGGCGCAACCAGCACGATGATGTTCTACTACCTCAAGGCCGCGGGGCTCGACCTGCCGACGAAGCTCGCGACCGCTCTCCTGATCGGAATCAAGTCGGACACCCGCGGGCTGGAGCGGGAGGCGAGCGAGGCGGACCTGTACGCGTACCTGGAAATCTTCCCGCGCGCCGACCTGACGCTCATGGCACGGATCGAGCGCCCTCTCATCCCGCAGCGATACTTCGAGGCGTTCCACGAGGCGCTCGAGGTCAGCGCGCTATACGACGGGGTCGTCGTCGCCGACATGGGGGAGGTGGAGAACCCGGACATGGTCGCGGAGATGGCCGACTTCTTCATCCCTCTGGACGGCGCCGACTACGCGCTCGTAATGGGCCGCAACAAGGGCCGCCTGTACCTGAGCCTCCGGACCCGCAGCGACGAGCACGATGCCGGGGCGACGATCGCGCGCGTCGTGGGAGAGATGGGGACCGCCGGTGGGCACGGCAAGATGGCCGGCGCGCAGATCTCCCTGGACCACGCGGGCGCCGGGGTCGGCGACGAGGTGCGGCGCCGGTTCCTCGCGGAGCTGGGGAAGGATCCGGACATCAAGCCCCAGTCCCTCATCCGCAAGTAGGGCGGTCGCTGAAAACGGCCGATCTGCGTCGTTGCGCTTCGTCGCCGTTCCTGCGACGTGGGAATCACCACGTCTCGGAACGGACTCCTCGCGCGCCTAGCACCTCGGCCGTTTTGAGCGACCGCGGGGAGCGTCTTCAGCGACCGACCTAATAATTTTCCGTTCCGTGGACCTGGTAGCGGCCGCCGGCCCACACATACATCGCGCTCGACCGGCCCGGGAACACCAGTTCGAGCGAGGGGGCGGTCGTTTTCAGCGCGCCGGCGGCTCCCAGGACCCGGTGTCGCCCGGACGGAATCACGCGGAGCTGGACGGGACCCGCGGGCAGGGACGCGTAGAGCGCGTAGGGGCGATAGCCGCTGGCCGTCCGGTTGAAGATCACCAGGGCGGACTTGCCGCCTCCCTCGAGTACGGCGGCCACATCCTCACGGCCATCGCCGTTGAAGTCGGCGGTCTGGGTGAGGCCCGGGTCTGCCGCCACGCTCGCGGCGGGGTCGTAGGCACGGATCGCCTCGGCGAGCCCGACGTCGGGCTGGGCCATGGCTCGAGGCGTCGCGATGGCCACCGCCACGATCGCGATTTCGAATGAACGTCTTTGCAACATGCGTCTGCTCCAATCTGAGGCCCGCCGTGCTTGCGGACAACCGGCCGGAGGGGTCGGCGTCGAGTCGGAATTTTGACGGGCTGTCTCCATCATACCCCGGATTTTCGACGCAGTTTCCGGCCGATGGTGCGCCGCGCCATGCTCCCCGAGCGTTGGCGGGTCCCGCTGGGTCAACGTATGTTTTTGCGCATGTTGGACTTCTTGAAGGAGCGACTGGAGGACGACCGGGAGTACCAGATCTTCCTGGAGCAGGAAGAGGACGGGACGTTCGTGGCGACCTCCCCGACCCTCCCGGGATTCGTCGCCTACGGCTCCTCGGAGAGCAGCGCGGTGCGGAAGCTCAAGCGGGCGATCCAGCGGAATCTGGAAGGGTTCGCCGAGGACTACGTCAGCTCTTCCGTGGCGACGGGGGAGCACGTGAGCAGGCACAAGCACAGCCTGCACTTCGGGCTCCCGCTGACGACCACGGCCAAGATCGTCCTCTCCTCGCTCGCCCTCGCGACCGCCGCGGGTCTCGTCAAGCTCTCGCTCCGCCTCCGTCGCCGCTAGCACCCACCCCGCTGCTCGACGCTCGCCCCGGTTTGACGTTTGCCTGAGGACTTAGAGGCCGCTCAAGGTGGCCGAGATACAAGGCGCGCGACGAGTGGATTCCGAGGCGTAGTGTCTCCTACGCCGCAGGAAGACGCGAGGAGCGCAACGCAGCAGATCGGCCGCCTTCAGCGGCCTCCCACTTCGCGCTCCAGCATGGGGGACCACCGGTTGCTGAACCCCGCCAGCGCTTCCGCTATGGCGTCCTCCAGCGTGATCGACGCGGCCTTTCCGCCCGGCATCCCGTTGGTGATCACCGAGAAGGCGACCAGCTCGCCGTCGCGCGTCGTCGCGTAGCCCGAGAGAGCCGATACGCCGCGCAGCGTGCCGGTCTTGGTGTGTACGTTGCCCCTCGCGGCGGCAGAGCGTAGGCGCCTCGGGTCCCCGTCGAGACCGGCGACCAGCAGCGACTCGTAGTAGTCGTCGAACAGCGGATGGGATCGCATCGCGACGAGGAGCTCGGCCGTCGTGCGTGCCGTGACGACATTGCTCCGACTCAGTCCGGATCCGTCGCGGATGACGACGGAGCGGCTCGAAACCCCGAATCCTCGCAGCAGATCCCGCACCACGTCGGCACCTTCGCTGAACGAACCCTCGCCTTCCACCACGGCGCCGAGCGTCTTGAGGATCTGATCAGCGAAGAAGTTCTGACTGCGCTTGTTCACCACGCGCACGAGGTCCACCAACCGCGGGCTGACGTGACTGGCCACGAGCCGTCGCGAGCGCGCGGGCAGCAGATCCCGGTCGTACACCACCTCGTCCCGCCCGGTCACCGAAATCCCCGCTCTCTCCAGCCGGCTGCGCATCACCGAGAGCGCGAACGCGGCGGGATCTTCCACGGCCACCACGTACCGTACGGGAGTTCCACCCTCCGGGATGCGGCCCCAGATCTCGTACCCGTTCAGATCGGGCCGGCGCGCGATCCCGATCGATCGGCCGCCCCTGCGCGAGCTGGTGGTCGCGCGGTTGGCGACCCGCAGTCCGTCTGCATGCGGTTCGAACGAAACCAGAACCGGGTCGCCGACCACGTCGCCGGGCCGGATCTCCAGCGTCACGACGTTGTCGTTGAACGAGAGCGCGTTCGAGCGCGCGCCGTACCACCACAGGAGGTTCCCCGGCTCCCAGCCCGGTGCCACGAACCGGTCGTCGAAGTACGAGGCGTCGCCGATGAGGCGCCCCGTAATCCGCCGGACACCCGCCCGGCGGAGCTCCTGAGCGAACCGGTCGAACACGTACGTAGCGCTGTCTCCGAAGAACCTTCCGGACAGCGCCGGGTCGCCGCGGCCGACGAGGATCAGGTTGCCGTCCATCACCCCGCCGGGAAGCACGGGACCGTCGGCGTAGAGCGACGTCGTGAACTGGAAGTCCGGACCCAGGCGATCGAGCGCGGCGGCGGTCGTGTAGAGCTTCATGTTCGAAGCGGGCAGCAGCGATTGATCCGCCGAGCGCAGGTAGAGAGGCGCCGAACGGTCGACCGAATACACGGCGATCCCGATCGAGCCGCGCCTTCCTCGCAGGACGGGGTCGAGGACGGTGGCGATCGCGGCGGGACTCGCCGACACGTCGAAGCCGGCTTCCGGCTTCCCGGCGCGGGGAGTCTGCGCGGCGGCGGAGACTGCGAGCGCTCCGATCAGCGCCGGGGTCAGGATGCGCTTACGAATCTTCAAGCGTCGATGGCCTCCAGCGAATGCCGGCCACGGCGCATGGCCGTCACCAGCGCGATCATGGACACCCCGGCGACAGCGGCGAGTCCGCCTGCCACTCCTCCCCATTCACCGGCGCCGGGGCTCCATCCAAGCCACCGCGCCCGGAAGTTATGGTACACCGGCCACGCGAGAATGGTCACCGAGAACAGCACCAGGACCGCGCTCATCATCATGAACAGGATGCCCGCGTAGCCCGCAGCCACTTCGGTCCCGTCCGCCGCGTCGAACCGCGGATGCACGGCGCCCAATCCCACCGCCAGCCCCACGATCGCAGCCGACAGGCAGAGCACCGCTGCGATCGACAGCACCGCGAGCAGCGTGGTCGAGTGGAGCATCCTGTTCGACACGACCACGAGCGTCTCCGCCACGACGACGAGCGGCAGGAACCCGCCCCAGAACTTCGCCCACAGGAGCTCGTTCGGTGTCAGCGGGCTCGATCGCAGCATCCACAAGGTCCCTCCCTCCAGGCTGATCCCCGGCAGCACGAAGCGCGCCGCGAGCGCGGCGACGACGAGCCCCACCAGACCAACGTTCAGGAACGCCAGGAGGTTGCGCATGAAATATCCGGTGCCGCCGGCAGCGTCCAACGGCAGGACCTTGAAGTTGTAGAGATAGATCGCGATCACGGCCATGAGAAGGAACAGCTGTGACCACTGCCCCGGG
>DASRVB010000096.1:0-12572 GCA_035687725.1 Gemmatimonadota bacterium
TCGCGTTCGGGCACCTGGCGCCGCGGGCTCGAGGGACAGCCGCGCGCGGCTGGTGGCGGGCGGTGGCCCGTGCGGCCGTCGCCGACGCCGGGGAATCGATCCCCGAGTTCGCCTTCGACGCGTTCTTCGACCGAGCCTGGGAACGGTTCTCGGGCCCGGACGCCTGGTGTCTCTACGACGACGTCCGCCCTGCGCTCCGTGCTCTTCGGGTGCGGGGAACGCCGCTGGCCGTCTTCTCCAACTGGGACGCGCGGCTCCTGCCGCTCCTGGCCGCCCTCGGGATCGGCGGATACTTCTGCCGCGTCATCGTCTCGCTCGATCTGCCGGCCGCCAAGCCGAGCCACGATGCGTTCGCGGCCGTTGCCCGCCAGCTCGCCGGGACCGGCGGTAACGGGCCGCCCCCGATGATGGTCGGTGACAGGCTGGACCACGACATCCTGCCGGCGCTGGCCGCGGAGTGGGAGGCGGTGTGGCTCGATCGCAGCGGGATGGGCCGCGCTCCCGACGGCGTCCTCGTCGTGCGCGACCTGCGCGAGCTCGTCGAGCTTTCGGGTTGACCGGTGCGGAGCCGCTATCTAGTCTATGGCATGTCGCCAGTGAGCGAATTCTTCGCCGGGGAGCTGCCGCGGAAATTCGCCCATCGCGGCGCCAGCGGGACCCATCCCGAAAACACGATGGAGGCCTTTCGCGCGGCCATCGAGAGCGGCGCGGAGGGCTTCGAGCTCGACGTCCATCGCACCGCCGACGGCCACATCGTCGTCTTCCACGACGATATCCTCGAGCGCACGACCGACGCCGACGGCCCGATCCACGAGCGCTCGCTGGCCGAGCTCCGGGAGCTCGACGCCGGCTTCCGCTTTTCGCCCGACGGCGGTCGCAGCTTCCCGTTTCGGGGCGCCGGCGTTCGGATACCCACCCTCGCGGAGGTCCTCGAGGCCTTCCCGGACACCCCGCTCATCATCGAGGTCAAGCAGGTGCTCCCCGCCCTGGAGGAGGACTTGGCACGATTGCTGCGGGAAATGGGTGCCGGGGGACGCTGCCTGGTGTTCTCGCTGGAGCAGGCTCCCCTCGCGCGGTACCGCGATCTCGAGCCGGAACAGCCGACCGGCTTCGGGCCTGAGGACGTGGCGGATTTCCTGCGTCGCCTCGGCTCCGATGCGTGGGACGATTTCCGTCCGCCCGCGGTGGCATTCGCGGTGCCGACGACGTGGCGTGGAACCCAGATCGTGAGTCGCCCCTTCGTGGATGCGGCTCACGGCTTCGGCTGCGAGGTGTACGTTTGGACGGTCAACGATCCGCGCGAGATGAAAACCTTGCTCGAGCTGGGCGTGGACGGTCTGATCACCGACTTTCCCGACAGACTCTCGAAGCTCCTGACCGGAAGGACGACCGGCTGAGCGCGCCCGGCAGATATGTGCCGGACCAGCGCACGCTCTGCGCCGCGCTCGACGCCGTCGATCTGGGGATGGCGCTCGTGGGGCCCGACCATCGCGTCGAGTACTGCAACGCCGCCTACGGCGAGTACCTGGGACTGGCGCCGGACGCAGTGGCCGGGGCCTCGGTATTCGGCGCGGCCTGTCCCTGCGAAGCGCTGGCCGCCTACGAATCCGACTGGGATGGCTCGGAGATGATCGCCGTGAGCGGCGAGGCGCCGATGGGCGGCGTAGTCGAGGTAATCGTGCGCCTGGTTGCCCCGGGGTCCGACACGCGCCTGGTCGTGGTCCGCAAGGGAATGGTGCGCACCATCTCGGCCCGACGGCTGACGCCGGACGTCGTCGAGGACGTGGCCCAGTTCGTAAACGATCTCACGGGACATCCCGTCGACGAGGGCGCGCTCGGCGTGGCGCCGCTCTCCGTGCTGCTCCTCGCACTCGCCGACCTCGATTCGCTGCGGCAGCGCTACGGAGAGGAGGTCGCCGAAGATGCGCTCCGCCAGGTGGCCCAGGCCCTCGTCCTCCAGAAGCGCAAGGCCGACATCACCTGTCGCTACGGGGACGGACAGTTCCTCGTGCTCGCGCCGGACACCCCGCGCTACGGCGCCGCTATCCTCGCCGAGAGGATCCGGCAGTCGCTGACGACCCTCGACCTCGAGGTCGACGACGGCCCCGTTCCGGTCACCCTGCTCGCATACACCGCGGAATACCGCCCCAGCATGGACGGCACGATCCGGCAGGCGGTGGAGAAGGCGTCGGCGATGCTCTCACAGCGCGCCGCCCGGCTCTCGAGCGACGTCTGAGGACGGCGCCCGTCCGCTACCTGGACGGGACCCGCCTGAGACGAGCGGCCGCCGCGGCCGCGCGGTGGGTGAGTCAGCGTCAGGAAAATCTCAACGGCATCAACGTATTTCCCGTCCCTGACGGCGACACGGGCACGAACCTCGCGGCCACGCTCGTCAGCGCCGCCGAGCGGGCTCAGCGTGTCCGCGACCGCGGCGTCGGCGCCGTGAGCCGCGCAATGGCCGATGGCGCGCTGTACGGAGCGTGCGGGAATTCGGGCGCCATCCTGGCGCAGTTCCTCGAGGGGTTCGCGGCCGCGCTCGAAGGTCGCCTGCGGGCGACTGGTCCGGCGCTGGCGGATGCGGTCAGCCGGGCCAGCGACGCGGCGCAGGCAGCGCTCGCCCGGCCGCGCGAGGGGACGATCCTCACCGTCATGCGCGCCTGGTCGGCGGCCTTTCGCGCGCGCGCGTTGCAAGACGGGGTCGATCTCCTCGAGGCCTTCCGCGCATCGATCGAAACCGCCCGCGAAGCGCTGGCCCGCACGCCCGATCAGCTGCGGGAGCTGGCGCGGGCGGGAGTCGTCGACGCCGGAGCGCAGGGGTTCGTGTACTTCCTCGAGGGAATCCTCCATTTCGCCGAGGGGCGGCTGGCGGGAACGGTCGTCGAGGAGGGCCACGCCACCGCGCTCGAGCACGCCGCGGTGGAGGTCGCGCCGCAGGACATCGGCCTCAGGTTCTGCACCGAGTGCATGATCGAAGGGCAGGAGCTCGACATCGCGGGCGTGCGCGAGGCCGTCTCGCCGCTCGGGGATTCGCTGGTCGTGGCCGGCTCCGCGCGTCGCATTCGCGTGCACGTACACACGGATCGACCCGACAAGGTGTTCGAGGTCGCGGCCGGCTTCGGCAGCCTGGCGTCCACCAAGGCCGACGACATGCGTGCGCAGCACCTCGCGCGATTCGACCGCGGGCGCGTCGCGGTCGTGACCGACACGGCGGCCGACCTGCCGGAGCGGACCCTGCAAGGGCTCCGGATCCATACCGTGCCGCTGAGAGTCCTTCTCGGTCCGTCGGTCTATCTCGACAAGCAGACAGTCAACCCCGAGGAGGTCTACGACCGGCTCTCGCGCGGCGAGACCGCCGTCCGGACCTCGCAGCCCGCTCCGGGTGACTACGCGGCGCTCTACTCCTATCTCTTCGAGCACTACGGGGAGCTCGTGGTCCCGTCGCTCTCCGCCGCGCTCAGCGGGACGCACGGGGCGGCGCGGCGCGCGGCGGCACTCGCCGATCCGGCACGCATCCGGGTCGTCGATACCCGGAGCGCGTCGATCGGGCAGGGCCTGGTGGTGCGGGCGGCGGCGGAGCGGGCCGCCTCCGGAGGCTCGATCGACGAGGTGTCGGCAGCCGCGGAGGAAGCTCGGGGCCGCGTCCGGCTCTTCATCGCGGTTCCGACCGTCGATTATCTCCGGCGCGGCGGCCGGTTGGCGGGCTGGAAGGCGCGGATCGCCGAGCGGCTGGGCCTCGTGCCGGTCCTCACCATCGATCCCGGGAGCGGCGCGGCGCGCCTCCTTCGCCTCGCCCGGCGCGGGAAGGTCCACCGGGCGACGCTCTCGCGCGCTGTATCGGCGATCGAGCGCGAGCCGGCACCTCCGGACGTCGTCTGGATCGCGCACGCCGCGGCGCCCGCGGCGGCCGACGCCTTCCGTCAGGAGATCGCGAAAGCGGCGCCGGGAGCCGAGGTCGACATCGTCGAGGTCGGTCCCGCGCTCGGCGCGCACACCGGCCCCGGAGCCGTGGCTGTCGCGTTCCTGACCCGCGGCTGAGGTCCGCGCATCGCGGCGTTCCGGGGTCCGCATCTGGACCTGCGGACGGAGGTCCGGCTATCGTTCTGCGGCTCGGCGACACGATTTGGAACGCGGACCCATTCGTGGAGAGTCCATGCACTGTGAGCGGGTCGTCGTCTACACCACGGACTACTGCGGCTGGTGCGAGCGCGCGAAGTCGCTTCTCGTCGCGCGGGGCGTCCGGTTCCGCGAGGTGTGGCTGCCGCGAACGCCGGAAGGCCGCGAGCGGTTGGCCGAGGCGGCGCCCTCCGCGCGCTCGTTCCCCCAAATCCTGATCGACGGCGAGCTCGTGGGCGGCTACGCCGACCTGGTCGCGCGAGATCGCGAGGGCTCCCTCGCGAGCCTGGCCGCCTGCGGGGAGGGCGCCTGAGCGCTCCCGCGCGTCGCGAGCGCGCGCGAGAGGAGCTTCGGCGCCGAGGCTGGGCGGGCGCGCTCGCCACCCCGGGCGTCAACTTCGAGTACTTGACGGGAGCGGCGATCGATCGCTCCGAGCGACTGACGTGCCTCGGCCTGACGGCCTCCGGTGCCGACTGGATCGTGTGCCCGGCCTTCGAGGCCGAGCGCCTGTCGAAGGCCTGCCCGGGCGTGGATCTCGACCCGTGGGAGGAGACCGAGGATCCCTTCGCCGCGGTCGCGAAGCGGGTCGCCGGCGGCGGGACGTGGGTGTTCGAGCCCACCACGTCGTACCACGACGCGGCCCGCATCGAGGCAGCGGCCCCCGGTGCGCGGTTCGCCGACGGCGCGGATCTGTTCGAGCGGATCCGGCGCGCCAAGGACGAGAGCGAGATCGCGGCACTCAGGCGGGCGATCTCCGCGGCCTGGCAGGTCCACAACGCCGTCGTCCCCCGCCTCGCGGTCGGCGTCACGGAGAAGGAGGTCGCGGGGTGGATCGCCGACGAGTTCGCATCGCGGGGATACGAGGCCTGGTCCCTCGTCCAGTTCGGCGCCGGCAGCGCGGTGCCGCACGGCGAGCCGTCCGATCGCGCGCTCAAGCGCGGGGAGGCCGTGCTGCTCGACTGGGGAGGATGGGGAGAGGGAGTCACCGCGGACCTGACGCGCACGACGTGGTGGGACGGGCAGTCGACCCCCCCGGAAGGCGGGCCTGACGAGTTCCGCCGTATCGCCGAAGTCGTCCGGGAGGCCCAGCGCGCGGCGCTCGAGCTGGCGGCCCCCGGAGTCGCGTGCGGCGCGGTGGACGAGGCCGCGAGGAGCGTGATCCGCAAGGCGGGATGGGGTGACCGGTTCACACACCGGCTGGGACACGGTCTCGGCCGTGAGATCCACGAGCCGCCGTATCTGGTGGCCGGGAGCGAAGTGAAGCTCGCGCCGGGCGATGTGGTGACCGTCGAGCCCGGAGTCTACCTCCCCGGGAAGTTCGGATTCCGCTGGGAGGACGACGTCCTGATCACCGAGACCGGCATCGACGTCCTGAGCTACCGTGGGGCGTGACGCGGTGGACCGGAGGCGATCCACCAACCGCCGGCAGACGGCGCTCGCGGCCTGCCTGCTGGCGGGCCTCGGGTGCAACGGCTCCACGCTCGAGACCGAGGGTCCGGCCGGCACGCTGGTCGGGGAGATCTCGGCAGGGCCTTTCTGCCCGGTCGAGGTCGAGGGCCAGGAATGCCCCCCGCCTCCCGGGACATTCCAATCGATCCTCGTTCTCGTGTATGCCCGGTTGCCCGTGGGCGAGCGGCTGGTCGCGGAGGTGAGGCCGGACGGTGACGGACGATTCGAGCTGTCCCTCCAGCCCGGGTCCTACCGCGTCACGCTGAGCCACTCGCTGGGGATCCAGGGCACGCCGGCTCCCGACGAGCGGTTTCGCATCGAGGCCGGCCGCACCACGTCGCTCGACTTCGACATCGACACCGGCATCCGCTGAGCGTCACCGGCGCTCTCCGGCGCCGCACACCCACTCGTAGGAACCGACCGCCCTCGAAGGGGTCAGCGACCCGCGATAGGTCGCCTGGCTGTCGACGTCCGGCGACGTGTTGCCTGGCGAGCGCGTGTAGAGCAGAAGCCCGGCGTCGTCGTCGAAGCCGGTAAGGGACGCGCTCGACACGCTCGGGGTCATGATGCTGGCGGTCGATCCGTTCATGTGGCCCATCCCGAGCGCATGGCCGAGCTCGTGGCCGAGGACGGCCCGCCGGATGTTCGCGTTCGACGGTCCGGAATAGCGCTCGAATCGGAGCCAGACTGTGGCGCTGGAGATCGATCGGTCGCCGCTCCAGAAGGTCCGTGCCACGCCCACCGTGTTGGGCCCGGAGTAGCGCTGATCGCTCTCGCTGAAGTGGATCACGATCGTGCCGGGCGTGCCCTCGGACGGCGGCGAGTTGCCCACCGTCACCGAGCCGGGATCTACCACGCCACCCGTCCAGTCCGATACGAACGCGGGCGCGTTGCTGCGGACCTCGGAGATCCAGCGTTCGAGCTCGAGGCCGCCCGCGAACCCCTCGGGCCGCGTGTCGATGTAGATGCTCGGCGAACTCACCCAGCGGATCGTGCGCGGCTCGTACTCGCGGGCCATGTCGTCGAACGCGGCCATGTCGAAGCTCTCGGGGACGATCCGCCACTGGGTGTCCTGACCGCGCGCGAATGTGGCGCGCGAGTAGACGTTCGGCCCCGACAGCTCGAGACCCTTGAGCGACCCGGAGGGATCGCCGGGGACGGAGAACGCGCCCGAGCCATCCGTGGTGACCGTCTGTCCTGCGAACCGGACGGTCACGCCCGCCACGCCGTGGCCGCCGAACTGGTCGACGATGCGGCCTGCCAGCGCCACGCTCCCCGACGGCGGTGGCGGTGACGGCGGTGGAGGGGAGGGCGGCGGCGGAGACGGGGGTGGCGGCGAAGGCGGGTCGGGCGTGGGGACGGTCATGACGACCTCCACCGCGGCCGTGCCCACGCCGGACTCGACCGAGAGGGTCTCCACGTAGGTGCCCGCCGTCGATCCCCCGCGGTCGGCGAAGAGCTGGATGGTCGCGTTCGAATGGGGCGCGAGGGTGCCCGACGCCGGGCTCGCCGACAGCCAGGCAGCCGATTCGCCGGCGCTCCATGCGAGCAGGCGGCCGCCCGCGTTCGAGATCGTCACGGTGGACGAGGTGCCGGTCGAGCCGAAGTCGACCTGCAGAGGCGACACGGAGAGCCGCGCCGGCGACGCGACGGCGAGCGACAGCGCCACCGATCGCTGGCCGCCGTTCGATGCGAGCGTCAGCGTAGCCGTGTGCGTGCCGTCTGAAAGCGAAGACCGATTCGGCGTGATGACAACCGCGGTGGTGGAGCCCGGCGCTGTCGTCGCCGATGCCGGCTCCACGGTGGCCCAGGACGGAGCATCCCACGACCAGGTCAGCGGCGCGCCGCCCGCGTTCGTGACGTACACGGCCGCCGAAAGGTCTTCCACGGTCAGCGCGAGCGAGGCCGGGGACACCGCCGCCATCGGCAGAGCCGGCGCCGGCACCTCGACGGTGACGTCGACCTCCGGTCCTTCGTCTCCGACCAGGAAGCGGACGCGTCCCGAGTGGACACCCGGCTCGAGGTCGTCGCGATCCACCTCGATCCGGACGGCTGCGGACCCGCCCCCGGGCAGCGTCCCGTCGGCGGGGGTGGCGGTCACCCAACCGGCGGTGGCCTCATAGGCCCACGACACGGGCGCTCCGCCCGGGTTGCGAAGCATGATCGACGCCTGCGCGGCGACGGCGCCCATCGAGACTGCGCTCGTCGAAACGGTCAGCGAAGGTCCTGGTGCCGGCGGGTTCGGTCCCGGCGGCGAGGGATCGGGCGAGCCGGGATCGACGGGCGACGACGCGCCGGAGCAGGCGACCGCGCAGAGGATCGCAAAGGCGATGATCGCTCGTGCGGCCGAAGGGATCGTTGACATGGTGTCGTTCTCGTCGCCGAAGAGGAAGTCGGGGGCGCCGGGCGGCGCGCCTCGGAAAGGGAATCGGGCAACCTCTGTGCCAGTGGCGAAGGGACCGCGGAAGGGGTCGGGAATCGAGGTCGAGCGGAACCCCGCTTCCGCGATCGTCTACGCGCGCTTCCGCGCCCGCGCGACCCTTGCCCGATTCCCGTGGCGATTCGCCACGCTTGACGGCCCGGGGCGACGCGAATAGCATGGGCCCCATGCGTGACACGTTCGATCGCGGCGCGTTCTTCTTCACCGGGTGCTGGTGGTCCAGGCCACCGGTGGGCGCCGTGTAGCGGACCGCGATCGTTCGAAGCGCGAGGCGACCCACCTGAGAGGATCAGGTGGGTTTTTTTTTGAACCCGAACTCCGATCCGATGACGACGATGCCGTTCGACCCGGGCCGCGAGATAGCGGCCGATCTCGACACGCCGGTCTCTGCGTTCCTCAAGCTGAGCGAGCTCGATCCCGTGTTCCTCCTGGAGAGCGTGGCCGGCGGCGAGAGGGTGGGTCGCTACTCGTTCATCGGAGTCGGGCGGCGCCACGAGGTCACGCTGGAGCAGGGCGCGCTGACCGTGGACGGTTCCACGCGCAGCGTGGACGGGGATGCTCTAGCCGCGCTCGAGCAGTGGCTCGCGGGGCTCAAGCTCTCGGCTCCGGACCTGCGCCGCGCTCCGGCCGGACTGGTCGGATACGTGGGATATGAGGCGGCGGCGTGGTTCGAGCGGCTGCCGCCGGCCGGCGCGGCGCCGCTGCCGCTCCCCACCGCCGCGTTCGTGGTCCCGAAGGCGCTCCTGGCGTTCGATCACGTGCGCTCGACGCTGACCTGCCATCCGCTGTCTCCCGACGACGACCCCATGCTACAGCGCGAGATCGAGCACGTGCTGCGGACCAATGCGGCCGCGCCGCCCGGCCCCGGAGCCAGCGACGAGCCGATCGCCAGCCATTCGCAGGAGGAGTTCGTCGGCGCGGTCGAGCGCGCGCAGGAGCACATCCGCGCCGGGGACGCATATCAGATCGTCCTCTCGGTCCGGTTCTCCGGCGAGAGCGAGGCGGATCCCTTCGCCGTGTACCGCGCCCTGCGCCTCCTCAACCCGTCACCGTACCTGTACTACGTCCGGGCCGGAGGCGCGGAGATCGTCGGCTCGAGCCCGGAGGCCCTGGCGCGACTCCAGGGGCGCCGCGCGCTCCTGCGCCCGATCGCCGGCACGCGGCCCCGCGGCCAGACCGCCGAAGAGGATGGCGCGTTGGCGGCCGAGCTGACCGGTGACGCCAAGGAGAACGCCGAGCACACGATGCTGGTCGATCTCGCCCGCAACGATCTCGGGCGCGTCGCCGCGCCGGGCACCGTGGAGGTGACCGCGCTCAAGGAGATCGAGCGCTACTCGCACGTCATGCATCTGGTGAGCACCGTCGAGGGCGTGCTGGCCCCCGACGCGGGCCAGTTCGATCTCTTCCGCGCCGCGTTCCCGGCGGGCACCGTGACCGGCGCTCCCAAGATCCGCGCGATGGAGATCCTCTCCGAGCTCGAGGGATCTGCGCGTGGGCCCTACGCGGGCGCGGTCGGCTACTTCGGCGTCGACGGAGGGATGGATCAGGCGATCGCGATCCGGACGATCGTGTTCCACGACGGCCGCTACGCGTTCCAAGCGGGAGCCGGAGTCGTCGCGGACAGCGTGCCGGAACGGGAGCACGCGGAGGTGCTCAGCAAGGGGCGCGCATTGGCGCGGGCGTTGGAGCTCGCTGGGGGAGACCTGTGAGGATCGTCGTTCGTCGTGTGGTCGGTACGAGGTCGGCGGCGCGGGACGTCCCCTCGGGAGCCGCGCTCCCGCTCGCGAGCCTCCTCGCTTCGCTGCGGGGTCTCGCTCGACTCCCGCGCCACGGCCCCTCGGGGTCGTCCCGCGCCGCCGGCACCTTGCCGGTCTCGCGACGCGCGGGACGCCCCGCCCGCTCCACCACTCCACCGCGCCCGCTCTACCGCGCGCGCCTCACAACCCCCGCGCCCTCGCGTCCGCATCGCCGCCCCCCCGACCTCCGCGCCCCCGAACCTGGGCGCCGAGGGGAAGGGGGAGGGGGCCGGTGGAGCAGGGGTCCGGCGGAGACGGATGCGATGGTGCAGGGATGGAGGGTCGGGGGCCCGGCGCCGGCGCGGGGGCGCATCGCCGAGGGGACGATACGACGCGGCGCGGAGCGTCGTTCCCCGCGAGCCGATTCGGCGATCAGGGTGTGGCATCGCTCTTTCGATGCCACACCCTGCCGAACCGAGCGAGTGGAGGAACGACCCGCGCCGCGAGTCCGTCCCCGAGGTGATGCGACCCCGCGCCGATGCCACGAGCCCCCGGAGCTCCATCCATGAACCATAGAATCGTAGTCGTCGACAACTACGACTCGTTCACCTGGAACCTCGTCCAGACCCTCTACGGTGAGGGACGCGAGGTGATCGTGCGGCGCAACGATTCGATCGACGCCGATTCGCTCGAGGAGCTGGCGCCCACGCACGTGGTGGTGAGCCCCGGACCCGGGCGGCCGGAGGACGCGGGGTCGACGTGCGCGATCGTCGAGCGCTGGACCGGCCGCGTTCCGATCCTCGGCGTCTGCCTCGGCCACCAGGCGATCGCCCACGTGCGCGGCGGCCGCGTCGAGCGCGCGCCGCGGGTCGTCCACGGACAGGCGTCGCGCGTCTACCATGATGGGCGTTCTCTGTACTCCGGCGTGTCCAACCCGATGCAGGCCGGCCGCTACCACTCGCTGATCGTCTCGGAGAAGGAGCTCCCCGCCGACCTCGAGGTGTCGGCTTACACCTCCGAGGGCGAGATCATGGGCCTGCGCGTGGCCGGCACCCGGACGGAAGGCGTACAATTCCATCCCGAATCGATCCTCACGGCCGACGGCCCCCGGTTGATCGCCAACTTCCTGAGAGGAACGTCGTGAGCCCCCTGCGCGGAATCCGGGGGGCGGTCCAGACCGCCGCCGACACGCCGGACGCGATCGACGCGGCGACCCGGGATCTCCTGCGGGAGATGGTGGCCCGCAACGAGGCCGCGCCGGAGAGCCTGCTGGCGATCTGGTTCACCCAGACGCCGGACCTCACGACCGCGCACGCGGCTGCCTCGGCGCGCGCGCTCGGCTGGCGCCACGTGCCGCTGCTCGGGGCGCAGGAGGCGCCGGTCGCCGGACAGATGGAGCGCGTCGTGCGCGCGCTCATGATCGCCGACCTCGACGTGAACCATGGAGCCGTGCGCCACGTTTACCTGGGAGTGACCCGCGAGCTGCGGGGGGACCTGAACGAGATGGGAGCCTGCGAATGATGGGAGCCTGCGAATGATCGTCATCCTCAAACCCGGCGTGTCGCTCAAGGCGATGGGCGAGCTGGTCAAGTTCATCGAGTCCCAGGGCCTGAGGGTGGGACGCATCGTGCGCGGGGAGGAGCGGACCGTGATCGGGCTCATCGGCGAGGACCGGCACGTCCCGATCGACCGGATCCGTTCCTTCGAAGGCGTCGAGGACGTCGTCCCTGTGCTCAAGCCCTTCAAGCTCGTGAACCGCGAGCTCCAGAAGGAGGACACCGTCGTTCGCGGCGAGGGATTCCGCTTCGGAGGAGGGAGCTTCACGGTCATCGCCGGACCCTGCGCGGTCGAGTCGGCGGATCAGATCATGGAGATCGCCCGCTTTCTCCGCGATCAGGGCGTGGAGGTGCTGCGCGGCGGCGCGTTCAAGCCGCGCACCTCGCCGTACTCGTTCCAGGGAATGGAGACCGAGGGCCTCGACCTGCTCGCGCGGGCGCGCGAAGAGACCGGACTGGCGATCATCACCGAGGTCGTGTCCGCCGAGGACGTGCCGGCAGTCGCGGAGGTGGCCGACATCCTCCAGGTCGGCGCGCGGAACATGCAGAACTTCCGCCTCCTCCAGCACGTGGGGCGCACCGACCGGCCGGTGTTCCTCAAGCGCGGCCAGAGCGCGACGCTCGAGGAGTTCCTGCTCGCGGCCGAGTACGTCGTGGCCGAGGGCAACCCCAACGTGATCCTCTGCGAGCGAGGGATCCGCACGTTCGAGCGCTACACGCGGAACACACTCGACATCGCCGCCGTGCCGCTCCTCAAGCAGCTGTCGCACCTCCCGGTCGTCGTCGATCCCTGTCATGCCACCGGCCGGCGCGACCTCGTGCCGCCGCTCGCGATCGCGGCCCTGGCGGCGGGCGCGGACGGGCTCATGGTCGAGGTCCATCCGGACCCCGAGAACGCCCTCTCCGACGGCCCGCAGAGCCTCACCTTCGAAATGTTCGCGCGCATGAACGAGGATCTCGAGCGCGTCCGCTCCGCTCTCCGTCCGCACCCCGCGGTCGTATGAACCGCCCGCACGCCGCGGTGGCATGAGCGAGGTCCGGCTGGCCCCGCTGGGCCGGATCCGGGCCCGCCTGCGCGTTCCGGGCGACAAATCGATTTCGCACCGCGCGCTGATCCTGAACGCCCTGGCGGAGGGAACCGCGACGGTCACGGGCCTCGCGCCGGGACTCGACGTGCGCTCGACGGCCACGGCCCTGGCCGCGCTCGGCGCGGAGATCGCGCCGGCGGCGAGCGGCGGCATCGCGGTGACAGGTCCAGCGGTCTGGAAGGCGCGCGCG